>JBCCFK010000344.1:0-1762 GCA_039029775.1 Actinomycetota bacterium | reverse complement strand
GGGGGTTTTGCACTGGGGTCCACACCCCGGGAGACGTCGCCACGCGGGGACGGGACGCCCTGCCCGTGTCGGCCCCGCGAGCGAGCGCCGGGTAGGGTCGGATCTGACGGACCGTCAGGTCGCCGGAGGCGTCGGTGACGGTCCGCAGACCGATGGAAGGGGGCTCGTGGCCGAGACGACGAACGCGGCGAAGAGCAAGGTGATGACCGAGGACGACCTCGTCGCCGAACTCCGCGACGGCATGACGATCGGCATCGGGGGGTGGGGCTCGCGGCGCAAGCCGATGTCGCTGGTGCGGGCGATCGTCCGGAGCGGCGTCAAGGACCTGACCGTCGTCGCGTACGGCGGTCCCGAGATCGGCATCCTCGCCACCACCGGACAGCTCGCGCGGGCGGTCTACGGCTTCGTGTCGCTCGACTCGATCCCGCTCGAGCCGCACTTCCGGGTGGCGCGCCAGGCCGGCACGATCGAGGCGGTCGAGTACGACGAAGGGGCGTTCTATCTCGGCCTCCTGGCCGCGTCGCATCGGGTGCCCTTCTACCCGACCCGGGCCGGTCTCGGTTCGGACATGCTCACGATGAACCCCGAGCTCAGGACGGTCCGCTCTCCGTACCCGGGTCCCGATGGCGGTGCCGGCGAGGAGCTGGTCGCCATCCCGGCCTTCCAACTCGACCTGGCGCTGATTCACATGAACCGTGCCGACGCGGCGGGCAACGGCCAGTTCCTCGGCCCCGACATCTACTTCGACGACCTCTTCGCCATGGCCGCGGACAGGACGATCATGAGCTGCGAGCGCATCGTCCCGACCGAGAACCTGCTCGACGAGGGGTCGGTGCACACGCTTCGCATCCAGCGGATCTTCGTGGACGGGGTCATCGAGGCACCGCGGGGCGCCCACTTCACCGAGTGCCCGCCCGACTACGAACGCGACGAGGCGTTCCAACGCGAGTACGCCGCCACCGCGAAGGACGCCGAGGCCTGGCAGGCATTCCGGTCCACCTATCTCGAGGCCCCGAGCCACGAGGCCTACCTCGCCGCCGTCGATGCTCGAGGGGAGGGATCGTGAACCGGTCCGACATCTGCGTGCTCGCCATCGCCGAGTGCTTTCGCGGTGACGCCGACCTGCTCTGCAACCCGATCGGCACCAGCCCGATCATCGGCGGCCGGCTGGCGAAGGCCACGTTCGCCCCCGACGTCGTCATGACCGATGCGGTCTCGGTCCTGGCCACCAACCCCTTGCCGCTCGGCGTGCCGGGCGCCGAGCGGGTCACCGAGGCGTACGTCCCGTATCGGACGATCTTCGACATCGTGTGGTCAGGCAAGCGCCACGTGATGATGGGCGCGACACAGATCGACCGGTTCGGCAACCAGAACATCGCCGCCATCGGAGACTTCCGCCAGCCGCGAGCACAGCTGCTCGGCTTGCGCGGCTCGCCCGGCAACCTCATCAATCACCGCACGAGCTACTGGGTTCCCAACCACAGCACCAGGAGCTTCGTCGAGCAGGTCGACGTGGTGTCGGGGCCCGGATACGACCGGATGGCCGAGGTCGGCAGCCCCGGCAACCGGTTCCACGACGTGCATCGCGTCGTCTCCAACCTGGGCGTCTTCAGCTTCGACACCCCCGACCACGCGATGCGGGTCGAGTCCGTCCATCCCGGCGTCAGCGTGGAGGAGGTCGTCGAGAACACGGCGTTCCGCAATTAAAGCGGTGCCTCCGGAGGCTTCGAGGGCAGCACCAATCGGAATCATTGAACCCAAT
>JBCCFK010000343.1:0-2463 GCA_039029775.1 Actinomycetota bacterium | reverse complement strand
GGCGGACCTCGCTGTCACCGCCGAGCCCGTGGGTCCGGATCTCGACCGCCTCGACCATCGTCTGATGCCCACCCACCACCGCCCCGTCCGGCGAAGGTCGTGGCCGGCCTCCGGTCACGACGGCCACGTCGGTCGTGGTGCCGCCGATGTCACTCACCACCGCATCGGCGGTGTCGGCCAGGCGCGCAGCGCCGAGCAGTGACGCCGCCGGCCCCGACAGGATCGTCTCGATCGGCCGACCGCGGACGAAGGATGTGGAGACCAGGCTGCCGTTGCCCCGCACGATCATCACCGGTGCGTCGATCCCGCGCGAGGTCAGCATGGAGGACGCGGCCGTGAGCAGCTCCTCGATGAGGGCGACCAGGCGGGCGTTCAACAACGCCGTCACCCCGCGCTTGGGCCCGTTGAGGGCGGCCGACAACTCGTGGCTGCAGGTGACCGGACGGTCGGTGCGCCTGAGGATCTCGTCCCGCAGGCGCATCTCGTGGCCCGGGTTGCGGACGCTGAACTGGGCGGTGACCGCGAAGGCATCCACGTCCTCGGCGACCGCCTCCACCGCGGCCAGAATGGCGTCCTCGTCCAGCGCCGCGGCTTCGTCACCGTGCGACGTGTGCCCGCCGCGGCCGACGATCAGCGCGTCATCGCCCAGCGCCTCACGGAGCCCGGAGCGGTCGAGCGCGTCCTCGTCGAAGCCGACCAGCACGAGGCAGGCGCGCCGGCCCTTCCCCTCCACGAGGGCATTCGTGGCGAGGGTGGTCGAGAGCGACACCAAGGCGATCGAGCCCGCTGTCGCCCCGGCGTCGGCCAGGGCACCGTCGATCGCCTGACCGATACCCGCGGCGAGGTCGTCGTGGGTCGTCGGCGCCTTCGCCGATCCGAGCACGCGCTCGGTGTCGTCGCACCAGATCACGGCGTCGGTGAAGGTGCCGCCGGTGTCGACCCCGAGCAGGTGTGTCATCGCGAGAAGTGTGCCAGGGTCGGGCCTCGGATGGGGTGAGGTGGCCCGGGCGGATCAGAGCTTCTTGATGCGATCACCCGGTCGGATCGTTCCCGGGGTCACGACCCTGGCGTTGATGCCCCGGAGATGGAGGTCGGCCCGTTCCCGACTGTTCACGAAGCGGTGGGCGTCGAGACCGAACCGCTGGGTGAACTTGGCGCACCCGGTGTGGGGCTGATCGGTGACCTCGATCACCGCGCTCCCGATCGCGAGGCGAGTCCCGGGCGGGACGTTGGCCTCGGTGATGTCGAAGTCGACGTACAGCTGGTCGCCGGCGAGCGACCAGCGCTCCCTGGCTCCCGCGACCAGCGCGACCGCACGGGCGTTCATCACGTTGAGTTGCATGTCGGGGTGCGGGGACCCGTCGTCGGTGCGTCCGCTGGACCGCTGGTTCCAGTTGTCGCCGACCACGCCCTCCTCGAGGGACAGCTCCGCCTCGTCGAGGACCTCCCGCTGGTCCACGTCGGGTCGACGGAGCACCATCTCGAGGACACCGTCGTCCTGTGGCGACGCCAGGATGTGGGGGAGGCCTGCCTCGAGTTGTTCGCTGGTCAGATGGTCCATGACCGCAGTGTGTCCTACGGTCAGGCGCCGAGCGAGTCTTTAACCCAGGGGGGAACGTGAGCGACACGCATTGGATCGTCGAGGGCCGGATCGATGATCGCTGGCCCATCAACACCCGGGGCAACATCGGTGAGGTCTTCCCCGAGGTGCTCACCCCGTTGAGCTACGAGCTGGGCGTCGTGCCCGCCGAGGCGGGCTGGCGAGACGCCTACGACGTCATGGGCATCATGCGCAAGGACGACTTCGCCACGACGGAGCCGGTCATCATCGGCCTCTACGGCGGCTACGGGTACCTGAACCTGTCGTACCTGAGGATGATGGGCGTCCGCGCCCCGGGGTCGTCGGCCGAGGCGATCGACGTCTCGTTCTTCGGCGAGGGCAACCCGCCGCCGTACGAGCCGCGAAAAGGCGACAAGAGCATCGGCTCCTCGCTGAAGATCCTGCGGACCGTGATGTCGGCGCTGGGACAGCGCGACCTGCCCGACATCGTCGCCGAGAGCAACGACATCGTGGCCCGCTACGAGAGTCGCCAACCGGCGCTCGACGCATCCGACGACGTGATCATCCGCTACCTGCGCGAGTTCCCGACGAGCTTCCGGCCTGCGTTCCGAAACCATCTGATCTCCACGTCGACCGCGGCGATCGTCGCAGGTGTGCTGGGCGACGCCTGCGCGGCCGCGGGCAACCCTGGCCTCGTCACCCATCTGATCGGCGCTTCGGGGGACGTGAAGTCCGCCGAGTACGCCAACGAACTCTGGACCATCGCCCAACACGTGCGGGGGAGCGACGCCCTGCGAGCCGTGTTCGACCAGGGTGTCGAGGGCCTCCTCGAGCGGCTCGGCGACGACGCCGACACCGTCGCCTTCAAGGAGCAGTTCGACGCCTTCATCGACCGCCACGGC
>JBCCFK010000342.1:0-2792 GCA_039029775.1 Actinomycetota bacterium | reverse complement strand
GCCGCCGACCTGTCGTTCGTGCTGGCCGCTGCCGAGGAGATCCGCGAGACCCTGCCGACCGGCTCGATCGTCGTGAACAAGTCGACCGTCCCTGTGGGCACGGCCCGCCTCGTCGAGGAGCGGATCGACCGCGCCGACGTGCGCGTCGTGTCGAACCCGGAGTTCCTGCGCGAGGGCTCGGCCCTGGAGGACTTCCTGCATCCGGACCGCGTGGTGATCGGCAGCGACGACGCCGACGCCGCGGCCGCCGTCGCCGCGCTGTACGAGGACCTCGACACCGACATCTGCATCACCGATGCCCGGTCGTCGGAGCTCATCAAGTACGCGTCCAACGCCTACCTGGCGACGAAGCTGACGTTCGTCAACGAGATGGCCGGCATCTGTGAGGAACTCGGCGCCGACATCACCGCCGTGATGAACGGCATGGGCCTCGACCGCCGCATCGGCACCAGCTACCTCAGCCCCGGTCCCGGGTGGGGCGGATCCTGCTTCCCCAAGGACACCGAGGCCCTGGTCCACATCGCGGCCTCCGTCGACCTCGAGTTCGACTTCCTCCGCAACGTCATCAGCCTCAACCATCGCCACATCGGGCGCGTCGCCGACAAGGTGCGCTCGTTGTGCGGCGGTACGACCGCCGGCCGGCGGGTCGCGTCCTGGGGTCTCACCTTCAAGGCCGGGACCGACGACCTTCGCGAGTCCCCCGCCATCGCCGTCCTGTCGCTCCTCGGGGACGAGGGCGCCACGATCTCGGCGTTCGACCCGGCGATCCGCGAGCCGATCCCGCAGCTGCCCGACGCCGACATCACCGCCGACGCGGTCGAGGCCGCGCGGGGCGCCGACGTGCTCGTCGTGTTGACCGAGTGGCCCGAGTTCGCCGACGTGGATCTCGCGGCGGTGGCCGAGGTCATGGCCGAACGCAACGTCGTCGACGCCCGCAACCTGCTCGATCGCGATGTGCTCGACGATCTCGGGTTCAAGGTCCTGGGCATCGGGCGCTGATCGACCGGGGCGCACGCCGCCGCCCGTCCGAGCCCGATCGACACCCTGACGCGAGCCGCCGGAGGCGGTGATTTCGGCGCGCGCCCGAGGCCCCCCGAGAAACCTCGCGATTTCTCCGTTCACGTCTTGACACCGGTGTAGTTACACGGCTGTAATCTTTGGACCGTCACTTCGGGATCTGCGCACCGAGATCCGGAGGGGGCGGGCGGGCACGGGGCCAGGGGTGGCGAGCTCACATCGAGCCTTCCCGTGTCTGAACACGGCCCGGCATTCGAACGAGTCCAACGGCGGACCCGACCGGCAGCGGACCGTGCAACCAAGCCCCCGGCGACTCGTCGCCGGGGGAACCAGACCTCGGCCCCGCGTGGGGCGACGCAGCCGAGGGAGCGAGGACACCGGCCAGACGGTGTCCAGGGAGAGGGAGAACAGCACGTGGCACTGACCGACCACGACAGCGAGACCGCAACCGACGCGACCGGCGCACAGCCGGCGCTGACGGTGGAGACGGGCGGCATCGAGATGCTCGATGCGACGGCCGCCTCCACCGCCGGACCGGCTGCGGCCATCGACACGGCGACGGGAATGCGGGTCCGCAAGCGCAACGGCGACCTCGAACCCGTCGACGTCAACAAGATCGTGAACGCGGTCGCCAGCAGCTCCGAGGGCCTGCGCGGCGTCGACCCCATGCGGGTCGCCACCCGCACGATCTCGGCGCTCGCCGACGGTGCGACCACCCAGGAGCTCGACGAGCTCTCGATCCGCACCGCCGCGGGCCTCATCGTCGAAGAGCCCGGGTACTCCAAGCTCGCCGCTCGCCTCCTGTCGAACTACGTCGACAAGGAGGTGCGGAACCAGAACATCCCGTGGTTCTCCGAGTCGGTGGCTCGAGGCCACGCCCTGGGCCTGATCTCCGACGAGGTGCTCGACTTCGTCAACGCCGACGCGCCGACGCTGAACGCGGCCATCAACTCCAATCGCGATCGCCACTTCGAGTTCTTCGGCCTGCGGACCGTGTATGACCGCTACCTCCTTCGTCACCCCGAGAGCCGTGAGGTCATCGAGACGCCGCAGTACTTCTTCCTGCGTGTCGCCTGTGGACTCTCCCAGAGCTCCGACGAGGCCGTGGCCTTCTACGACCTGATGTCGTCGCTGGCCTACCTGCCGTCCAGCCCCACGCTGTTCAACTCGGGCACGACGCACCCGCAGATGTCGAGCTGCTACCTCCTCGACTCCCCCGAGGACAGCCTCGAGGGCATCTACAAGCGCTACACCGACATCGCCCGCCTGTCGAAGTTCGCGGGCGGCATCGGTGTCGCCTGGCACCGCATCCGGGCGAAGGGCAGCCTCATCCAGGGCACCAACGGGCTCTCCAACGGCATCGTGCCCTGGCTCAAGACCCTCGACAGCTCGGTCGCCGCGGTCAACCAGGGTGGCCGGCGCAAGGGCGCCGCCTGCATCTACCTCGAGACCTGGCACGCCGACATCGAGGAGTTCCTCGAGCTGAAGGACAACACCGGCGACCACGCACGTCGCACCCACAACCTCAACATCGCCAACTGGGTGCCGGACCTGTTCATGCAGCGGGTCGAGAACGACTGGCAGTGGAGCCTCTTCGACCCCAAGAAGGTCCCCCACCTCACCGACCTATACGGCGAGGACTTCGAGGCGGCCTACGTCGAGGCCGAAGAAGCCGGCCTGTATGAGCGCCAGGTCCCCGCCCGCCAGCTCTACAGCCGCATGATGCGCACCCTGGCCCAGACCGGCAACGGCTGGATGACCTGGAAGGACGCGTC
>JBCCFK010000341.1:0-2938 GCA_039029775.1 Actinomycetota bacterium | reverse complement strand
GCGCCGTCTCGGTGATCTCGGCGACCAACCTCGACGGGTCGGCGCCGGCATTCATGAGCGTCCGGGCGAAGTGGTCGATCAGGTCGTCCTGTTGGAAGTTGCGAGCGGACAGGTTGACCGACACGAACGGCGAGGTCCCGGTCGCGGTGTCGAGATCGCCGAGTCGGGCGACGACCTTGGTCAAGACGTTCCGATCGATCGGAACGATGAGCCCGGCCCGTTCGGCTTCACCGATGAAGGTGCCGGGCATCTGGACACCGTCGGGCGCATGCCAGCGGACCAGGGCCTCGGCTCCGGCCACGCGACCGCTCTGGAGGTCGACGATCGGTTGATACGCGACCTCGAACTCGTCGAGATCGATCGCCTGCCGGAGCTGCGTGCGGATGCGGCGTTGCTTCGAGACCTGCTCCTTCATGCTCGTCTCGAACGTCACGACCGAACCCTTGCCGGCGCTCTTGGCCGCGTACATGGCGACGTCTGCGTCGTTCAGCAGGACCGAGGGATCGGTGTGGCCCGGGGCGCTGGTCGCGACGCCGATGCTGGCACCGATCTGAACGTCGTGATCGCCGATGAGGAACGGGTCGTGCAGCGCCTGGATGAGCCGCCTGGCCACGAGTTCGGGCTGCGTGCTCTCCGGGAGGACGACCGCGAACTCGTCGCCGCCGAGCCTGGCTGCGGTGTCGGTCGGGCGGATCACGCTGGTGATCCGCCGGGAGACCTCGACGAGCACGTGATCCCCGGCGTCGTGCCCGAGCGAGTCGTTGACGACCTTGAAGTCGTCGAGGTCGATGTAGAGGACCGACACCGACGCTCCGGAGCCGAGCTGCGCGGCCAGCTCCTCCCCGAAGAGCTGCCGGTTGGCGAGCTCGGTGAGCGTGTCGTGGTTGGCCTGGTGCGCAAGGTCGTGCTCGAGGCGCCGCATCTCCCCGAGCGCCTGCTCGAGCTGGTCGTTCTCCAGCGCAACCGCCGCGTGCTGCACCAACGTCTCGAACAGCCGAAGGTCCTCGGCGGTGAACGAGGTCACGTTGCCGAGCCGGTTGGAGACGACCAACACACCGATCTCGCGTCGGGCGCCGTGCAGGACGCCGACCATGGCGTCGCGGATGCCCTCGCCGAGGGCGTGCCCCCATACGCCTTCTCCAGGCGTCGCGATGACCGGCTCGGTCGCCAGCGACGCCAGGTGGGCAGCTGCCTCGTCGTCCTCGAGCGGGTGTCCGACGGTGGTCCCGCCGGCGAACTGGAACAGGGCGCCGCTTCCGGGCTCCTCGGCCCGGGCGAACAGGTACAGGTCGCCACGAGCGGCCCGGAACATCGAGGTCGCCTCGTCCAGCAGCGCGGCTGCCGCCGCTGTGGTCTCGGAGTTCTCCCGCAGTGCCTTCGTCGACGAGTAGAGGAACTCGACGCGCTCGCGCTGGGTCCTCTCGGCCACGTACGCCCGGTAGGCGATCAACAAGACGGCGACCGTGACAGCCAGCAGGAGCAGGCTCCACGGTTCGGTCTCGATCAGGATGGCCGCCACGAGGGCGAGGGCGGTGTTGGCCGCGGAGATGACCGCGCCGATGAGCACCATCGAGGCCAGTTGGGGCCGGTTGATCGTGCCTTCGGTCACCGTGATGATCAGGGCCAACAGCAGGATCTGGAGCGCACCACCGAGCATCGTGGAGACGCCGAGGACCGCCCAGGTCGTGGGCTCCAGCACGTCGCCCACCGAGAAGGCGTCGACGATCACCGTGGCGACGACCACGTGCAGGGACAGGTTGGCGACGTTGAACGCAACCTTGATCCCCGGCTGCTTCCTGACCAGGAGCAGTGCGAGGCCGGCGCCGGTGACGATGGCGACCCAGAGCAGTGCCGGGTCGGTGAAGATCAGGCCCAGGACCAGCGGGACCTCGTAGAGCGAGAAGCTTCCCGCCTCGCTGCGGAAGTGCAGGTGAACGACCCAGGTCTCGGCGGCGAAGAAGCCGACCGCCAGCATCCACCACTCCAGCTCGAGGGTCTCGTGAGGGCCGTCCAGGTCCGTCAGCAGGACGAGGAGGGCCGCCACGGACCCGGCCCCCAGACAGGAGATCAGGGCCCAGGCCGCGTGCTGTCCCGCCTTCTCGCCGATCCTCCTCACATGGCTCTTGTCGGCAGAATCGGGCCGGGTTTCAGCCTTCTGACGGGTGTCTGCCCGCGTGGCCGCCGGCGGTGACGCCCCAGCTCACTTCCAGCCCTCGCCTGACCAGGTCATGCCCGACCACGTCGCACCGGACCAGGTCGCACCGCTCCAGGTGGCGCCGCTCCAGGTCCCACCGGACCAGGTCATGCCCGACCAGGTCGCACCGGACCAGGTCATACCCGACCAGGTGGCACCGCTCCAGGTCCCACCGGACCAGGTCATGCCCGACCACGTCGCACCGGACCAGGTCATACCGGACCAGGTCCCACCCGACCAGGTCATGCCGGTCGGGACCACGATGCCACCGGGCTGAGCGGCGCGCGGGGCCGTGACCCTTGCGGCGCGCACCTTGCCGGAGATGGAGATGTCCTCGCCGTCGATGTGGCCGTGCCCCTGTCGCGTGCTGCCGACGTCCTCGAGGTCGAACGTGCCGCGCATGATGGCGGCCTTGACCTGACCAGGCGACAGCGACGGATTGGCGCTCAACAGGACGGCGCCGAGACCGCTCGTGACCGCGGCCGCCTGCGAGGTACCCGAACCCAGGAACAGGTCGCCGCCGTAGCGGGCGTGGGGTGCCGCGAGATCGGCGGTCGAGCCGGGCACACGATACGAGGCGACCGATCGGCCGGCAGCCACGAGGTCGGGGTTGCGGTGCCCGTCGCCTCGCGCCGACCAACCGGAAGATTACGAACATGAGTTCATTCAAGTACGAGAAGGACGCTGACGGCATCGTCACCATCACCATGGACATGGAAGGCCCGGTCAACTCCATGAACGCGG
>JBCCFK010000340.1:0-2990 GCA_039029775.1 Actinomycetota bacterium | reverse complement strand
TCGGACACTCTGCAGCTTGATCGTGATCCCGCGCTCGCGCTCGAGCTCCATCGAATCCAGGTACTGCTCACGCATGTCCCTGGGATCGACGGCGCCACACAGCTCCAGCAGCCGGTCCGCGAGTGTGGACTTGCCGTGGTCGATGTGCGCAATGATTGCGATGTTGCGGATGCGGTCGAGATGCATGCGGCCTTGTCTGCAGAGAAAGCTGCGGGCAGAAGTGGTCACCACGGCGCGACGAGCGCGCCGAGCGTGACGCTTTTCGAGGGGTTCCCGCTAGCATACGGCCTTCGTGGGAATGCCCGATCGTTCCCCTCAAGACGAAGACGACTGCGCTCCGGACCGCCGGAACCGCACGGAGATTGGTGAATCGTGGCCAACATCAAGAGCCAGATGAAGCGCAACCGGCAGAACGAGGTTCGCCGTCAGCGCAACAAGGGTGTCCGCTCGGAGATGCGTACCCGGACCAAGTCGGCCCTGGCCGCCGCCGAGTCCGGCGAGGGTTCCGCCGAGGAGCTTCGCGCTGCCGTCAAGCGCATCGACAAGGCCGCCCAGAAGGGCGTGATCCACAAGAACAACGCTGCTCGCAAGAAGAGCCGCCTGGTGAAGCGCATCCGCCAGATCGAGGCCGGCCAGTAGCACTCCCCCGCTTCCGAAACCGTTCCGAGGCCGCTGCGGCGGCCTCGTTTCGCGTTTTGAGGTCCGTCTAGCGGTGCAGCGTCGCCAGGCGAGCCACGAGGACTTCCATGGTGGTGGTGTCGGGAACCGAGGTCGCACCCCGGACGTCCAGATCGGCGTCGGCGAGCAACTCCATGGCCCGTCGCACCTTTGCGGGTCCGAGCGCCCGGGACTGTTGCAACGCCTTCTTGGCCGGGAACGTCGACCCCTTCATGCCCAGCGCCTGCGCCGCGGCCTTCTCGTCGCGGAGCCCCGAACCCTCGAGACGGAGCAGCCTGCCATAGTGGCCGTGCAACGAGGCCAGCACCTGGAGCGAGTGGCGCCCGCCGGCCGTCTGCATCCGATGCAGGCGTCCGATCGCGTCGGCGACGTTGCCGTCGGCGATGGCGTCGGTGAGCTCCCAGGGG
This sequence comes from Actinomycetota bacterium, assembly GCA_039029775.1. Taxonomy (GTDB): domain Bacteria; phylum Actinomycetota; class Acidimicrobiia; order Acidimicrobiales; family UBA8592; genus JBCCFK01. Next base: position 1,905 of record JBCCFK010000340.1, on the reverse strand, counting down.
GCGACATCGCCCGCTTCGCCGAGATACGGCACCACGTCCTCGCAGCGGAGCTTCGTTCCTTCGCCGAAGGTCGACACCAGGGTGTCCAGCAGTGCGGGCAGTCGCGACCGGTCCTCGCCCAGGTGCTCGCCGATGAACCGCAGCGCGTCGCGGTCCAGTGAGACCCCGGCGATGGCCGCCTGCTCCTCGAGCCAGCCCTGTGCGGCCTTCCCCCGCGGCACCTTGACGTCGATCAGTTCCGCCTTCACCGCATCGAGGGCGGTGGTCAGGGACTTCGGGATCGCGTTCAGCCGCTGGAGCTCAGGGCCCTTCTCCCACGCCAGCACCAGGTGGGTGGTCGGCAGTGGATCCTCGAGGTACGAGACCAGGGCCTGGACGTCGTCCGCCTTGGAGAACCTGCCGATCTCCCGTCCGACGACCACGCGGAATTCGGTGAGGAACGGTGGTGTCTGGGCGGCGTCGACCAGGGGTGCGATCGAGTAGTCGCCGTCGTCGGAGCGGTACGACAGCTCGTTGAGCTCCTCCACCACGAGCGACCGATCCGCGTCGCCCACGAGGGTGTCCACGAGGTCCCCGACGGCTCGTGAGATGAGTGTCGGATCGTCGCCCTTGACCAGGTGGGTGCTGCCGTCGGCCATCGTCGCTCACGCTAGCTCGGGTCACCGACGCGCAGGCGGCCATCGGCGGCCGGGAGGGCATCGAGGAACGGGCCTGACACCGGCGACGGGGTCACTCCCCGGTGGCCACCCGGCCCACCGTGATCCGGTCGGCGAGCATCGTCGTCACGGCGCCGGGGTCGCTGGTCACCACCACGTCGACCGACCGCAGGCCGAGGTGGCGGATGTCGGTCACCAGGTCCACCGGGCGATACTCGGCGCCGAGCCGAAGCGTGCTGACGCCTCCGGCGATCGTCAGCGTCGAGGCGGCGCCGACGCGGTGACTGCCGGGCGCGGGTGGTGTGGCGAGCCGGATCACCAGCAGCCCCACCAGGAGGGCAGTCGCGAGCCGGCCGCCCGGGACCATCCGCCACCACGGCGCCCCACCGATCGTCACCACCGCGACGAGGACCCAGTCGAGCCCGACCGAGGAGATCGGGACGGCGGCCGCCGTCGAGGCGATCGTCTCCAGGGTGATGAGGAGGACTCGAGTCACGACATGGATCGGGTCGGCGGTCAGCGGCAGGATGCCGGCGACGACGCCGGCGGTCATACCCCACGCCATCACCGCACCGGCCACGGGGCCCGCGAGCATGTTGGCCGGGAGCGAGATCACGCTCATCGGGCCGAACATCGACATGAGGACCGGCGCGACCGCGAGTTGTGCGGCCAACGTCACGGCGAACGCGCTCCGGATGGGCCGAGGCCCGCGAAGCGCGCCACGGATCGGTCCCTCGAACACGGCGATCCCGGTGGATGCGGCGACCGAGAGCCGGAACGCTGCGGTTTCGGCCAGGAGTGGGTCGATCACCAGCAGGGCGGTGACGGCGAGTGCCAGGTTGCGGACGGTCGAGGTCGCCCGACCCGCCGTGGTCGCCGTCACGGCGATGGCCGCCATCATCGTCGCCCGGAGTACCGAGGGCTCGAACCGCGTCATGGTGGCGAACACGACGAGCGCGGCCATGGTGACCACCCACCTGCTCCTCAGCGCCAGGCGTTCCAGGAGCGGCCGGAGCAGGGTGAGGACGTAGGCCACGTTCTGACCCGACACCGCGAGGAGGTGCGTGAGCCCTGCTTGGCGAAAGTCGGCCTCCACTCCGGCGTCCTGGCCTCGGTCGTCGCCGTAGACCAGGCCGGTGAACAGGATGCGCCGTCGTTCGCCGAGGCCGGCAGCGCCGGAGTGGAGGCCGACTTTCGCCAAGCAGGGCTCACGCACCTCCTCGCGGTGTCGGGTCAGAACGTGGCCTAC
>JBCCFK010000339.1:0-3123 GCA_039029775.1 Actinomycetota bacterium | reverse complement strand
GCGGCTGAGCCGATCGGGCCTGGAGGATCATTCGCCGACCGTGCTGCGCGAGGCGGTGCGGGCCATGCCGGTCTGCAACAGGCCGGCCTCCTCGATCATCGCAACGGTCGACTCGACCCCGGTCGAGCCCTTGTCATAGGAGTGGTTGGACGCTGTCGAGCAGGCGTCGTAGCCCGACGCCCGCAGTCCGGCCGCCATCTCCCGGGGCGCATTGAAGATCGGGTAGCCGCTCAGACCGACGTTGTCGGAGGAGACCGGCGTCTCGACGTGACACACGGCGAAGTCCACTGCGTCGAACAGGGGCGCGACCTCGGCGAACATGGGCCGGTAGTCGTAGGGCACCTCGTCGCCGCCGTCCGCAGCCGCCTGGTCGATGACCGGGCCGTGACTCAGCACCTCACCGGAGAACGCCAGGGTCACCGTCACGTCCGACGGCGTGGGTGAAGGTGTCGGCGTCGGAGTCGGCACCGGCGTGGCGGTCGGGACCGGCGTGGGCGTCGGTGTGGGCGGCGGGGTCGGGATGTTCTGGGTCGCCAGCTGCGCGGCCTCTTCGTCACCGCTGACCAGGAGATACTGCAACCCCAGGACGGCGGCGACGATCACCAGGAACCCGCCGACGAACCGCACGCCCCGATGCTAGTGATCCGATCGGCCCGACACCGGGCGACGCAGGGAATCGGATCTGTGAACCCAAAGTGCCGCGCGATTTGGGTTCACAGATCCCCTAGATGGCGTTCCGGAGGAGCTCGGCCGCGACCGGGCAGTCGACCTGCTGGAGCGCATCGGTGACCGTGTGGGCTCCGTCGGGGCCGACGATGTGGCTCACGAGATCGAGCGGGACGAACTCCTCGTCGACGTCCCAGGGGTCGTCGGGCACGACGCGGGACCTGAGCGAGGAGAACAGCGGCCCGGGAAGCGTCCGGCCCACGCCGCCGACGAGCCAGACCGGGATCCCCCGATGCGCGGCGACCGCGGCGGCGGCTCGACTGCCAGCGACGGCCAGGAACTCCTCGGGACCGATCGCGGGCGATTCGAGCAGCAGCAGGTCGGCGGCGGCGACAGCGGCCCCGAGGCCGTTCACCGGCACGTCGGCAGCGTCGACCTCGTCGTTCCAGAGACGCTGGACGAAGCCGGTGCCCTCGCCCAACACGTCGATGACGAGCACCTCGCAGTCGCCGCGCGCCGGCAGTGCCTCGGCGGCCGCGTCAGGCCATCCGAGCACGGCGACCGTGGCGTCGTCGGGGATCGCATACCGCAGCTCGCGGGCCGTGCGATCGGTGTCGAGGGCGTCGAGGCAGTCGTGCAGCTCGCGCGCGGGGTCGCCGGCACTGAGGACCCTCGACGCCAGCCACAGCAGCGGCCCCGACGCCGGCTGGCGCGAGATCATCCGGCGGCAGGCGGTGACCAGACCGTGCGGCTCCCGCGAGAACGACATCAGCGCCCCGGCGGTCTCCCGCACCAGCATGGATTGCGGCACGCCGGAGGCCCGGGCCACGTATCGCAGACGCTCGATCGGATGCATCGTCTGGAATGTACCGACTGCCGGACCCGAGAGGCTCACCGAGTCGTCCGGGGCCTGACCAAATCGCCACTGCGAGCCTGCGGTCGTGCCATCAGATCGGGCAGCCACGGTGTGCCGTGGCGCCACCGCCGTGCGCTACCTTGACCCCGTGGCAACGACCCCCGCACCCGACGTCTCGCTGGATCCACTCCGTGGTGAGGCCCGGCCCATCGAGGACTGGGTGACCACGTTCCACCTGGTCATGGTGGTACTCGACCCCTATACCCACGAGAGCAGCTGGCTGATCGACACCGCCGGCCGCGTGCTCCGCGCCTTCACCGGCGCCGACTGTCGCGTCGCCTGGCTCGTCACCGCCGACGAGGACCAGACAGCCGAGTTCCTCGGCCCGTGGGGCGAGGAACTGCTGGCCTTCTCCGACCCCGACCGCGCCGTGGTGAAGTCGCTGGGTCTCGAGTCGTTGCCGGCGATCGTCCACATCGACCAGAGCCTGAACGTCGTCGGCTCTGCCGAGGGGTGGGACCCCGGCGAGTGGCGCGACGTCGCCACCGGCCTGGCCGACGTCATGAGCTGGACCCGCCCGGCCATCCCGGGCCCGGACGATCCGACGCCCTACGTGGGCACGCCGGCCCTCGGGTAGGTACGTTCGGGGTCCGCCCACGGACCGACGATCGCTGCAACACACGTAGCCCGGAGCATCAGCCCATGCCGGACTTCGATCACACCGAACTCCTCCCGCTCGGCGAGGACACCACGACGTATCGCAAGATCAGCGACGACGGCGTGTCGACGTTCGACGCCAATGGTGAGACCTTCCTCAAGGTGGAGCCCGAGGCCTTGCGGCTGCTGACGGCCACGGCGATGCACGACATCGCCCACTACCTGCGCCCGAGCCACCTGGCGCAGGTGGCGGCGATCCTCGACGATCCCGAGGCCTCGGACAACGATCGGTTCGTGGCGATGGAACTGCTCCAGAACGCCAACATCGCGGCCGGCGGCGTGCTCCCGATGTGTCAGGACACGGGCACCGCCATCGTGATGGGCAAGAAGGGTCAGCACGTCTTCACCGGATTCGACGACGAAGCGGCGATCTCCCAGGGCGTGTTCGACACCTATCTGACGTCGAACCTGCGCTACTCGCAGCTCGCGCCGTTGTCGCTGTTCGACGAGAAGAACACCGGGAACAACCTGCCGGCGCAGATCGAGCTCTACGCCTCGCAGGGTTCGGCCTACAAGTTCCTGTTCATGGCCAAGGGCGGCGGCTCGGCGAACAAGAGCTACCTGTTCCAGGAGACCAAGGCGCTGCTCAACCCCGAGAGCCTCACCAGGTTCCTCGACGAGAAGTTGCGGACACTCGGCACCGCCGCCTGCCCGCCGTACCACCTCGCCGTCGTCATCGGCGGGACCAGCGCGGAGACGACGCTCAAGACGGTGAAGCTCGCGAGCTGTCACTACCTCGACGACCTGCCGACCCACGGCAACGAGCACGGGCGCGCGTTCCGCGACCCCGAGCTCGAGGAGCAGATCCACCGGCTGACGCAGCAGGTCGGCATCGGGGCGCAGTTCGGCGGGAAGTACTTCTGCCACGACGTGCGCGTGATCCG
>JBCCFK010000338.1:0-3303 GCA_039029775.1 Actinomycetota bacterium | reverse complement strand
TGCGGAACAACGAAGAGATCAACGGTGAAATCGACAAGAGATCGACAATCTCCACCGTCTGATCAGCCAATCCTACATATTGGCGGCTTTCTACTTGTCCGCTGCGCTGTCGCTCCCCGCCGCGAACCCGTCGGTCTCGGCCAGATGGGCGAAGAGCGTGACCATGGTGGTGGCCAACCCGTCGGGCGTCGGCACGCCCCGCAGCGAGCACCAGCCCGACAGGTCGATCCACCACAACCGCCAGACGTCGTCCTCCGTCCAGCGGCCGACCGGCACCGGCACCTCGCTCTTCGCCGCGAGGATGACGGTCAACGCGTCGAAATCCATCCGGCGGCCATTCGCCAGTGCCCATCGGGTGGTCCGCAGGCGCAGTGTGGAGGCGGCTGGGGAGAGACGGGCGATCCGGCGAGCACGAGGTGCGGTGCTGGTCTGCATGGTCCCCATCATGGGGAGGGGGTGTGACAGTTTCTTCCCGCATCGGAACGCTTGTTCCGATGCGGCTGTGCCGGAGGCGGTCGCTCGTCCCTCCTCTTCCCGCATCGGAACGCTGTTCCGATGCGGCTGCGCCGGAGGCGGGCGGTCGGCTTGTTCCGATACGGCTGCGCCGGAGGCGGGCCGCCGACGTGTTCCGATGCCGCTGTGCCGGAGGCGGCCCGTCGGCGTGTTCGATGCGGCTGTGCCGGAGGCGGCGCGGTCGGTCTAGGCGGGTGCCGGTGCGACCGTTCGCCGCGGGTCGAAGCGGGCCGGCACCGGCAGGGTGTCGGCGACCTTGGTCAGCAGTGGACCGGCCACCGCGGTGATCAGCACGTAGGACGCAGCCAGCGCGCCGAGGTCGGGGCCGTCAACCAACTCCGATCCCAGCGCCGCGATGACGATCGAGAACTCGCCGCGGGCCATGAGGACCGTGCCGGCGCGCATCCGGCCCTTCGTTCCCACGCCGAGCCGACCCGCGGCGTACCAACCCGTCATCAGCTTGGTGCCCATGCCGATCAACGCCAGCGCGAGGGCCGGCACCGCCACGCCGGGCAGGTCGGCAGGATCGATCTCGAAGGTGAAGAAGAGGAAGAACGTGCCGGCGAACAGGTCCCGGAGCGGACTGATCAGCGCGAGCGCCCGATGCTCGACCTCGCCGGAGAGTGCCAGGCCCACCAGGAACGCGCCGACGGCGCCCGAGACCTCGAGCGACTGAGCCAGCCCGGCGATCAGCAGCGTCAGGCCGAACACGCCCAGGAGCAGGCCCTCGTCGTTGTCCGTCAGCACCATGTCGCTGATCTTGCGGCCGTACCGGAGCGCGAGCGTGAGGATCAGCGCGACCGTTGCCACCGCGATGGTGACGGTCGTGGTCGTCTCCACCACCGTCCCGCCGACGATGAGTGCCGCCACCACGGGCAGGTAGATGGCCATCGCGAGGTCCTCGATCACCAGGAGGTTGAGGACGCTCGGGGTCTCGCGGTTGCCGAGACGGTCGAGGTCGGCGAGCGACTTCGAGATGATGCCCGACGACGAGATCCACGTGACGCCGCCGAGCAGGACGGCGGCCAGCGGCTCCATACCCAGGATGAACCCGGCGACCACGCCCGGCCCGGCGTTGAGCACCATGTCGGCGAACCCCGGCCGGGTCCCGGTGCGAAGCCCGTTGCGGAGCTCGACGTCGGAGTACTCGAGGCCGAGCGTGAAGAGCAGGAGGAGGACGCCGATCTCGGCGGCGAGCGAGGCGAACTCCACGCTCACGTCGATCTGTGCGATCCCGCCCTCGCCGAACGCCAGGCCGGCGATCAGGTAGAGCGGTACCGCGGTGATGCCGAGGCGGTTGGCGGCGCGGCTGAGGATGGCGAGACCGAGCGCGAGGGCACCGATCTCGATGAAGGCCAGCGCGGCCTCGGTGCTGCCGGCCGCCAGGATCACGGCGGTCAGCGGCGGACGAGGGTGCGGAGGGCCTCGAGCCCCGAGGCGTCGCCGACGGCGATGATCCAGTCGCCGGCTCTCAACACGAAGTCGGGCTCCGGCGCCGGAATCGGTTCGCCTTGCCGGATCACGGCGACGATGCTCGCCCCGGTCCGGGTCCGGTACGCCCGCTCACCGATCGTGGCGCCCGCCACGGGACCCTCCGACCGGACCTGGACCCAGGCGATGGATTGGCCGTCGACCGAGTGCTCGACCTCGGAGACCTCCTCGGTGACCTGGGTGGCGCCGAGCAGCTCGGCGAGGGTCCGGGTCTCGTCGTGGTTGAGCTTGAGGACCGACGAGCAGGCGTCGGGATCCTCGTCGTCATAGACGAGGATCTCGCGGTGGCCGTCGTGGTGGACCAGCACGCCGAGCGCCTGGCCACCATCGGTGGCGAAGTCGTGGCGGACGCCCACTCCGGGCAGCTTGGTTTCGTTCACATCGGGCACGAGACCCAGTTTAAGATCCCGGCCGGCTTCCCCAATGCCGGTGGGCCGACGGCGGCCCTGGCCGAGCGGTCAGGTGCCGGCGGTGCGCTCGTAGACGTCGGGCGCCAGCGGTCCGATCAGGCTGCCGTCGGCGACGCTGTCCTGGCCGTCGACGTCGACCGATGTCGAGGCGAGGCTGAAGGTGACGCTCACGCCCGGCTCCGAGCGCGACCCGGCCCGGACGTTGACCCGGCCGGCGGAGGACAGGCCGCGGCCCGGCGCCAGGAACGCCGCGTCGAACGGCCCGATGCCGCCGCTCCGGCGCGTCACGCTCATGCCCCAGCCGACCTCGGCGATGTCGTAGGCCCGGTCGTCGTCGAGGCTCTCGAGCTGGGACCGGACCACGTCGGCGTCCGCGCTGTCGCCGAGCACGTCGGTCACCTTGCCGCTCTCGATCTCGATCCTGACCGGCGAGCGCAGCACGTGGCCGGCTTCGACGACGAGGTCACCGGGCATCGCGACGATGCAGCCGACGATCGTCGACCGTTTCGGACGGGTCCACACCGCGCCTGCCGGCCAGTGGGCGAGTGTCCCCTTGGTGGCGGCCACGCCGTTGTCCACGCGGGTCGAGGCTTCGCCGATGCTCATCGTGAGGTTGGTGCCCGTCTCCGAGCTCACCCGCATAGCCGAGCCTGCGCGGAGTGCCGCGTCGGCAGCGTCGAGTCGCCGCGCCAGGCCGGGGTGGGCCACCAGATGGTCGAGGTCGGCCATCCCATCGATGTCGAGCGCCAGCACCCGGGCCTGGTCGAGGACTTCCGTGCAGGCCGCCGACTCCTCGACGAGTGATCCGTTGACGTCGACCACCAGGTCGGCGGCGGTGAGCGCGAGTGCGACGGCCTCGTTGTCCACCGGATCCTGTCCGTCCAGCCGG
>JBCCFK010000337.1:0-3341 GCA_039029775.1 Actinomycetota bacterium | reverse complement strand
CGCCCAGGGTGCGGCCCTCGAGCTCGGGCCGCAGCGCGTCGTCCCCATCGCCCGCTTGGCGACGGATCACGCGGACCTGGTGCACCGGACCCTCGGCCGGCAGGAGGCTGCCGAGCTGGTGGGCGAGTTCGAGGGGATGTTCGCCTGGCGGGCACTCCGCCCACCGCGCGGGACCAGGACCGGTCGAGCGGATGCGGCTCTCCTCGAGCGTCTGGACCTCGAGCCGACCGCCGTCGATCGGGTGGTCCGGTCCCGTGTCGACGCCGGCGCCCTCCGTCGGCTCGCGGCGAAAGGGCTGATCCGGCTCGCCGCGCTGACCCCCACCGACGCCGCCCATGTCCTCGGGCGCCTGGATTCGCTCGACGGCGACGCGGCCCGGCTGGCGTGCTCGGTCTTTGCGCGCAAGCGGGATCGCTACGGCGAGCGGATCGCAGGCGACGCCACGTCGATGGCGACAGCCGTGGTCGAGACCGTCGTCCGCCGCACTGCCGAGGTGCTGCTCGAGGCGGCACTGGCGCACGACGACCTCCCCGCCGATGCGGTGCGCCATCCGCTGGTGACCGCAGCCCTCGGCGGCCACCGGGGCGCGGCGCTCGTCGACATCGGTGTGGCGCGTCCGATCGTGGCTCTCGGGGCGGGGGCCGCCACCTACTACCCTGCCGCCGCGGCGCTCCTGGGGTCGACGGCCGAGGTCTCCGAGCTCGCTCCGGTCGCGAACGCGCTCGGGGCCGCGGTCGGCAAGGTTCGCCAGGAGGTGGAGATCCTGGTGAGCGCCCCGCGTCGCGGTGTGTACCGGGTCCACGCCGGCTAGGAGCCCGAGACGCTCTACGACCTCGACGAGGCTCGACGACGCGCCACCGAGGTGGCAGTTGACCGGGCCGAGACCGCGGCGATCTCCGCCGGGGCGGTCTCGGTGGACATCGAGACCCGCTGGGACCCACGAACCGCGATGCTCGACGAGAAGGAGTACTTCGTCGAGGGCACGGCCACCGCCGTCGCGGCGGGCCCGCCGATCATGAAGCGCTGACGGCGGTCAGCTCGGCAACTGGTGCGCCGGCACCGGGCGCAGGCGGGGATACCACGGGCTGCGCAGCGGGTCGCCGGGCTCGTGGGTCAGCGAGAGCCCGGGCGTGAGGGGCACGGTGGGCCGCGACGGTGGCCTCGTGGCGTACACGATGTCGTCGCCGTAGCACCGCACGGTGAGCGCCCGGCGGCGCCCCGCCGGGCCGGTCGGTCCGCCGCCGTGGAGCACGCTGGGATGGGCGACGATGACGTCGCCGGGCTCGATGTCCCACGACACGATGTCGAACGACGCCCGGTCGGCCTCGATGTCGGGCAGCCGCGGATACTCCTCCCCGTAGTGCGGGAGCGTCGGATCCTCGAGGACGCGCCCCGGGCTGAATCCGTCGTAGATCGGGCCGTGGTGGGAGCCGCGGACGTACTCGAGGCACTCCGCTGCGGGCAACGGGTCGAGCGAGATCCACATCGAGGCGATCTGGTTCCCCGCCACCGGCCAGTAGGGCGTGTCCTGGTGCCAGGGGGTGCGTTCGCAGTTGCCGCCCTCCTTCACGAAGAACTCGTCGCTGTAGAGCCAGATGTTGTCCGAACCGATGAGCGCCCCGATGACGTCGGCCACGGGCGAGTCGTACACGAGGCGCTGGAGTTCGGGGGTCACCTCGGTGTTGCGGATCGTCTCGACGAACTCCCCTTCGCTCCCCTCGTAGAACAGGTGCTGCTTCTGTCCCGCGTTGGCCAGCACGCGCTGGAGCGCCAGCTCGATGAGCAGCAGCCACTCGCCGTGGAGCGCCCCGCGCAGCATGATGACGCCGTCGCGCTCGTATGCCGCCTTGACCTCGTCGGTGATCAGCACCAGCGGGTCGATGGCTGGCGCGCGGGACCCCTCCAGGTCGGTGCTTCTGATCCGGTCCGTCGTCTCGCTCATGGTTCCCCCTTCGACCATCGTGTTGGGCGCAGGCTCGTCGGTCAAGAATCGGCCGGCCGGATCAGCCCGGCAGCGTGACCTCGAGGACCTCGGTCCCGGCCCGCAGCTCCGCTGTGGCATCGGTCCGTGCCGGGACCGCGACCGAGTCATCGCGACCCAGGTCGCAGGCGTCCTCACCGGCCACCCGCAGGCTGATACCGCCTTCGAGCACGAACAGGAAGCGGAACTCGCCGTCGTGTCGGAGATCGACCGTCTCGGGACGATCTGTACGCGCGACACGCGCGCCGGCCAGACCCGCCGTGGCGGTTCCGATCCCGAGGTCGCGACACGGCACCGCCGTGGAGTTCCAGGGCTCCCACTGGGCGTCCGAGGCGACGTGGCGCACGAATCGCTGGCCCCCGAAGTCCCGATCCGGTGCGAAACGACCGGTGGGGAGGGCGATGTCGTGGTCGGCAAACGTGTCGTGCTCGGCCGGGCATCCGATCTCGACGACCTCGAGCCCGGCCGAGCTCTCGAGCACCCGATGGCGGATCCCCGGCGGCTGCAGCACGCAGTCACCGGACTCGAGGACGAACGGTTCGCCCTGGTCCTCGTAGACGACTCGGACCCAGCCCGACCTGCAGAAGATCATCTGGAACCGGATGTGGTGGTAGTGCGCGTAGTCCGGCACCGGCCCGGCCTCGTCGATCCGGATGTGGGAGGCGATGAACCGACCGCCGAGACGCCCCGGGATGAGGTCCCGGTAGCCCATGCCGGCGCGACCCGCGCCGAAGCCGGTCGCCTCCGACCGCAGCGAGATCGACAGCTCGTCCACCAGCTCGGGAACGATGACGGTGTCGTCGTTCTCCGTCACCGTCGGGAGGTCGGACGAGCGCGGGTCCGGATGGACGTGGCCGCGCCACCCTGCGGCCTGCGCATCGCGCCGCAGTCGAAGCAGACCATCCCCACGCGACATGTCGACCTCGATCGGGTCGTCCGCAGGCGAGATCCGGTCGATGCGCCAGTCGAGACCGCGATAGTGCTCGATGGCGGCATCGAGGTCGGGGACGGCGACGAGGACTCGGCTGGCGGTCACGGTCCGACGGTAGTTGCCCTGCCGGGCCGACCGGCTATGCGAACCCCGGGATGTCGCAGGCCTGGCCGACCTCGATCTCGACCGACACGGCACGGTTTCGGTGGGGGCCGGCGCACCAGGACGCGAAGGCTGCGCTGTACAACCCGCCGCCGCCGGCGACGAACACCAGCACGTCGTCGGGGTCCGCGAAGCAGGCGAAGTCGCGGTCCGGGTCGATGCTGCCCATGGTCGCAGCGCTGGCACGTATAATACGTAAGTCAATCAGGCATGCACCTATTGCAAGTCTGGCGGGATCAAAGTACCTGTATGCTTCCACATGCGAAT
>JBCCFK010000336.1:0-3348 GCA_039029775.1 Actinomycetota bacterium | reverse complement strand
GAGAAGGGCGGCCAGAAACCGTCGATGCGCGCCGCCCTCAGGAAGCGCCTGGTAGGGCTCGAGTTCGGCCCGCGGGTCGTGCCGATCGTGCCCGACGAGGCCCGCACCTTCGGTATGGACAGCCTCTTCCGCGAGTTCGAGATCTACGCACCGATGGGCCAGCTGTACGAGCCCGTCGACCACGACCTGCTGTTGTCGTACGCGGAGGACAAGGACGGGCAGATCCTCGAGGAAGGCATCACCGAGGCCGGCTCGCTCGCCAGCTGGATCGCCGCGGCGACGAGTTACGCGAACCTCGGCGTGCCGATGGTGCCGTTCTACACCTTCTACTCGATGTTCGGTTTCCAGCGGGTCGCCGACCTCATCTGGTCCGCCGCCGACAGTCGTGCCCGCGGATTCCTGATGGGCGCGACGGCCGGCCGGACGACGTTGATGGGCGAGGGGCTGCAGCACCAGGACGGCCACAGCCTGGTGATGGCGTCGACCGTCCCGGCGTGTCAGGCGTACGACCCGGCGTTCGCCTACGAGCTGGGCTCGATCATCAACCACGGCCTGATCGAGATGTACGGGCCGGAGGCGAAGCCGGTCTTCTACTACGTCACGATCTACAACGAGAACTACGAGATGCCGGCCCAACCGGATCACGTGTCCGACGCCGACATCGTCAGCGGGCTCTACCGGTGGGCCGATGCGCCCGAGGCCCAACGTCAGGCCACGATCCTGTTCTCGGGCCCGAGCCATGCGGCGGCACGCGAGGCGCAGGCCGAGCTCGCCGAGCACTACGGGGTCGGCGCCAGCCTGTGGAGCGCCACCAGCTACAAGCGACTTCGCGAGGACGCACTGGAGGCCGAACGCTGGTCTCGCCTGCACCCGAGCGAGGAGCCGAAGATCCCCGCGGTCACCGCCAAGCTGGCCGAAGCCGAGGGCCCGATCGTCGCGGTGACCGACTACATGACATCGGTCCCGGATCAGATCAGTCGGTGGGCTCCGCGTCGGTTCACGCCGCTGGGAACCGACGGCTACGGCCGATCCGACACCCGGGAAGCCCTCCGCTCGTACTTCGAGGTGAACGCGGGCCACGTCGTCGTCGCGGTCCTCTCGGGGCTGGCCGCCGACGGGGCGATCTCGTCGGATGCGGTGGCCGATGCCATCGCGCGCTACGGCATCGACCCGGAGACGCCGAACCCCTACAGCTACGACGTCCCCGTCGAGTAGGGACGGGCCGCCGATCGCGATCTCGTGCACGATGCCTCCAGCCGCCATAGGGTGCGTGCATGGGGGGTGGGCGCCAAACCGACGAAGCGGCGAGCCTCGACGCGGGCGCGACCCGATCGAGTTCGGAGATGGCCGCGCTGCTGCGGCGCACGCGCCTGTTCGCCGACCTGCCGTCGCGCAACCTGAAGGCGTTCATCCGGTATGCGACCGTGTACCACGCCGGACCCGGCGTCCGGCTCATCGAACAGGGTGAACCGGGCCACTTCATGGCCGTCCTCGTCAGCGGATCCTGTGTCGTGCACCGCGACGGTGAGCAGGTCTCGACGCTCGGGCCGGGCGACTGTCTCGGCGAGATGTCGATGATCGACGGGCTTCCGTGTTCGGCCACCGTCGTTCCGACCGAACCCACCGAGGTGCTGGTGCTGCGCCGGAGCGACTTCGACCACGTGCTGAAGGTCGCCCCCGGACTCGGCCGGACGTTGCTGGCGCAGCTCTCGCTCCGACTCCGAGAGTTCCACAGCGGGCCTGCCGACTGACGGAGTTCGTCGGTGGTCGCCGTCGTCAGATGGCGGCGTTGGTCCGGCGGCGATCGAGCCAGCCGAGGAACACGGCGACCGCACGAGGGTCGAACCGGAGGCGGTGACCCCCACCGGCGATGATCCGGAGGTCGGCTGCACCGTGGGCGTCGGCGATGACACGCGCGTCGAAGACCGACACCACGTCGTCCTCGGCCCCGTGCATGACCAACAACGGCAGCTCGTCGATCTTCGACGCTGCGTTGTTGGCGCTGATCTCGGAGAGCTCGGCCGTCCAGGCCTCAACGTCGTCGGGGAACTCGGGGTTGCTGATCGCCCCGACCTTCCGGGCGTATTCGAGCAGACCCTCCGGCTCGTTGATCCAGTCGTTGAAATCGGCGGGCGGTGACACCGCGGCCACGCCTTTGACGAGGTCGGTGCGTGCGGCCGCGGCGATGGCGAGCGCGCCGCCCGTGCCGAAGCCGGCGACCCAGACCGCGCTGACGTCGTCGCGGGAGTGCAGGTGCTCGACCGCGTGGATCACGTCGCTGAGCCACCCCCCGAGCGAGAAGTCACCCTCGGACTCGCCGCAGCCCCGATACGTGAAGGCCAGCGACATCCATCCCTGTTCCTCCGCCATCCGCTCGGCGAGGTCGTAGTAGGAGCGGCCGGGGTCGGCGACGCCGTTGGAGCGGGTCGGGAACCCATGACAGATCACCAGCCCGGGTACTCCCCCGGCCGGGATGCGTTCCGGACGCGCCAAGCGACCGACGAGCTGCAGGCCGTCGGACTCGAACTGGTACGACACGCGTCAGGCGCTGCGCCGGCGATACCCGCGGTTGCGTGCTTCGGCCAGCGTGTCGGGACCGAACACCAGGTACTGCTCGGACTCGATGATCTCGTGGATCACGTCCTCGTCGCCGATGTCGTCCAGGTCGTACACGTACTGGGTGCGCTTGTCGCCGAGCCAGCGGAAGCCATGCACGCGGGTGGGTCGCTCCATAGCCGAGAGGCTAGCCCCGCCCGAGGTCCCGGCGGCGATTCGAGGCCGCTCCAATGCACACGGTTAGGGTGCGCTCGATGGCGCAGACCGAGGTGGGCTCGACGGGCTTCGACGACACGATCCCACGACGCGCATGGCTGGCGCTGTTCGTCTCGACACTCGTCACGTTCTTCGTCGTGATCGACGTCTCGGCGGTGAACGTGGCGTTCCCCTCGATCCGTGAGGACTTCGACGTCTCGTCGAGTCAGCTCAGCTGGATCATCTCGTCGTACAACATCGTCGTCGGCTCGCTGCTGATGGCGTGGGGGCGACTGGCGGACAGCGTGGGGAGGCGGCGGGTCTACCTCCCCGGCGTGGCCCTGTTCGGGGTGGGGTCGCTGCTGTGCGCACTCGCCCCGGGCGTGGGCTGGCTGATCGCCGCACGCGTCGTCCAGGCCATCGGGGGCTCGATCACGTTCGCTGCCAGCTTCGCCGGCACGTTGACCCAGAAGATCCACCGCCACGACGCCACGTCGATCAGCAGCGAACCGAGGACCGGTCCGACCACCGCGCCGAGGCCGCCGGTCGCTCCGGCGATACCGATGGCAGTGCTGCGGCGCGTCGGGGGGAACTCCG
>JBCCFK010000335.1:0-3381 GCA_039029775.1 Actinomycetota bacterium | reverse complement strand
GACGGATCCCATCTTCAGACGATCTTTCAGGTCCGCACGGACCCGCCGCGCTTCGGCGGCCTTTTCGAACGCGGCCTTCCGCTGCTCTTCTGTGAGAACTGGGGGTGCTGCCATGCCAAAAACAGTAGAACCCCTGGTCAGCGATGTGGCGGACACTCAGGACAGCAGGTCGGTGACGATCGCATTGGCGGCTTCGGCCGGATCCTCGGCGGCGGTGACCGCACGACCGATCACGAGCACGTCCGCGCCTTGGGCCATGGCCTCGCCGGGTGTGGCGACGTTCGCCTGGTCGTGGGAATCGACGCCGGCGGGCCGGATGCCGGGCACCACGCGGATCAGGCGGGGCGCGAGCGTCCGCGCGTCCTGGAGGTCCTTGGCCGCGCACACCAGACCGCCACAGCCCGCTTCGGCCGCGACCCGGACCCGCTGAGGGACGATGTGCTCGGGCGCTCCTCCGTCACTCGTCAGGACCGTCACGCCGAGCGCGACGGGCGCCTCGAGCCCGGCGTTGGCCGCGCCCTCGGCGAGCCCTTCGACGCCGGCGCGGAGCATGTCGACGCCACCGAACGCATGGAGCGTCAGGTAGTCGACGCCGAGTGCGCCGAGCACGCGCGCGGCCTTGCCGACGGTGTTCGGTATGTCGTGCAGCTTCACGTCGAGGAAGACGTCGTAGCCGAGCTCACGCAGGGCTCCCACGGCGTCGGGGCCGGCAGCGCTGTAGAGCTCGAGCCCGATCTTGGCGACGCCGAACCACGGCTTCAGCTCACGACCGAGGCGAGTTGCCGCCACGAGGTCGTCCACGTCGAGCGCCAGGGCCAAGGTCCCTCGGACCTCGTCACTCACTCCACTGTCGGTCATGTTGGTCTCCGCTCGTCGGTGTATCGGACGGTGTGGTGGTCATCGGTGTGCTGCGCCGATCAGCTCGGTGATGTCTCCGACGCCGTTGCGACGACACCAGCGTAGGAGCCCGTCACGCACGCGTTCGGTACTCCTCGGATCCGCGAAGGTCGCAGTCCCCACCTGGACGGCCGCCGCGCCGGCGAGCAGGAACTCGACAGCCTGATCGGCCGAAGCTACTCCCCCGACGCCGATGATCGGGACATCCCCGAGGGCGCCGCGGGTCTCGTAGACGGCTCGGAGCGCCACCGGGTGCATGGCGGGGCCCGAGACGCCGCCCCCACCGCCACCGAGGAGGGGTCGTCGGGAATCGGTGTCGATCACGAGCCCCATGAGGGTGTTGGTGAGGGTCAGGGCGTCGGCGCCGGCGTCCATCGCAGCAGCGGCGATCGACACGATGTCGGTGACGTTGGGCGAGAGCTTTGCCCATCGCGGCCGACCTGCGGTGGCGGTCGCCCGCAGGACCTGCGTCGTGGCGGCCGGGTCGTGTGCGAAGACCGCGTTGCGCTCCTCGACGTTGGGGCACGACACGTTGACCTCGACGGCGACCACCTGATCGGGCAGATCCGCACACATCTCCGCCGCCCGGGCGTAGTCGTCGACCGATCGACCCCAGATGCTGATCACGACGGCGGCACCGGTGGCGATCAGGCCCGGCAGATCGTCCCGCTTCCAGGCCTCGATCCCAGGACCCTGCAGGCCGACACTGTTGATCATCCCCGCGGGCGTCTGGTGAACCCGAGGCGCGGGATTGCCGGGCCACGGGTCGGCGCTCAGCGACTTGACCACGACCGCACCGAGGCCGGCGAGATCGACGTAATCAGCGAGCTCTGCACCGTGCCCCGCCGTGCCCGACGCGGTCATGACAGGGTTGGCGAGCGTGACCGAGCCGACGGTCGTCGTGAGATCCACCCGGTCGCCCACCGCCATCTCAGACCTCGAGGCTCATCTGATCGTCGGCGGTGTTCGAGTGGTACTCCTGCAGCGGCCGCACGCGGAGCTGATGGTTCGCCCGGTCGACCATGCCGTTCGCCGCAGCCAGACCGGCCGCAGCCGTGGTCAGCAGCGGCACGTTGCGCTCCCCTGCCGCCCGTCGGATGTGGGCGCCGTCGGCGCGCGGGCCCCGGCCGCGCGGCGAGTTGATGACCAGGTCGACCTGGCCGGACTCGATCAGGTCCACGGCGTTCGTCCCGTCGTCCTCGCCGATCTTGGCCACCACGGCGCTGACCGCGATGCCGGCCGACTCGAGCGCAGCCGCGGTCCCGCTGGTGGCCACGATCGACAGGCCCAGGTCCACGAAGCGCTCGGCCGCGGCGGTCGCGATCTCCTTGTCGCGGTCGGCGACGGAGAGGAAGACCGTGCCCGACGTGGGCAGGACCATGCCGGCGGCGGCCTGGCTCTTGGCGAAGGCGAGCCCCGGGGTCATGTCGATGCCCATGACCTCGCCCGTCGAGCGCATCTCGGGACCGAGCACCGCGTCGGTCATCGGGAAGCGGTTGAAGGGCAAGACCGCCTCCTTGACCGAGACGTGCTGACTCCTGGTCTTGGGGACCAGGACCCCCGCGTCGCGGAGCTGCTGCAGACTCTCACCCAACATGACCCTGGAGGCCACCTTGACCAGCGGCACGCCCGTGGCCTTGGCCACGAACGGCACGGTGCGGGAGGCGCGCGGGTTGGCCTCGATGACGAAGACCTGCTCGGCTCCCCCGATCCGCTTGACGGCGAACTGCACGTTGATGAGACCGACGACCTCGAGCCGCTCCGCGATCTTGCGGGTGTACTCCTCGAGCGTGGCGACCGTGTTGGCCGACAGACCCACCGGCGGAAGCATGCATGCGGAGTCACCCGAGTGGACGCCGGCCTCCTCGACGTGCTCCATGACGCCGCCGATGATCACCTCGCCGGTGGCGTCGCGGATGGCGTCGACGTCCACCTCGGTCGCGTCCTCGAGGAAGCGGTCGAGCAGAACCGGCCGCTCGGCGGACAGCCCGCCCTCGCGGCCAAGACTGCCGTCGGCCTGGAGCTCGGCGAGCGCCGACTTCAGCTGGTCGTCGTCGTAGACGATCGACATCGCCCGGCCACCGAGGACGTACGACGGACGGACCAACGCGGGATATCCGATGCGAGCGGTCACGGCCATCGCGCCCTCGACATCGACAGCGGTGCCACCGGGAGGCTGCGGGATCTCCAACTGGGCGCACACGGCATTCCAGCGTTCGCGGTCCTCGGCGAGGTCGATCGAGTCCGGGTTCGTGCCCGCGACGAGTTCCGGCGGGAGCAGGCCCGCGAGCTTCAGCGGTGTCTGGCCGCCGAGGCTCACGATGATGCCGGCGATCCCCGGCCCCCCGCCGGCCTCGCCGGACCTGATCTCCGCGTCGATGACGTTGTGGACGTCCTCGTAGGTGAGCGGCTCGAGAAATGCCCCCGATGTGGAAACTCAGTTCAAATGAGCCTATGGCAAAGCGACCAGTGCCTGCTTCTGTG
>JBCCFK010000334.1:0-3404 GCA_039029775.1 Actinomycetota bacterium | reverse complement strand
TTCGCCCAGACCTTCGGCTTCGACCCCGCCGACGACATGCCCCGCATCGAGATCCGCCGCTGACGGTCAAAGTGCCCACTTCGGGTCTGACCCCAGGTGGGCACTTTCTCGGCCGCGAGCTAGAGGACCGACTGGGTCTGGGTGGTTCGGGTGACGAGTTTGCCGTCGGCGCGGGTGATGTCGGTCTGGACGACGATGGTCTTGCGGCCGGCATGCACGGGGGTCGACGTCACGGTGATCTCGCCGTCGGAGGCCGCTCGCAGGAAGTTGGTCTTCGATTCGATGGTCGACGTCCCGGCTGCACCTTCGGGCAGGTTGAGCGCAGCGCACATCGCGCCGACCGAGTCGGCGAGCGCCATCAGATAGCCGCCGTGGAGCACGCCGCCGACCGTGCAGCGGTCCTCGGCCCAGTCGGCGGTCGCCGTCACCGCACTCGGGTCGCCCGAGACATCGCGCAGGCCGATCGCCGCGGCGAACGGCATCGAGGCGTGCGCCAGTTCGGTCAGGTCACTCATCGCTTCTTCGGTCCCTTCATGCGTTCGGCCATGTCCTCGGGGGCGCCGTAGGGACGGCGCCGCTCGTTGATCAGTGCGTCGTTGCGCGACATCCGGGTGGCGTCGCGGAGAAGCAGTTTGTCGATGCGGTTGGTGCCCCACGAGTTGGCCACGATCTCGCCCGCCAGCGCATCGACGTGATCGTCGAGCTCCCCGACGGGAACCGCGTGGTCGACCAGACCGATCTCGGCCGCCTCGGCGCCCGTGATCCGCCGGCTGGTGAACATCAGCTCCTTCGCCATGGAGAGGCCGACCCGTTCGGGGAGACGCACGGAGAGCCCCCACACCGGTACCAGGCCCCACTGGCCGTGGGTGTCGCCCAGCCTGGTGTCGTCTGCGGCCACGAGGATGTCGCATGCCACCGCGAACTCGAGCCCACCCGTGAAGCAGTGGCCCTTGATCTTCGCGATCGTCGGCTGGGGGAGTTGCTCCAGCGCATCCACGGTCTCGGGCTCGAAGTACGGCGACGGCGCCGGGGTGTGGTCGGCGATGGCGTCGAGGTCGTGGCCGGCACAGAACGATCGGCCGGCCCCGGTCACGATCACGCAGCCGACGCTCCTGTCCCTGGCGATGGCGTCGACGTGCGAGCGGAACGCCACGAACAGCGCCGGATCGAGGGCGTTGAGCTTGTCGGGCTTGTTCAGTGTGAGGGTCGTCACACCTTCGGGCGTGTCGGAACGGATGACCAGGGGTTCGTCGGCCACGAACGGCTCCTTCAGAAGTGGTGGAGAGCGAGCGTCCGGCACATTAGTCGGCCAGCGTTTCACGGCGTTTCCCCTGGTCAGAGGGGTGTCGCGTTCTCTCCAGGAACCCTCCAGGTCGTCTCCAAGACCTTCAGAGGCGGAATTCGTACGTTCATGGCACACCAACCAACGGGGCTCACCCGCACCCCACGAGATCCAGAAGGAGGCCAGGTCATGGCAACCATTCCATTCCCCACGAACATCACCACCAACACCACCCCGACCAAGCGTCCCGTCCGGCTCCTCGGCGTGTGGGCACACCCCGACGACGAGGCCTACCTGAGTGCCGGCCTGATGGCCCGCGTCATCGAGGCCGGCGGCCAGGTGACGGTCCTGACGGCGACGCTCGGTGAGCTGGGCTTCCCCGAGGACGACACCCGTTCGCTGACCCAGAAGGCCGAGCAGCGCGACGCCGAGATGCGGGCCGCCATGGCCGAGATCGGCGTGCACGACGTGCGGTTCATGCGCTGGGCCGACGGCGAGGTCGCCGACGTCCCGGTCCACCTGGCCACGCGGCGCATCGCCTCGGTGATCCACGACGTCCGGCCGGACCTGATCGTCACGTTCGGCCCCGACGGCATCACGGGCCACCCCGATCACATCGCCATCTCCAAGGCGGCCACGGCAGCCTGGCGTTCGACGGGCATCGGTGAGCTCCTGTACGCCACCAGCACCACGACGTGGCTGGCGGACTTCCGAGACCTGCACGAGCGGCTCGGCGTCTTCATGGGCGAAGAGCCCGAGGGCACCGACCCCGACGACCTCGCCCTGCATGTCGAGCTGAGCTCGACCGAGCTGACCCGCAAGCGTCAGGTCCTGGCTCGCCACGCGAGCCAGACCGTCGGCATCGCCGAAGCCATGGGCGAGGACGTCTACCTGGCCTGGTCCAAGGACGAGTTCTTCCGGGCGCCGACGGCGGCCGATCTGAACGCCCTCAGCCCGAGCGCCATGCCCGAGGACGACTACCTGTGGTCCGAGGCGTGGCTCGAGCTGACCCGAGACCTGGCCACCGCGGCCTGACCCGAAAGGAAGAATGATGAAGCGCTACGACGCCATCGTCGTCGGCGGCCGGGCCGCCGGCGCGGCGACGGCCATGCTGATGGCCCGCCAGGGCCTCGACGTCCTGGTGGTCGACCGGGCCGCCCACGGCTCGGACACCTTGTCCACCCATGCCCTGCTGGCCCCGGCGGTCCACCTGCTGGATCGTTGGGGCCTCCTGGAGGCGGTCGTCGCGAGCGGGACGCCCGCCATCGAGGCCACGACGATGACCTACGGCGACCGCGACGAGGCGATCGAGTTCGATCTGTCGGCTCGCCCGCTGTTCGCGCCTCGGCGCACGGTCATCGACCCGTTGCTCGCCGACGCCGCGCTGGTCGCCGGTGCCGACGTCCGCTTCGAGACGCCGGTCAAGGGCCTCCTTCGCGACGTCAAGGGCGACGTCAACGGCGTCGCCATCGAGACGCGGCGCGGCGTGGAGGACGTTCGGGCGTCGATCGTGATCGGCGCCGACGGCATCCGGTCCTTCGTCGCCCGCGAGGTCGAGGCCCCGGTCACGTACCGCGGCGCCGAGGCCATGGCCTGTGTCATGGGCTACTTCGAGGGAATCGGCCGTCCGAACGCGTACCACTGGCACCACACGACGACCGCGGCCGCCGGGTCGATCCCGACCAACGGCGACGGCTACGCGGTCTTCGGTGCGGTGTCGAAGGCGAAGTTCCGAGCCGAGGTCCGCGACGACGTCGAGGCCGGCTTCCTGGCCGCGCTGGACGACGCGTCGCCGGACCTCGCCGACCGCGTGCGCAACGCTTCCGGGTCGAGCCGACTTCGGAGCTGGCCGGGCGAGCGCTCGTTCACCAAGCAGGCGGCGGGTCCCGGCTGGGCCCTGGTCGGCGACGCTGGCTCGTTCATCGATCCGATGACGGCGCACGGCATGTCGGCCGCGTTCCGAGACGCCCAGGCGGTGGCGGATGCCGCGGTGTGCGCCCTGGGGGACCCGTCCGGTGCGACCGACACCTGGGCGGCGTACGAGGCCGGGCGCGACGAGATCGCTCGTCCGATGATCGACGCGGTCGACCGTATCGTCGCCTTCGACGAGGACATCGAGGTC
>JBCCFK010000333.1:0-3521 GCA_039029775.1 Actinomycetota bacterium | reverse complement strand
GATGCGAGGTAGGACGCGAAGAGTTCGGCGTCGACCCCGGTCCCGCGGATGTCGACGATGTGGTCGTGATCGATGGTCAGGGCGACGGGCTCACGGAGGTACTGCTTGAACGTCAGGTTGACGTCGCCCGGGGCCAGCACGAGCGTTCCGCTGACGGTGTCGGCCGCCGGGAATGCGAGCACGAGCCCGCCGGGCCAGTGAGCGATCGAGCCCGAGGCCGTGCACCAGCCGTGGCTGCCTGCCACGAACGCGCCATCGAGACGGATCTCGAGGTTGGTACCCGCGTCGGACGTCACCGTCATCACCTGGGCCGCCTCCAGCAGCGCGACGCCGTGGGCCACTCGATCGGCAAGCGTGGGGTCGTGCGGCCAGCGCTCGACGTTTTCGGGGTGCTCGTTCGAGATCATCAGCACGCGGGGCCCGGCCTCGAGGATCGAGCCCAGCTCGGGTGCGTGGAGGAGACCCTCCACCGTGCAGTCGGCGACGAAGTCCGCAGCCCGCAGCGCGGCGATGGCGGCCTTGTTGCCGGCGATCGCCTGCGACGCGCCCGTCGAGCGGATCGGGACCGGTCCCGGGTTGGTCGGGGTCGTCAGCACCACGTCGACGACGTCGGCGCCCAGTGTCTCCAACGCCAATCGTGCGGTCTCGACGACCTCGGGGCGGCTCGTGGTCTCCGCGAGCACGACGGCCGTCTGGCCGGGACCGACGAGGCATGCTCTGAACTGCTGCGCGTACCGATCGACCCATCGCCATTGCACAGTCATGGGCGCCGCCTCTCCCGACCGCTCACGCGGGGAGCTCGTCGGCTTCCGGGAACAAGCCGGCCCGACCGAGACGGTCCAGGCAGACCTCGACCGACCACGGCAGCATCGTGGCGCCGCACCGGGCGTCGCGGTAGTACTGCTCCAGCGGCGACGGCCGGAGCATCGATCGACCGCCGCAGACGCGGATCGCGAGCGATGCGAGCTTGGGCGCCCCCTCCATGGTGGTGACCATCGAGCTCCAGGCTCGCCGGATCTGCTCTGGCCCGGGATCGACGCCGCACTCGCCCAGCACGCGGTAGCAGAGCGCCTGCGCCTGGTCGTAGGCGATGTTCATCTCGGCCCACCCCTGCTGCTTGATGGGGTGGTCGCGACGGGTGGTCGGCCCGCCGTCGCCGATCAGGTAGGCGGAGGTGGCGTCCATGATCGCCCGCATCAGACCGAGGTAGGCGAAGGACAGCGTCATGTAGAAGTACGGCCAGCGACGCGCGGCCTGGTCGAACATGCCTGGTGGGATCCACTCGTGGCCGGCCGGCACGAAGACGTCGTCCATCACGAGGTTGCGGCTGTCGGTGGCCCGCATGCCCAGCGGATCCCACTCGCCCTCGATGCGGACCCCGTCGGCGTCGGCGGGCACGCCGAGCAGGCGGACGCGACCGTCGCCCTCGACCATGCACACCACGTTGTGGATGTTCGCGGCACCGCTGAGCGAGGCGAAGATCTTGCGGCCGGTGACCCGGTAGCCGCCGTCGACCGGCACAGCTCGGGTGCCGTAGCCGGCGGTGGCACCGGCGGCGAGGCCCTCGGAGAAGGGCTGGCTGTGGATGTGGAGCTCGTCGATGATCCCGGTCCACAGCCGGGATCGACGCTCGTGCAACGCAGCGCGATCCGCGGCGCTGAGATCCATGTCGTCGGCGATCTGTCCGACGAGCAACGTGGTCGCGACGTGCATGTTGTAGGTGAGCGCGGTGGGCGCGCAGTGACGACCCAGCTCCTCGGCCACCAGCGCGTACCCGACGAAGTCGCCGCCCAGGCCACCCTCGGCCTCCGGGATGCAGATCCCGAGCAGTCCCGCCGCCTTCAGGTCGTTCCAGTTCGCGGTGGGGAACGCGGCGTCGAGGTCGTGCTCGACGGCCCGCTTGGCGAAGGTCGGGCCGAGCGACGCCATGCGCTCGACCAGCGCCAGCCGCTCGGGCGTGCGGATCTCAGTCACCGAATCCCTCGTAGCCGGCCTGCATCTGGTCGGCGCTGTAGGACCGGAAGGCGATCATGGTTCCGGTGGTGGTGACGCCGGGCAGCTTGGCGATCCGCTCGGTCACGACCGTCGCGATGTCCTGGTGTGTCGGGACTCGCAGGACCGCGACCAGGTCGGTCTCACCGCCGGCGACGGAATGCGCTTCACGCACCCCGTCGATCTCGGCGAGTGCGGGTGCGAGCTCGGCGATGGCGTCGGGTTCGGCACCGATGAGGACAAACGCGGTGATCATGGCCGGATCGTACTTCCGTTGTCTCGACGGTCTCGAATGGATGGCTTCACGACACCGACGCCAGGAATCGCCGGACCAGCCCGTTGAACGCGGCTGGGGCCTCGGCGGGCGTGTAGTGGCCGGCGCCGGGGATGACTTCCAGTCGGGCCCCGTCGATGCCGGCGGCCAGGAGCTCCGCGTAGGCCATCGGCGTCTCCTTGTCGAGTTCGCCCTGGATCACCAACGTCGGGCACCCGATCTCGTCGAGGCGGTCGCGGACATCGTGGGTGGGGAGACACTCGCACGCGGCGCGCAGACCGGCCGAGGAGATCCGGGCGAACGCGGCGACGGTGCGGTCGAACTCGCGGCCGCCGAAGCCGGGGCCCGTGATCGACCGCAGCACCGGCTCGGCGATGTCGGCCGGCGTCAAACCGGCGTCGAGGGAGTCGGTGCGCGCCCGTCGCCACTCGTCGGGGTCGGTCCCGTCCAGGCCGAAGGCCGGACTGGTGTCGGCGAGAACCAGGGACCGCACCCGCGCCGGCGCCGCGAGCGCCGCGTGGAGCGCGTGCTGGCCTCCGAACGACAGGCCGACCAGATGCGCGCGATCGGTGTCGAGGGCGTCGAGCAACCGCATCACGGACGCGGCGATGGCCGGGAACGTGAGTGCGTCGACGGGTGGACTGGCGCCGTAGCCGGGCATGTCCCAGGCGACGCAGCGCCACCGGTCCGACAGCGCTTCGAGTTGTGGCTCCCAGGCGGTTCTGGTGCCGCCGAGCCCGTGGAGGAACACGACGACATCGCCGGTCCCGGCCTCTCGCCAGGACGGATCACCGTCGACATCTGTGGGCCCGCTCACGGTCTTGAGACTAGTCTGCGGACCGAAACGTTCGTTACCGAACGATCTCCGTTCGGACGTTCACACCGGGAGTACTCGTGTCGGGACCACCGCTGATCGGCCTGCCGGGCCGACGCAAGAAGGGAAGCCAGATCGTCGACTTCCCGGACATCCTGCACGACCTCGACCTCGACCTGTACTTCGCCGACTACGGGCGGGGCGTGATCGAGGCGGGCGGCCTGCCGGTGAACCTCCCCATCGACGTGGACATCGAGTCGGTGGCCCGGCGGCTCGACGGCGTGCTCCTCACCGGCGGCACCGACATCGACCCCGCTCGGTACGGGGCCCAGCCCGACCCCGAACTGCTGGCGGTCCGATCTTGTGGTTTTTGCGCTATCCCGTCGTTTCGCGGAAAGCAACGTTCGAGGTCGATCGAGGCGATCTTGCGTGAGGTCGACG
>JBCCFK010000332.1:0-3615 GCA_039029775.1 Actinomycetota bacterium | reverse complement strand
CCGGCCGCATGTGTTCGGGCCCCTCGTCGAGGTATCCGGCGTGGCACTCGACGAAGACCGTCTGGACGACGTTGTGGCTGCCCCCGGTCTCGCGCAGCAGATCGGGCACGAGGAAGTTCTTCCCGGGCGCCTCCCAGAGGTGGTGGTGGGGGTCGACGATCTCACGCTGGGGATCGATGGCCTCCTCGGCGCCCGACGCCAGCCAATCGAATCGGTACAGATCCACGCTCACCCTCCCGGCGACGGCCGATCGATCGACCGGCTCGCTCACGTTAGTTCGAGCGGGGACCGGCGTCGTCGGCCCCGGGTACAGTCCGCTGGTGCGCTATCCGACGGTGCTGTTCGACCTGGACCACACGCTGCTCGACTCGGACTCGTCGCTGCAGCTCGCGCTGACCGACACCTTGGGCGAGGCCGGGGTGGCCGATCCCGACACCCACTACGGCACCTTCGACGAGCTGAACCGAGCGCTGTGGAAGCAGGTGGAAGCGGGCACGATGACCCCGCCCGAGGTCCACATCGAACGGTTCCGGCAGCTCGTGACGGTGATGGCCATCGATGCGGACCCGGCGGGCCTTGCGTCGCACTACGGCCGGAGCCTCGGCGCGTTCGGGGAGCTCTACCCGGGGGCGCGGGAGCTGTTGGACCGCTTGACCGAGAGTGGCGCGACGATGGCCATGGTCACGAACGGGTTGAGCGAGGTGCAGCGAGCTCGCATTTCGCGCCTGGATCTCGGGGCCTACTTCGATGCGGTGGTCATCTCCGCCGAGGTCGGCACGGCGAAGCCCGGCGGCGACATCTTCGACATCGCGTTCGCCGAGCTGGGGCGGCCCGACCCGGCCGGCGCGGTGATGATCGGCGACAACCTGCCCTCCGACATCAAGGGCGGGGTCGACTACGGCATCGCGACCTGTTGGTACAACCCGCATGGTCACGAGGCGCCCGACGACCCGGCCCCCACCCACACCGTCACCGACCTGGCCGCGATCCACGACGTGGTCGTCGGCTGACCCGTCAGATCCCGAAGAGCGCCCTGGCGTTGTCACCGACGAAGGCCCGACGATCGGGCTCGTCGAACATGGCGACGAGCACGTTCAGATCGTGGACGTATTCCGGTGTGTGGTCGGCGTGGGGGAAGTCGCTGGCCCACAGGAAGCGGTCGACACCGAATCGGTCGGCCAGCGCCGGAATCGTCCGCTCGTCGGGGTCACACGAGATCCACACCTGAGAGGTGAAGTAGTCGCTCGGCTTGTGCTCGAGCGGGACCCGCTCGCCGATGAAGGTGTGGCCGTAGACCGCATCGATTCGATCGAGCCAGTACCCGATCCAGCCTCCACCGGACTCGAGCACCAGCACCTTGAGTCGGGGGAAAAGATCGAAGACCCCGTAGTCGAACAGGGTCGTGAACTGCTGCCGGACGCCGTCGGATGCCATGACCGAAGCGAGCAGCCGCAGTTGCTTGATGTGCTCCCACGTGCCCATGCGCTCCCCCTTGGTCCACTGCGGCTCGAAGGTGGGATGGATGGCGAACGGGACGTCGTGATCCTGGGCTGCGGCGAACACCACGTGATTGTCGGGATGTCCCAGTGGTCGGCCGTCGTGGGTGAACGGGCACACGTACACACCCTTGGCCCCGTCCTCCACCGCCCGCTCGAGCTCGGCGGCCGCTGCGACCGGATCCGACAGCGACAGGTGTGCCGTGGGGACGAGCCGGTCGGAGTCGGCGCAGAACTCGGTGATCCACCGGTTGTACGCCCGCGTGTACGCCTGCGACAGCTCGGGGTCCTCCAACTCCGCTTCCCAGAGCAGTCCGACCGTCGTGTACAGGATGACGGCGTCGAGGCCTTCGGCGTCGAGCAGTTCCAGCCGCTCGGCCGGATCCATGGCGCCGTACGGTGACTCGCCCAGGTAGGTCCGACCCGGGTTCTTCTGGATGTCTGGGAGGTCGGGCGCTCCCATCGCGCCGAGGGTGGCCGGAAAGCCGCGGCGGCTCATCTGCGACCGGCGACCGTCGATCTCGAGCTCCTCGAGCCCGTTCTCGTCCACGCGGATCCGGAGGGCCCGATCTCGATAGCGCGGATCGATGTAGGTCTCCCAGAGGTCTGGTGGCTCCAGGATGTGCCCGTCGGCGTCG
The DNA here is from genome assembly GCA_039029775.1 of Actinomycetota bacterium. Taxonomy (GTDB): domain Bacteria; phylum Actinomycetota; class Acidimicrobiia; order Acidimicrobiales; family UBA8592; genus JBCCFK01. The sequence continues at coordinate 1,481 of JBCCFK010000332.1, read as the reverse complement.
ACGGCCCCTGAGGCCTCGATGCGACCGGCGACGTGGAGTTCCTTCTGGGACGCGACGGTCAGCGCCACGGCGTGCCCCCTCTACTCGGCTCGGGCGGTACCTTACGAGACGAACCCACCGAGGGCCCGAGGCCCGTTCCCTGGAGTCTGCGATGTTCCGCCACACCGTGCTGCTGAAGCTGAACGACGATGCCACCGACGACCAGCGCGACACGATCCGTGAAGCGCTCGCCGCCCTGCCGGCACTGATCCCCGAGATCGAGTCCTACACGATCGGCACCAACGCCGGCGACCGACCGGACAACTTCGACTTCGCGGTCATCGGCGACTTCGCCGACAAGGCCGCGTATCAGGTCTACGCCGATCATCCGGACCACATCCGCGTGATCCAGGAGCACATCGCCCCGCTGCTCACCGGCCGGGCGGCGGTGCAGTTCGAGGTCTGACATGGCGGCCGCCGTGCTCGACCGACCCAATGGTTGCCTGCCTCCGATCCGGGTCGACCGGGTGGTCGCCGACCCCGCCGTCATCCGAACGATGGCGCGCGAGCACGGTCCCTACTTCATGCCCGCCCGCTATCTGATCAACGCCGGAGCGGCCAACGACGCGAAGGGCGGCTCGGAGGACGTCGAGGTGCCGGCCCACCTGATCGGTCCGGTCTGGCGCGGCGACTGGGCCATCGACGGGAGACCCCTGGTCGATGGTGCCGAAGAGCTGCTCACGCTCGCACCCTTCGTCGACGGCGCTCGAGAGATGTGCGGCGCCGAGTCGATCGTCGACCCACAGCAGGTCTTCATCAACCTCACGACGCCGATGCGCGGCAGCGGCTTCGCCCACGTCGACATCCCCGAATTCGTGGGGCGCGACCGAGCGAACGCGCCGGGCTGGCTCCTGCAGGCGATGGGGTCCTCCCGCGCCTTCGAAGACGTCCGGATCACCATCGTCACCGCGGTCAGCTGGTTCCACACAGGCGAGCGAGGGTTCTTCCGGTACTGGCCCGAGGGCATCGAGCGCCAGAGCGTCCGCCACGAGGACATGTGGAACACCGCCGTCGTCGGCGACAACGACTTCATGTTCCACAAGGTGGAGCGGGTCGGCCGCGACGACCAGGCGGCGGTGCAGGGCCTCACGATCGACAGCACGCTGCGTCACGACGGCGACGCGTGGCGGGTGACGGAGTCGGGCTCGAGCCTCGCCTCCTACGCCGATGAGGACGTCCGGATCTCGCTGTCGTGGAAAGCGCGGGTCTACCCGTCGGCCCGAGAGAAAGCCGTGGCCGAGGCGGGCGACGACGCACTGTCGGACGCGGCCATCCTGGAGCGCTTCGCCGAGGCGCTGGGAGAGCCCCTCGCGGCAGCCGACCTGACCAGTCCGGCGCTGCGAGACCAACTGCAGGCCCGATTCCCGGGCTACGCCGCCGGGTGAGCGCGCCGCGCGCCGACGGCGGGCCGACGGACGAGGCGTCCGGGCTGCCGGAGCTGG
>JBCCFK010000331.1:0-3634 GCA_039029775.1 Actinomycetota bacterium | reverse complement strand
GCGCCGGCATGGCGGGGGCCTGCGGGGCCGGAGCGGCCGGCTCGGCGAAGGGCGACGCCGGGGCGGGCGGGGCCTGAACGGCACCGAACGGCGACTCGGGGGCCGGGGCGGCGGGGACGTCGGCGACCGGGGCCGGTGCGGGCGTGGGTGTGTCGGCGACGGGCCCCGTGGCTGCGCCGTCGAGGACGGCGAACAGATCGGCGGTCGGGTCCGCAGGCGGAGCGGGCGGGACCTCGGTCCCGGCGAACACCTCGAAGAGATCACCGTCGGTCTTGGGGGCGTCAGGATCGGCCGCAACAGGCTGCGGGCCGCGGGGCTTGCGGGTGGGCAACGCCGCCAGGCCGTCGGCGCCCTGGGCCGCAGGTGCGGCGGGCGGAGCGGGTTCCGAGACCGGCATCGGCGCAGGCGGCTCCGGCATGACGGGCGCAGGCGAGACCGCCGGCGTCTCGGCCACCGGTGCGGTGGGGACCTCGACGGAGGGGCTGATCGGGGTGACCGGAGCGACGGGCGCCGCCGCGACCGGTTCGGGGGCGGGCTGCTGGGACTCGGGCAGCCCCACCATCTCCGACGGGACGGTCACCAGCGCCGTCACGCCGCCCTCAGACGAGCTGGTGAGACGCACGGCGACACCGAGACGGTGGGCGAGCCGCGACACGACGGTGAAGCCGAGGGATCGGCTGAGCTCGAGACCGATGATCGGTGGTTCGGCCAGCGTCTGGTTGGCGATCGAGAGCTGTTCGGCGCTCATGCCGATGCCACGGTCCGAGAGCGTCAGCTGGTAGCTGCCGTCGCCGGACTGGTGGCCGACCACCTCGACGTCGGTGTCGGGGGGCGAGAACTGGGTGGCGTTCTCCATCAGCTCCGACATCAGGTGTGCGAGGTCGACGGCGACCGAACCGGCGACGGTGGCCGAGTCGATCGAGACGAGCTGGATCCGGGAGAAGTCCTCGATTTCGCCCATGGCCACACGAACCACGTCGGCGAGCTCCACGGGGCGGCCACGACGACGGGTCGGCTCGGCGCCGGCCAACACGAGCAGCGACTCCGCATTGCGTCGCATTCGGGTGGCGAGGTGGTCCAGACGGAAGAGGTTCTCCAGCTGGTCCGGGTTCTCTTCTCGGCTCTCGAGCTGATCGATGAAGTCGATCTGCCGGTCGAGCAGGCTCTGGTTGCGCCGGGCCAGGTTGACGAAGATGTCCGAGATGCCACGGCGGAGGAGCGTGCCCTGTTCCTCGGCCACCTCGACGGTCACCGACTGGATCTCGGAGAACGCACGTGACAGCTGTGCGACCTCGTCTCGGCCACGGCCACGGATCGGTGTCATCGACGGCGCCGGAGTCCGGCCACCGGTACGCATCGACTCCACCATCGCAGGGAGCTCCTCACCGGAGAGCCGGCGGGCGGTGGTGGTGAGCTGGGTCAGCGGCTTCGAGACCGAGCGGCCGATGACGATCGCCATGACCAGTGCGAGCACGACCACGCCGACGGCGAGGATGAGGAACTGGCTGGCCTCGTCCTCGGCGGCCTGGGCGGCGAGGTCCGCCTGCACCGCCGTGGTGCCGAGCAGGTCGTTCAACACGTTGTTCAAGCCGGTGAGACGGTCCTCGTTGGCCGTCGTCCACTCGACCGAGCCCTGCACGATGCCGAGGCCCGAGAGCTGGCCGATCTCCTCGGTCGGGTTGAAGCCGCCGCGGTTGTCGGTGTCGGAACCGACCAGACGGGGCAGGAGGTCCTCGGTGAGGAGCTGGTCCAGCGCGGCCTGGGTCTGCGTGTCGACCACGTCGAACGCCGCGTCGTAGGCGGAGGAGATGTTGGAGACGGCGGCAGAGAGTGCCAGCGGGGTCACCTGGGCGATCTCGCCGTCGACGATCGAACGGTCACCGACGATCGCGATGTCGACGAGCTCCTCCTGGATCGTGATCAGCGAGCGGGTCGCGTCGAGGGCCCGGAACAACTCGATGCCGGTCGCTTCGCGGTTCGTCGCGATCAGCACGTCGTTCAGGCGCTGCGCCACGGTGTTGAGCTCGGTCGCCAGGGACTCGGGGGTGAAGCGCTCACGCCGGTCGGCGTCGATGGTGTCGACGAGGCGGGCGCGGAGGTTGGTGATCTGCTCGCGCAGCGCCGGATCCTCGAAGTCGTCCCACGCCGAGAAGGTGGTGTCGATCCAACGGGCGAGGGCCTCGTCGGTCGCGATCTCGTCAGCGCGCAGCTCCGACGTCGCGAGCATGAGTCGAGCGGCGATGACCGTCTGGAAGCGCTCGATCTGCAGGGCGGTCGAAAGGTCGCCGCTGGCTTCGGCGAACTCCGCGATGCGGGCCTCGCGGGTGCTGTCGTTGGCATCGTCGGTGCGATCGACCACACCGCTGAATGCGAAGAGCAACACGGCGAGGAGGGGCGTGAGCAGCAGCAACAGGAGCTTGCCGCGGATCTTGATCCTCTTGAGCATTCGAACAGCGTCCTCGGAAAGAGACTGGAGACACCCGGCCGGGTGCCCACATCACTCGTCGGACGTGTGACCAAGGAGTTGAGGCGACTGAGCCAAATGACTCAACGCCCGTCAGGCGCGCCGAACCAGCCGTTCCGACCGGAACGGCTGCTGCAGACGCGGATCAGCGCTGCGGGACCGCCGTCGGGACGATCGGGGCCGGCAGGTCGGTGCTGTCCATGAGGAACGAATCGACCGCAGCGGCGGCGCTGCGGCCCTCGGCGATCGCCCAGACGATCAGGCTCTGGCCGCGGCCCATGTCACCGGCCACGAAGACGCCGTCGACGTTGGTCGACCACTGGTCGTCGCGAGCGACGTTGCCCCGATCGGTGAGCTCGACACCGAACTGCTCGACGAGGGCGTTCTGCTCGGGGCCGGTGAAGCCCATGGCGAGGAACACCATCTGGGCCGGGAAGTGCTGCTCGCTGCCCTCGACGGGCTGGAAGCTCATACGGCCGTCTTCGAAGACCTGCTCGACGCGCACCGTGTCGAGTCCGGCGAGGTTGCCGTCGTCGTCCCCGACGAAACGTACGGTGTTGATGGCGTACTCACGCTCGCCACCCTCCTCGTGCGCGGACGTGACCTTGTAGACCATGGGGTAGGTCGGCCACGGGTTCGCCGACGGACGCTCCTCGGGCGGTCGGGGCATGATCTCGAACTGGTGGATCGAGCGGGCGCCGTGCCGGTGAGAGGTCCCGAGGCAGTCGGCCCCGGTGTCGCCACCACCGATGATGATGACGTCCTTGCCACCGGCGTGAATCGGCGAGTCCTCGAGGTCGCCCTCCTGCACCTTGTTCGCCCAGGGCAGGAACTCCATCGCCTGGTGGACGCCGTGGAACTCGCGCCCTTCGATCGGCAGATCTCGCGCCTGGGTGGCACCGCAGCACAAGACCACGGCGTCGTACTCGGCCCGCAGCTCGTCCGCGCTGACGTCGACACCGACGTCCACGTTGGTGCGGAACTCGGTGCCTTCGGCCGCCATCTGCTCGAGTCGACGATCGAGGTGGCGCTTCTCCATCTTGAACTCGGGGATGCCGTAGCGAAGCAGCCCGCCGATGCGATCGGCACGCTCGTAGACGACCACGTCGTGACCGGCCCGGGTGAGCTGCTGCGCGGCGGCGAGGCCGGCCGGCCCGGAGCCGACGACGG
>JBCCFK010000330.1:0-3657 GCA_039029775.1 Actinomycetota bacterium | reverse complement strand
CCGCGAGGAGGTGCGTGAGCCCTGCCTGGCGAAAGTCGGCCTCCACTCCGGCGTCCTGGCCTCGATCGTCGCCGTAGACCAGGCCGGTGAACAGGATGCGCCGTCGTTCGCCGAGGCCGGCAGCGCCGTCGGTGACCGCAGCTCGGATCGCATTGGACGACCGCCACAAGAGGTTGCCGGGCCCGACAGGCGACACAGACGTCAGGCGCAGGTGGTCGGCGACATGGAGCGCAGCTCGACGCTCGTCTCTGCCGTTGTAGGGCACGACATCGCCCGCGACCTCGAGTTCGTGGCCGGCCGCTGCCCGCGACAGCGTCGCTCCGGCCGCGCCGAACCCGCGCGCGAGATAGCGCCGGCCGTCGATCCGCACCACGGCGTTCGTGCCGGCGCCGAAGCGCTCGGGATCGGTCACCATGGTCGCCCTCGCCGAGAGGTCGTGGGGCTCGGATGGTTCGAGCCCACTCCACGAGCGGTCGGCCAGGCATGCGCACAGCACGAGTGTCGCGAGTGGGATCAGCATCGGGACGCGGACGAGCAGCGCCAGGGCCAGGCCGGCGAGCGCGACCCACAGCGGGATGGTCGTCGGGTGCAGCGAGCCGGCGAACGCGGCCACGGCCATGGCGACGGCGGTGCGCTCCCTCACGCGCCGACGCGGACGAGTTCGCGGAGCCGCTCGAGCTTCGCCGGGCCGATCCCGGGCACCTCCTGCAGGGCGGTGACCGAGGTGAACGGCCCGTGCTCGTCTCGGTGGGCGACGATCGCGGCCGCTGTCGCCGGGCCGACGCCCGGCAGCTCGTCCAGAGCGGCCTCGTCTGCCCTGTTGAGGTCGAGCGGGCCCGGGTCGGGCCCGCCGAGCGCGCCCTGCCCGACGGCAATCTCTCCCTCGGCGGGCACGTGGACGTGGTCGGCGTCCGACAGGGGCAGTGCCAGGTTGATGCGATCCAGGTCCGCGGTTGCAGTCGCACCGCCGGCCGCGACGACGGCGTCCGCGACGCGTGACCCGGTCGGCACCTCGACCAGGCCGGGCCTCGCCACTGCGCCCGCGACATGCACCACGAGCGGGGACGAATCGACGATCGCCGGCGTCGTCGCGACCAACGGTTCGACGGTGGGCAGGACCGACTCCAGGGGTGGTCCCGCATCAGGCGGCCTGGTGAGCACCCAGGCACCGAGCCCGGCGAGGGCGAGCACGCCGGCGATCGCGACCGAGCGCCAGCGGCCACGGTCGTCGATCAGATCCGCGAGGCGGTCGCGGAAGTCGCGCAACCGGTCTCGCGTCGAGGGCGGCGTCGGAGGACGCGGCAGTGGCGGTGGTTCGAGGTCGGCCTGGCTGGAAGCCATCCGTTCCCTCCTGTGGCTGGAGCACCAGGAGGGGGAAGCGACCTCAGACTACCTCTGGCCTGCTGACACTTCCTCGGGTCGACGCTCGAGCCAGTAGGCCTCGACCTCCTGGGGGATGCGCCGGTATGCCGCCCGGTGCGGGTAGCCACGGACTCGCCAGCGGAGGTAGTGGCCCAGATACGTCACGAGGAAGCGCAGCGTCCCCTGTCGGGCGAACTGGCGCACGTGCACCAGTTCATGGCGCAGCAGGCGATGGCTGGCGCTGCGCCGGCGGAGGATGACGAGACGACCGAGGGTGATGCCGGCGCTTCCCGGGGGCACGGGCCCGCCGATCCACAGCCAGTAGCCGTTACGACGTTCGATCCCCAGCACGCGGTCCCTCAGAACAGGGCCGAGGACAGCTTGCGTCGGTACTCGCCGGTCAGCTCGTTGTCGGGGCCCAGCAATTCGAGCAGGTCGACGAACTCCTGGCGGGCGTCGTCGTCGGTCTTCACCCGGGTCAGCAGATCGTCGAGCTTGGTCACGATCTCGCTCTGTTCGGGCGCACCGTTCCTGGCGAGGGCCGAGAGGTGGCGGGTCTCCGGGCTCTCGGGAATCCGGGCCAGCAGGTCCAGCGCGGTGTCCGGCTGGCCCTGCTCGATCAGCAACGCCGCGAGCTTGGTCACGGCCTCTGGGTGGTCGGGCTGTTCCTGCAGGACCTGGATCAGCGAGGCCTCGTCGCCGGCGGCGAGGAGGGCGTCGATCGCGTTCTCCTCTTCGGTCGGGAGCAGTCGCTGGACGAACGCCGTGACCTCGGCCTCGCCCTGGGCGCCGACGAAGTGGTCGACGACCTGGCCGTCCTTGATGGCGTAGACCGCGGGGATGCCCTGGACCTGGAACGCCTGGGACACCTGTGGGTTCTCGTCGACGTTGACCTTGGCGAGCACGACCTTGCCGTTGGTGGCCGCGACCACCTTCTCGATGATCGGGCCGAGCGTCTTGCACGGCCCGCACCACGGGGCCCAGAGGTCGACGACGACCGGCACGGTCGCGGACTTCTCGATCACATCGGTGTTGAACGTGGCGTCGGTGACGTCGACCATTCGTGCAGCCTCCAGGGCCAGGAATCCTCGGGCGTCGGACTCGACGCCGCCGCGTCAGGATAACCGCCGTCGGGGCCCGTCGATTCCCACCGCTGGGGTGGCGACCGAGGGCGGCCGGACAAAGTACGCGGCACCCTCGGAGGTGGGGTAGGTTCCGCTCGCAGCACTCACGCCCGAGCTGGAGAACCGATGCCCGCGTCCGACGAGCCCCGATGAGGGTCGAGAAGCATCGTGCCGCGCGCATGCGGCTCGAATCGCCGATCATGCTCGTCTGTCTCGACGGGTGGGTGGACGCGGGCGGCGTGTTGGAACGCACCGAGCGGGCGCTGCTGGACGGCCCCGCCGTCCTCCTCGCCGAGTTCGATGCCGACGAGCTCGTGAACTACCGAGCTCGGCGCCCGATCATGCACGTCGAGAGCGGCATCAACACGGGGATCGAGTGGCCCCAGATCGAGCTGGTCGCGGTTCGGGATCTCGACAGTCGCGACGTCCTCGTGCTGACCGGTGCCGAGCCCGATCGACAGTGGCGGGCGTTCTCGGAGACCGTCGTCGAGCTGGCTCGAGAGTTGGGCGTCCGCATGGTGTTGTCCCTCGGGGCCTATCCGGCGGCGACACCCCACACCCGCGAGGTCGCCCTCTCCGCTGTCGGGACCACGCCGAAGCTGGTCGAACAGGTCGGGTTCCTCGAGGGCAAGCTCGACGTCCCGGCCGGGGTCCACGCCGCGATCGAGCGGGCGTGTGCGGCGGCGGGCATCCCGTCGGTCGGGCTCTGGGCGCCCGTGCCCCACTACATCGCCACCGAGTCCTTCCCGGCCGCGACGGTCGCGCTGCTCCAGGGCCTCGAACAGGTCGGTGACCGTCGCTTCCTGACAACCGAGCTGGTGTCGGAGGCCGAGGCCGTCAACGAACGACTCGATGCCCTGGTCGTCGGCGACGAGGACCGGGCGCGACTGGTCGGGAACCTCGAGTCGCACGCCGACAACGTCGCTCGCAGTCACCCGTCGGAGATCCCCAGCGGTGAGGAGCTCGCCGAGCAGCTCCGACAGTTCCTCGACGACAACGAGGACTGAAGACCGGCCGGCACCGCAAGGAGCGGCGTAGCCGTTTCGCACACAGGCCGTTAAGATCGTCGCTCCAGGGAGTTCGCTCCCGAGGGGCTATAGCTCAGTTGGAAGAGCGCTTCCATGGCATGGAAGAGGTCCGGGGTTCAATTCCCCGTAGCTCCACCCCTTGT
>JBCCFK010000329.1:0-3703 GCA_039029775.1 Actinomycetota bacterium | reverse complement strand
GCGTCGCTGACGCCGGACGCCGTCGACGCCAGCATCGGGCGCATGGGCCGCCCGAGCTGCAGCCCGATGGCGGCGAGACCCTCCGCGCCGGCGGTCACCGCGGTCTCGGTCACCAGACCGAGGTCTCCCGAGAGCATGAGCGCTCTGCGGACGACGGCGGCCTTGACCCCGCTGGCCTTGGCCACCCCCTCGACGACGAGACCCTCGTTCGCTCCCTGGCGCAGCTCCCCCAGCAGCAAGCGACGCATGAAGTCCGCTTCCGCTTCTGTCGCAGCGGCGAGCACAGCTCGGAGCAGTTCGTGTCGGGCCGCCGTGGACCCCTCACCCGTGGTCGCCGCCACCTCGTCGAGCAGCACGTCCAGGTCGGCGACGGTCAGCGACGCCTCGGCGGCCGGTGTGGTCTCGACGGCGGACAGCGTCGACCAGCCGATCCCGATCCGTCCCTGCCTCGGGTCCCCGGCGATCAGGGCGACGACGAGCGCCACCTCGTCGGGGGCCGTCGCCGACAGGAGCTCGGCCAGCGCCGCCGTCTTCTCCTTGCGTGACCGGGTCGCGCCGACCGCCGCGGAGGTCTCGACCAAGGCCGCCAGCGGCAGCGACGTCAACGGCGGACGTCCGCCCACCACGCGGGTGTCGGCTCGCTGTGGTTCCGGACGTACATGTTCCACAGTTCGCCCTTGTCCGGCCGCTCGTCGCCCGCGGTCACCGACCTGGGCAGTGGGGCGGCGTCGTCGACGGGGTCGATCCACTCGAGGCGAAAGGCCTCGAAGCAGTCGCCGAAGCCGGCGTCGTGGTGGTAGTCGGCGACCTGATGGACCATGAAGTCGTCGAAGGAGTCGAACGACAAGAGCACGTAGTACTGCCGCGGATCGGTGCCTCGCCAGTACTCGTACCGATTGACGCCGGTCTCGTGTTCGTGGGTCGCGGCGAAGACCGTTCGGGCGATGCCCTCCCAGTGGTCTTCCATGCCCTCCTTGACCCGCACGTGTGCCAGAAGTGTCGCCATCGGCCCAGTATCGTCCAGGGCGACGGCCTCGTCATCCGGCCCCCATCGCTTCGAGGTCCACGGCGGAAGGGATGGGGCCCGACGTGGGTTGACCGAGTCCCGACCACCGACGAGGAGACATCGATGCAGTTGGGAATGATCGGCGCGGGTCGCATGGGCGCCAACATGAGCCGACGACTTGCGCGTGCCGGCCACGAGGTCGTGCTCTACGACGTCAGCGCGGACGCCCTGAGCGACATGGAGGCGGAGGGGTTCGAGACCCACGACGACCTCGCGTCGTTCGTGGGCGCGCTCGCGGGGCCGCGCCACGTGTGGATGATGATCCCGGCCGCCTTCGTCGACGGGACGATCGACGCTCTCAAGCCGCTGATGGCCGACGGGGACGTCCTGGTCGACGGCGGCAACAGCTGGTACCGCGACGACATCGACCACGCCGCAAGCCTGGCCGAGGTCGGTGTGCACTTCGTCGACTGCGGGACCTCGGGGGGTGTCCACGGCCTCGAGCGCGGGTACTGCCTGATGGTGGGCGGCGTGGGGGAGGCGGTGCGTCGCCTGGCACCGGTGCTGACGTCGCTCGCACCAGGCCTCGCGGCCGCGCCCCGCACCGACGGCCGGAGCGGTGATCCCAGCACGGCCGAGCTCGGTTGGCTGCACTGCGGCCCCAGCGGCGCCGGCCACTTCGTCAAGATGGTCCACAACGGAATCGAGTACGGCATGATGGCCGCCTACGCCGAGGGCCTGAACCTGCTGTCGCATGCCGGGATCGGTCGCGAGGACCACGCCGAGGACGCCGAGACCACGCCGCTGCGCGATCCCGTCGCCTACCAGTACGAGATCGACGTCGCCGAGGTCACCGAGCTGTGGCGTCGCGGCAGCGTCGTCGGCAGCTGGCTCCTCGACCTGACCGCCCATGCGATGCACGAGGACCCCCATCTCGAGGCGTTCGAGGGCCGGGTCTCGGACTCCGGGGAGGGCCGCTGGACGGTACAGGCGGCCATCGACACCGCGACCCCGGTGCCTGTGCTCTCCGCCGCGCTGTACTCGCGCTTCGAGTCCCGTGGCGAGGGCGACTTCGCGGGCCGAGTGCTCTCCGCGATGCGCAAGGAGTTCGGCGGCCATCACGAGAAGAAGGGCATCTGATGCTGTCGGACTCGGTCATCCTCTTCGGGGCCACCGGCGACCTCGCGCGCAAGAAGCTCTTTCCCGCCCTCTATCGCCTGTGCCGTGATGCGGACGTCCACATCCCGGTCGTCGGGGTCGCCCGCCGCGATTGGTCCGACGACGATCTGCGCGAACGCGCCCGCGTCGCCATCGAGGAGGCCGGCGAACGCCTGGACGAAGGGATCTTCCACGGGTTCGCGTCGCGACTCTCCTATGTGAGGGGCAACTACCACGACCCGGAGACGTTCCGTCGGCTCGACGAGCGCATGGAGGGGGCCCGCGCACCGCTGTCGTTCCTCGCCATCCCCCCGTCGATGTTCGGGGTCGTCGTCGAAGGCCTCGCGTCGGTGGGTCTCGACGATGCAGGTCGGGTCGTGGTCGAGAAGCCGTTCGGACGTGATCTGGCCTCGGCGAGGGAGCTCAACCGCATCCTGCTCGCGAACTACGACGAGGACTCGATCTTCCGGATCGACCACTTCCTGGGCAAGGAGCCGGTCCAGAACATCCTGATCACCCGATTCGCGAACGGCATCTTCGAGCCCCTCTGGAACCGCCACCACATCCAGAGCGTCCAGATCACCATGGCCGAGTCGTTCGGCGTCGAGACGAGGGGCGCGTTCTACGACGGTGTCGGGACGGTCCGGGACGTCGTGCAGAACCACCTCCTCCAGCTCGTGACCCTCCTGGCGATGGAGCCGCCGGTCTCGGAGAGCGCCGGCTCGCTCCGAGACGAGATCAGCAAGGTGATGCGCGCCATCAAGACCGTGTCGGTCGACTCGGTGGTGCGCGGTCAGTACCTGGGCTACCAGGAGCACGATGGGGTTGCGGACGACTCGACCACCGAGACCTTTGCCGCACTGCGTCTGGACATCGACTCGTGGCGGTGGGCCGGCGTGCCGTTCTACATCCGAGCCGGCAAGGGCCTCGCCGACACCGTGACCGAGGCCGTGGTCGAGTTCAAGGCCCCACCGCGTCCGTTGTTCGCCGATGCCGCCTGCGAGCCGCACTCCAACCATCTGCGGTTCCGCGTCAAGCCAGACGACCAGACCTCGCTGTACCTGCAGGCCAAGCTCCCGGGGGAGCAGCTGGTCGGGCGGGGCGTCGAACTGGACGTCTCGGTCGCGGAGTCCCTCGGGGACGGCCCCGAGGCCTACGAGCGGCTGATCAAGGATGCCCTCGAGGGCGACGCCCGGCTCTTCGCACGACAGGACTCCGTCGAGGAGTCGTGGCGCATCTTCGACGAGCTCATCTCGATCGACGACGCGCCGAGGCCTTATCAGCATGGCTCCTGGGGCCCGGGCGAGGCCGCGGCGCTGCTGGTCCCCGGCGACACCTGGCACACCGAACACGACCTGGAGCAGCACTGTTGACCCGACCGGCCGCCGCCGGCGATGCGACGAAGCCGTCGAACCCCGTGATCGGGATCGACGTCGGCGGTACGCGCATGCGCGCAGGCGTCGTCGATCGCTGTGGCGCCGTGGTGTCTCGCGTCGACATGGCCACGGTCGACGCTGCCACCGGCCCGAGCGGCATCGT
>JBCCFK010000328.1:0-3726 GCA_039029775.1 Actinomycetota bacterium | reverse complement strand
GTCGGCCGGCGACGCCCATGGTCGAACGGACCGGCCAACCCAGGAGGCTCGTCAGCCAGCCGGCGAAGAGCGGGCTGAGCAACGTGATGCCCGTGAAGATGCCGACGGCGCCGGCGCCGAGCAGTCCGACCATCGCCGCGGTGGCGACACCGCCGAAGAGGCCGATGGCCCCGGCGACGATCCCGACCGCCGTGAGTCCGGCCCCGATGAGCACGGACCTCCGCTGGTGGTCGGGCTGCGCGTCGGCTCCGTCCCGGAGGGCGGCGATCGCGGGGACCTTCGCCGCCTTGCGGGCCGGGCCCACCGCTGCGATGAAGGTGACCACGATGCCCACGAGGCAGGCGACGATGACGGTGCGCAGCGACAGGATCGTCGGGGAGTCGGGGAGGGAAGCCCCGATGGCGCCGAAGATCCCGCGCAGGCCGAACGCCACCCCGATGCCCGCCACGATGCCGACGGCCGATGCCAGGATGCCGATGACGATCGCCTCGCCCTGGACCGAGCGGCGGAGTTGGACCGGATCGGCGCCCACGGTGCGCAGCAGTGCCAGCTCCTTGGTCCGCTGGCCGAGCACGATCGAGAACGTGTTGTAGATGATGAACACCGACACGAACAACGAGATGGCGGCGAAGCCGAGCAGCACGTTGCCGATGATGTCGATGCTGCTGTTGAAGTCGGCCGCCTGCTCGCTCTCGAGCGTGGCGTTGTCGACGACCTCGACGCCGGTCACCGTCGTTCCGATGGCGCGCTGCACCGTCGACAGGTCGGCACCGTCGGTCAGAGCGACGGCGACGCTGTCGTAGGCGGCTTCGTCGGTGACCGCGAGGAGGGTACCGACGTCGAACTGCATGAGGACGGCGCCGACCGTGTCGTTGTTCTCGCCGAAGCTCGTCGTGCCGGTGAAAGTCATCGGGTGGACGCCCGTGGGCGTGACGACGTCGTAGGTGTCGCCGATGACGAAGTCGTTGTCGGCGGCACTGTCGAGGTCCATCGTGAACTCGTTCGGTCCCGGCGCGGCGCCGTCGACCAGCGAGAAGCTCGAGATCTGCGTGTCGTCGACCCAGCCGAACGCCAGCTGCGGAGGGCCGGTGGTGTCGATGGTGGTGCCGTCGGCCTTGATGGGCTGGATGCTCATCTCCTCGGCCTCGAAGAGGGGCTCCGCGGCGCGGACGCCCTCGATGCCGCGGACGGTGTCGAGGGTGGTGTCGTCGATGACGTTGGACTCGCCGAACACCTCGACGGGTCGGACCTCGAGGTCCGTGCCGTCGACGATGTCGGCCGACAGGTCGCCGAACGTCGAGCGGAGCCCGTCGGTCAGGACGAACGACGAGACCACGAACGACACGGCGAGGACCACGGCGAACGTGGTCATGGCGAACCTGACGCGGTTCGCCCTCAGGTTCTTGAGGGTGAGACGCAGCATCGGTCAGTCCCCCAGGTTGCGCATGCGGTCGAGGACGGAGTCCGGCGTGGGCGCAGCCATGTCGTCCACGATCCGACCATCGGCCAGGAAGACCACGCGGTCGGCGTAGCTGGCGGCGACCGGGTCGTGGGTCACCATCACGATCGTCTGACCGAGCTCGGCCACGGCGCGACGCATGAAATCGAGGATCTCGGCACCGGTCCGGCTGTCGAGGTTCCCCGTGGGCTCGTCGGCGAAGATGATCTGGGGGCGACTCGCGAGGGCGCGGGCCACCGCGACGCGCTGCTGCTGGCCGCCCGAGAGCTCGCTCGGCCGGTGCTTCAGACGGTCGCTCAGCCCGACGGTCTCCACGACCTGGTCCAACCAGGCCTTGTCGGGGGTGTTCCCGGCCAGGTCCATCGGCAGGGTGATGTTCTCGATGGCGCTGAGGGTGGGGATCAGGTTGAACGCCTGGAAGATGAAGCCCACCCGCTCGCGGCGCAGCAGCGTGAGCTGGCGCTCGTTCAGCGTCGTCAGGTCGGTGTCGCCGATCCAGACGTGGCCGCTGCTCAACTCGTCGAGGCCGGCCATGCAATGCATGAGGGTCGACTTGCCCGAACCGGAGGGACCCATGATCGCCGTCATGCGGCCCGAATCGAACGCCACCGACACGTCGTCGAGGGCACGGACCTCGGTGTCGCCCGACCCGTAGACCTTGCTGGCGGCCTGGGTCCGCGCGGCTCCGGTGCCGGTGGGAGATGCGTTGGTGCGAGGGGTGTCCAGCACGAGGGACATGGGGGTTACCGCCTTTGGTTGAGAGGGGGGCGGCGAGCGGGTCCGAAACCGGGGGAGAGGGGATGGGGAGGTCGGTCCCGCCCGCCGTGGTGTTGACGCTCTCGAAAGTAGGAAATCGACCATCCGGCCCACATCCGGCTGAGTCCTGATTGGACCCTCATCCCCCGGAGGGATGACTCAGGGTCATCCCCTACGTCTCAGGGAGGGTGCGACCGGCGACGGTCGGCCGTCCGGACGAGACCGGCGCGTCAGGCGCCGGGGACGACGATGCCGGCTTCGTACGCGAACACGACCGCCTGCACGCGGTCGCGCAGGCCGAGCTTCATCAGAATGCGACTGACGTGGGTCTTGACCGTCGTCTCGCCGAGGATCAGCTCCTCGGCGATCTCGCCGTTCGAGAGGCCACGGGCGATCAGTCCGAGTACCTCGGTCTCGCGTTCGGTGAGATCGGACGGAGGCTCGGGCTGCAGCCGGGTCGGCTGGCTCGCGAACGCCTCGATCAGGGTCCGGGTGACCGACGGTGCCAGCAGCGCCTCGCCTGCCGCGACCACTCGGACCGCGGCGATCAGGTCCTCCGGAGGTGTGTCCTTCAGCAGGAACCCGCTGGCGCCGGCGCGGACAGCTTCGAAGACGTACTCGTCGAGGTCGAAGGTGGTCAGGATCAGCACGCGGGTGCCGACGTCGGGATCAGCCCGCAGACGGCGGGTGGCCTCGATGCCGTCCATCTCGGGCATGCGCACGTCCATCAACACCACATCCGGTGGCTGGTCGGCGCAGCGCTCGACCGCCTCGCGGCCGTTGGCGGCGGTCCATGACACGGCGAGATCGGGCTCGGCATCGAGGATCATCTGGAAGCCCGTGCGCATCAGAGCCTGGTCATCGACGATGGCGACCTGAAGCGTCACACCGGCACCTGTTCGCGTTGGTTTCGCGGTGTGGTGGGCAGTGTGGCGACCACCTGGTAGCCACCGCCGGGTCGGGGCCCCGTGACGAGCTTGCCGTCGAAGAGCTCGACGCGTTCCCGCATCCCGACGAGGCCGTTGCCGCCACCCGGCGTGGCCGAGTTGGCGGCCGCGCCGCGCCCGGCGTCGTACACCGCGACCTCGAGGTTGGTCGCGCCGTAGGTCAGCCTGACCTGGGCCTCGTCCGCGGCGCTGTGTTTCACCACGTTGGTGAGCGCCTCCTGGACGATCCGGAACACGGCGAGCTCGAGCCCGGCCGCCAGCGGACGTTGCTGGCCGGAGATCTCCATGTCGACGCGCACCCCGGCTTCGCGGCAGCCGTCGACGAGGAGGCGGAAGTCGTCGAGTGTGGGTTGCGGGGACAGCCGGCTCACGTCGTCGGCGGTCCGCAGGATGCCGAGCACTCGGCGCATCTCGGTCAGCGAGCCGCGACCGGTCTCCTCGATGGCGGCGAGGGCCTGCTCGGCCTGCTGCGGATCGGTCTCCAGGACCCGCCGCGCCGCCCCCGCCTGCACGACCATGACGCTCATGCTGTGTGCGACGATGTCGTGCAGCTCGCGTGCGATC
>JBCCFK010000327.1:0-3737 GCA_039029775.1 Actinomycetota bacterium | reverse complement strand
GCTGCACGTCGACGGGCTCGGCTACGTCGATGTGCGTCGGCCGGTGCTCGAGCTGCGGCCGGCCTCGAACCAGAAGGTGGTCACCGCGGTCGGTGCCCTCGAGCTGCTCCCGAAGGAGTTCCGGTTCGTCACGGTGATGCGCCTCGACGAGGATCGACGGCTGTACGTCCAGGCGGGCGGTGACCCGACGCTGACCCAGGCGGACGTCCGGGGGATGATCGACGACGTGGTGGCGTATCTCGCCCCGCCGTCGGACCAACCGGTCCCCGAGGCGGCGCCGGCGGACCCCGAGGAAGACTCGGGGGGCGTCGTCGTGGAGTCGCGGCCGCCGGTCGAGATCGCCGACCTCGTCATCGACCCCTCCTACTTCGACGACACACGGACGGCCCCCGGGTGGCCCGACCGGTACGTGCCCGTCGACGTCGGGCCCATGTCGGCGCTGATCATCGACGACAACCAACACCGCGGTGACGACGACTTCATCGCCGACCCCGACCGGGGCAACGCCGAGCTGATCTCCGCGCTGTTGGAGGACGCCGGTGTGGTCGTGACGGGATCGGTGTCGGTCGGGCCGACCAGCCCCGACGCCGTCGTGGTCGCCGAACATCGGTCATCGCCACTGCGGCGGCTCGTCAGCCTGATCCTCTCCACGAGCGACAACGAGATCGCCGACGCCCTCGTCCGCCAGATCGCACGCGATCACGCGGGGACGAGTTCGATCGTCGACGGCAAGCAGGTCATCTACGACCGCGTCGCCGCCCTGGGCGTGGAGCTCGGCCCCGTCGACGGCGACGGGTCGGGACTCTCACGACGGAACCGGCTGTCGGCTCGAGAGCTGGTCGAGGTGCTGTTGGTCGCACGGGAACGACCGTGGTGGACGATCATGCGGACCGGCCTCGCGAATGCCCGTGTCGACGTACGCCTGAGCGAGCGGCTGGAGGTCACCACGCCGCTGGGCAACGTGCGGGCCAAGACGGGGACGCTGATCGACGTGGCCGCCCTGAGCGGCGACCTCACGACCGCCGATGGCGGCGAGGTGACGTTCAGCCTGATCATCGAGGCCGAGGATCGCGACGCCGCCCGCGACGCATTGGACGAGATCGTGGCCGCGCTGACGACGGCGACGGTGTCCCAGCTCGCCGGCTGACCTCAGACGGTCCGGGCTGCGTCCAGGCCGATCGCGGCCGCCGTGATGACGGCGCCGGAGCCGGTCAGCTGAGCGGCCCACGATGCCATCGGGTCGGTCATGCGCTTGCCGAGTACGGCCGCCGCGACGAGCACCATCGCCAGGCCCACGGCGACCAGGCCTGCGGCCGTGCCCCCGTCGCCGTTCGCCGCCATGGCGGTGAAGACCGGCCCGGGCGTCAGCAGCATCGTGGCGCCGAGGACCGTCCAGGCCGAGGCCTCACCGAGGTCGGTGACCGGCTTGGTCGGGCGCAGCATCCACACCAGGCCGGTGACGCCCATGACCAGCGCCGCCGAGAGCCGGAACGTGGGCGTCGTCACGTCGATGAGGCTCAGGACGGGAGCGGTGAGCAACCCCAGCGCTGCCAGCGCGGCGGCCGCAGCGGCCAGGATCGGCGCCACCGTGTTTCGCCATGCGGTGTCGCGCTCGGACCAGACGGCCGCGCGACCGACTCCGATCGGGTTGACGACCAGTGCCATGCTCACGAGTGCTGCGACCCAGCCGCTCACGATGTCTCCTCTGCGTTCTGCAGCAGCCGTTCGGTGAAGATCAGGCCGCTGAGCGTGTGTTGCTGGCCGTCGACGCGGGTGGTGCCGCCCACGAAGAAGCCTCCGTCGAGTTCGATCTGGCCCGTGCCCGTCCGCTGTTTGACGATCATCCGGCCGGTTCCGCAGACCATCCGGTCCGCGAGTGGCTCTCGGAGGTCGGCGAGGCGGTCGTCACGCAGCGACAGCTCGTAGATCATGGCGAGGCCCTCCAGCCAGGTCCCCTGGCCCGCAGCGATCGTCTCGGGAGCGTGGACGAGGCCGTCGAGCCCGCCGTTGCGCTGGCTCTCCCACCGCACCGCGATCCCCCACTGCCCGGCGAGCAGTCGGGCGTACTCGATGTGGTGGTCTTCCAGGCCCCAGTCGCCCATCTCGTTGAGGCTGTACGCGGCCCACTGGTCTGCCCAGGGTCGCGGCCAGACGTCCTCGTCCTCGTCGCGGTCGGTGGCCATGTACTCGAGCGTGTCCCAGGCCGGCTCGTCCCACCCCTCGTCGGGCCACGTGTTGTGCAGCAGGGCCAAGGCCCACAGCGCCTCACCCGTGGAGAACAGCGATGTCTCGTCGGGGACCGGTGCCTCGAGGCTCGGCGACCAGAAGTTGAGCATGCTGCCGTCGGCCCGCTGCTGCCCGATCATGAGCCGGCCCATCGACCGGAGGAGCTCGTCGTACTGGGTGTCGCCGGTGGCCTGGCGACGGTGGATCAGGCCGACGGTGACGAGCGCGGTGGTCCCGAGCTTGGCTCGGACCGAGGGTCCCGGGGCGATCGCCGTGACGTCGTCGTTCCCGACGCGGCGGTCGAGCAGCCACTGCAACGCCTCGTCGGCCGCCTCGAGGTACTGGTCCTCGCCCGCGAGGACGAACTGATACAGCGACATCGTCGTGCCGGCGTGGCGGACCAGGTTGTACGGGGCCTCGGTGGGCCCGTCGATCCGGAGGTCCCACTCGTAGAGGTAGCGGCCGTCGGACTCCTGGTTGTTGACGATCCACTCGGCTGCTGCGATCGCCGAGTCGTGGGTGGAGGCGATGGTGATGTCGGGGCAGATCTCGGCAGCGAGGGTGGTGAGGCGCAGCCCGCCGATGGTGACGCCCCAGATGACGAGCCACGTGATGGCGCGCCGGGACGGTCGGCGCAGCCTCGGCAGGGACTTCAGCAGCGATCTCGCCATGAGGTCGACAACTTAGAAGCCCTGCGGCGCGGGACGAAACTCGGAGCCGGATTGGTGCCCGGCGGGCGTCAGCCCAGCGCGCTGTCCTGGTCGAAGAGCATGGGACGCTCGTCCTGATCGCCGCGATCGACCCGGATCGGTGCGAGCTCGGGCTCGGGCTCGTCATGGCGGGGGCCCACCAGGGCCGAGAGCCGCTCGCCCAGGGTCGGGCCGCTGGAGATCGTCTCGTCCGGTGGTTCGACGACGTCGGTCTCGTGGCCCAGCCAGCGGGAGAACTCCTCGGCGGGCAGCGGCCGCGAGTGGAAGTAGCCCTGCGAGTACTCGCAGCCGAGGCGCCGGAGCTCGCGGAGCTGGGTCTCGTTCTCGACGCCCTCGGCGACGATCGCCAGGTCGAGGGCCGATGCCAGGCCGACGATGCCCGTCACGAGCGAGGTGTCCTCGGTGCTGATGCCGAGCCCGTCGACGAACGCCTTGTCGACCTTGAGCGAGTTGGCCGGGAGTCGTTTGAGGTACGCCAGCGACGAGTATCCGGTGCCGAAGTCGTCGATCGCGATCTTGACGCCGAGGTCGCGGAAGCGGCGGAGGATGTCCATCGTCTCCTCGGCATCCGACATCAGCGTCGACTCCGTCACCTCGAGGGTGAGCTTGCTCGGGTCGAGGCCCGACCGCGAGAGGGCGGCACGGACGTGCTGTTCGAGTTTGGGGTCCGCCAGCTGGTGGCTCGACAGGTTGACGCTGATGTTCAACGCCCGCCGGGTCAGCCGCTGCAGGTTCCAGGCCGCGGTCTGGGCGATTGCCGTCTCGACGACCCACGCGCCGAGCGGCACGATAAGCCCGGTG
>JBCCFK010000326.1:0-3745 GCA_039029775.1 Actinomycetota bacterium | reverse complement strand
GCGGGTCGGGGCGGGGTTGGCCGCTTGGCCGCGGGTCGGAGCGAGGGTGACGCGCCAGCGCGGAGGGGGGCGTCAGGTGATCTGGAGGCGGGCGCGGACCCAGGCGCCGAGCTCGGCGACGGCGGCGTCGGCCTCGGGGACGGTGCCGGTGCAGTACTGGAAGACGTGCTGCATCTCCGGGTACACGTCGAGCCGCACATCCACCCCGGCGAGGGCCGCGGCGCGAGCGACGTCGACGGCGTCATCGAGCAGCGTCTCGTGCCCCGCCGCCTGGATGTAGAGCGGCGGGAAGCCGGTGTAGTCGGCCCGCACCGGGGAGACGCGTGGATCGGTGAGATCGGCACCTTGCGCGTAGAGCGCGGCCATCTCCGTCAGGCGTTCCTTCGCCAGGATCATGTCGGTCTCGGCCTTCGTGTCCCACGTGTCGGCGGCGCAGGCGAGGTCCGCCCACGGCGAGATCGGGATCGCACCGGCCGGGTGCGGCAGGCCCTCGTCGGCCAGCGACGCCAACAGCGCCAGCGTGAGTCCGCCACCGGCCGAGTCGCCCCCGATGACGATGTCGGCCGGCTGGATGTCGTGATCGAGCAGCCACCGATACGAGGCGATCGCATCATCGACCGCTGCGGGATACGGGTGCTCGGGAGCGAGTCGATAGTCGACCGACAGCACCCGGCATCCGGCGGCCGTCGCGAGATGACCGAGCATGCCCCTGACGTGGTCCGCCGTCCCGAGGATGAACGCACCTCCGTGGAAGTAGAGCAGCACCTTCTGATCGTCCATTCCCTGGGTGTCGATCCAGATCGCCCGCGGCCCGCCGGCGACGACCTCGTCCACCACGGTCCCGACGTCGGTCGACCAGCTCGCGAACATCTCGCTGGCCAACCGGACCGCCGTCATGGTGTCCATGCCGTCGGGCGGTTCCGGCGGGTGGTCTCGGCGCTCGCGCAGCGTGTCCTCGTGTGCCTGTGCCTCTTGGCTGATCATGGCCGCAGATCGTAGGCGGTCGCGCCGCCGCGCCTTCGGGGCCGTCGTAGCATCGGGCCATCCGAAGAAATTCTCGGACGACCCGACGGGAACCGGGGGGCTGCCTCGTTGGACCACACGTGAACGCCGGAACGTCGACCCACGACGAGCCCGTCCTGCGGGTGTCGGAGATCTTCGACGACGCGCTCGGCGAGGTGTTCGGTTATCTCGTCAGACGCTGCAGCTCGACCGATCTCGCCCAGGAGTTGACCGCGACGACGTTCACCCGGGCCACTGCGGCAGCAGCCCGTGGCCAGGTCGAGGAGGTGACCGTGCCGTGGTTGATCACGATCGCCCGGAACCTCCTCGTGGACCATTGGCGGCGCGAGGCCGTGGCGAAGCGGGCCCTCGAGCTCGCCGAGGAGCGGGAACTGTTCGCGGATCCGTGGATCGAGGTGATCGACGCGGAACGATGCCGGAGCCTGCTGGCCGAGCTCCGACCCGAGCACCGCACCGTCCTCTCGCTCCGCTACCTCGACGACCTCCCGGTCAGCGAGGTGGCATCGCTCATGGACCGGTCGGTCCGGGCGACCGAATCCCTGCTCGTCCGCGCCAGGGCCGCTCTGCGGCGGCGCTACGAGGACACCGGAGGTGACGATGACTGACCCACTGGAGTCGTTGGCGCTGCCCGACGCCCCGATCGCCCCCGACCCCGACTTCGCCGCGACCCTGCGTCGCCGCGTGGCCCACATCGAACGAAGCATCGACCGTGCGAGGAGTGCACCCATGCCTGCCCAGACACTGATCCCCTACATCTGCGTCTCCGACTCTCGAGCCGCATTCGAGTTCTACGCCGAGATCTTCGGCGCCACCCAGGACGAGGTGTTCGAGATGGACGACGGCCGCATCGGCCACGTCACCATGCGGATCGGCGAGGCCGAGATGTACATGGCCGACGAGTTTCCCGAGATCGGCGTCCTCGCACCGACGTCGATGGACGGGAGCGCGGTGTCGATCGTGATCAACGTCGCCGACGCCGACGAGACCTATGAAGCCGCGCTCGCGGCCGGCGCCGAGGGCGATCGGCCCCCGGTCAACCAGCACGGGGCGCGGTCGGGCTGGTTCAAGGACCCGTGGGGGCATCGCTGGTCGCCGACGTCACCGGCCAAGCCAGGGGTCGACTGACTCGGTGCCGCCCGGTCGCCGCGACTCGGTGTCACCGCCTCGTGCGATGATCGGTTCGTGACCGACTGGACCGATCTCAGCGCGAGGGCATCGGTCGCCGTCCACCGCCTCGTCGGCTGGATCTTCTGGGACCCGGCCGGCGTCGCGGCGCTGGAGGCGCGAGGCGTGCCCGACGGCATGGGGTACTACGTCGTGACGCGCGCGGCCCCGCTGCTGCCCGCCGGACCGAAGGCGGTCGCGGCGTCGTACTACTCGATCAACCCGGCCTTCATCGAGATGGTGGTCACCCAGTTCGACCGGCACGCCGAACCCTCAGATGCGTGGGAGGTTCGCAACGACGCCGTCGCGGCGGGTCTCCGGGAGCACACCCCCGAGATCTGCGACGACCTCGCGGCCATGGGACCCGCGCTCTGGGCCGTCGTCGAGCAACTGCCGATCTCGGGGCGGGTACTCTTCGCCGCCCACGTCGGGGCCCCACGTCACGATGACCCGTTGGTGTCCGCCTGGCTCGCCGTCAACTGTCTCCGGGAGTGGCGGGGTGACACCCATTGGGGGCTGCTCCTCGCCGAAGGCATCGACGGTGTGCAGGCCGGGCTGCTCGAGGACGCACATCGCGACTACGGCGGCTGGATCGCCCAGTCGCGCGGCGCCGACGAGACCGCCATCCCCGCGGCGATGGCCGGACTCGAGGCGCGCGGCCTGGCCGAGGGCGGGCGAGTCAACGATGCGGGCCTGGCGCTGCGACGACGCATCGAGGAACGCACCGATCAGCTGACCGAGCCACCCTGGCGATTGCTCGGCGCCGACTCATCGGAAGCCTTCGTCGCCCTGGTCGGGTCCGCGGCAGATGTCCTCGTCGGCCGCATCGACGAGACGGCAGGCGCCGAGTGGCTGCCCGCCGTCCGCGGCGCAAGCAGCTGACATCGACGCGACCGGTGGGGCGGCCGTCCGCCTCGAAACCGGGACGACAGCCCGACGCGGTGGGCCATGCCTGATCGCGTCGGGTTCATTACCTGTCAGGTAGGTGCTCAGCGCCGTCGGGTGCTCGAGGCTGGGGACATGAGCACGATCCTGGTTCCCACCACCGCCGCCGACCCCGAGACCCGGCTTCGGGTCCGACTCCGCCAGAACGCCGCGTTCTCTGCCCTCGGGGGTGTGATCGCCTCGGTCGCCTGCGTGCCGTTGTCCGACGCCATGGGTGTCGGTGGCCAGTGGTGGGTCCTGCTGGCGGCGGGTCTCGGCCTCCTGGGCTTCGCCGCCCTGGTCTGGCTGGCGGCATCGCGCCCGACCGCCAAGTTGATCGGCGAGTCGCTCGAGATCTCGATCGCCGATGCGAGTTGGGTGACCGGCAGCGTGGTCGTGGTCGCGCTCGGCGTGTTCAGCGCCTTCGGGGTGATCGTGATGCTCGCGCAGGCGACCGTGGTCGCGTTCTTCGGTGCCACCCAGGCCCGCTACCGCCGCGAGGCCATGCGCTGAGGACGTGTGGGGGCGCAGCCCGAGACCACCGACACGCCAGCGACGAGGCACGAGGGGCGCAACACCGCCTCCGGCGCAGCCCGAGACCACCGACACGCCAGCGACGAGGGACGAGGAGCGC
>JBCCFK010000325.1:0-3764 GCA_039029775.1 Actinomycetota bacterium | reverse complement strand
TCGTCGGCCCCATCGGGCTCGTCGGGTTGCGAGCGCTCGACGAGCCCCGAGCCGGCCCGCACCTCGACTCGATCACCGGTGCGGAGCGTCCGCGAGGCGCCCCGGACGTTGGTGATCGCCGGCAGACCGCGTTCGCGCAGGAGGATCGACCCATGGGAGAGATCCCCCCCGACGTCCACGACCGCAGCCGCCACCAGGGAGAGCGTCGGGATCCACCCCGCGTCGATGGAGCGAGCGACGAGCACGGTTTCGGCCGGCCGGAGGTGGGCCGGCGGGTCGGTCGAAGGTTCGTCGAGAACCCAGGCAGTGCCGGCCACGGTGCCGTCGGTCAATGACAGGCCCTGCAGCACATCGCCCTCGACGGGGTCCGAGCTCCAGGTCACGGGATCGTCGAAGCGGTGGACGACAGCGGGCGGCTCGAGGCGGCGCAGTCGTTCCCGCTCTTGTCGGCGCCCCGCCCAGAACGCTTCGCCCGGCCGCCATCCCTCGTCGAGGCGGCGCACTTCGTCGGCTCGGAGCAGCCACAAATGGTCGACCGAGGGCAAGCGGCCGTCCACGACCGCCTCGTCGGCGAGACGGACGAGGCTCTCTCGCACCGACGCGAACCCGGACATGGCGGCGTGACGGAAGCGCTCCCTGGCCGCCAATGGCGGACGGGCCACCAGCCACACCGGGAGGGTCAACAGCCCGCGCAGTGTTCGCCGCGGCCTCCGGGAGGAGAGCACCGTTGCACCCCCTGTGGCCAGCAGCATCGGGTCGTCGCGGTAGCGCGGCCAGGCGATGTCGCTCTCGTAGACGCCGCGGTGACCGAAGCGCTCGACGAAGCGCTCGCGCGCCCCAGGGTGGCCGGCGGCGACCTCGTCGAAACACTCCGCCATCTCGGTGGTGATGGTCCGATGTCGCGATGCGTGCTCGACCAGCGTTCCGGCGCGCCGCAGCATCGAGAGCGGCGGGCCGATCGCCGACGACAGCGGGAACATGCCGGTCACGAGGCCGACGTAGCCGTGGTGGAGCTGGGCGAGCGCCGTGGCGAAGTCGCCGGCCGGCGTCGTCCCGATCGCCGCGGCGCGGCGCTCGTTCCGGCGAGCGAACGCGACAGCCGCCACCTGGGCGACGCCCATTCGGGCGAGCACGGGGGCCTTGCGGACCACGCGAGCCGGCCGGACCGGCCGGTCGTTGTCGGGCGGGCCGCCGATGGAGTCGGCCACGAGCCGAGTCGGAAGCCCGAGGTGCCGCAAGAGGTCCTCGAGCAGGCTGAGGTTGATGAACGGCCGGCCGGCGACGACCTCGAGGAACGGACGAGTCGAGGGCAAGGACGAGTCGAAGCGCCGGTACCACGCGAACAGGTCCTCGCCCGCGGCAGCAATGACCGACGTCATCAGCGTCGACGGCAGCGGCGGCAGGATCTCCGCGTGGTTGGCGATGGTGAACGCTTCGTTGCGGCGGGTCGGTGCCGTGACGGGCCGGATCTGGATCAACCAGCAGGTCTCACCATCGTCGGCCCACTCGATGTCCCATGGGAGATCGCCGAATTCGCGCCGCACCTGACGGAGCAGGCCCTGCAGTCGAGCTCGATATCCCGGCCGTTCCGGCTCGAGCCGTGCGACCGCACCGGCCTCGCCCGCGTCGTGGCCGCTGACCAGGCGTTCGGCGGTCCCGATGGTGACGTTGATCACGTCGTCGTACGTGCCGGGTTCACTGAAGGCGACCCCGGAGTGCTGCGCTGCGACCATCGTCATGACCAGGACGTCGCGTGTGAAGGTGCCGTCTCGGCGCTCGGCGCTGGCCCGCACCTCGGCGACGGCGGCTCCGAGGCCGCGCGGGTCGACATCGAGAAGGGTTTCGAACCAGCCGGCGAGCGACTCCTCGGGGCGGTCTTCCGCACCGAATGCCGAACGCACGGCAACGCGCGACCCAGGGGCTGCGGCCGGTGCCGGTACGCCCTCGGGGATCACGAAGCCAGCCGGCACCGGGAGGCCGGCCGCCGCGGCGCGGTCCAACGTCGCTGCTTTGGCTCCCACGCCACGCGCTGCGAGGTCGCCGCCACCGAGGGGCAGACAGCCCGGCGGCGACGGTGCGAGGTCAGGCCGACGTCGCCAGCTGACGGGCAATCGCCACGATCTCACGGGCATACTCCTCGGGCTGCTCGATCATCGGGAAGTGATCCCACCCCTCGGCGATGATCACCCGTGCCGCGGGAACCTTGGTGCGAATCTCGTCGGACTGGCCGGAACGAAGCACCCGGTCGTTCTCGCCCCAGACGAGTGCCACCGGCACATCGGTGACCGGCTCGATCGCGTCGAACCACGGCCGGTCGATCAGGTCGAACATCTCGCCGAACGCCTCGCAGTGGCGGTACTCCTCGAAGAAGGTGTCGAGCGTCGCCTTGGGCGCCCCATCGGGAAAGAAGACCCGCCGGAGCATCGGCCGCAGCGGCCGGGCCGAGATCGCCCGCTTCACCAGGGTCCGCACGGGTGCGCTCTGCATCACGCGGGGAAACAGCCTGGTGTCGAGGCTCGCGCCGACCGGCGCGTGCAGGATGAGCCCACCGACCAGTTCCGGACGCCGGCTGGCGAGGTCGAGGGCGATCGAGCCGCCGATGCCGTGACCGAGCACGATCGGGCGATCGAGGTCCTCGAACAGCTCGGCCAGACGATCGGCGTAGTCGGGCAGCCGTCGGAGGGCTGGATCCTTCGGCTCGGTCGAGAACCCGGGCAGCGTGACCGCACGGAATTCGACCTCGGCCGGCATGGCCGGCACGACGAGCTCGTAGCGCGACGCCCCGCCACCGTTGCCGTGGACTCCGACGATCGAGATGCTCATGCCGCCTCCGTGAGCAGTTGCGGAATGGCCGAGACGTCCGGGTGGTCGCCCGCATGGCGGCCCCGGTGCTGCCAGACGATCCGACCGTCGGCGACAGCGATGACGGTGGGAAGCGTCCACGGATCGCCGATCTTGCGGTTGATGAAGTGGCCTCTTCGGACCGCGGTGAGACCGCGGCGCCAGGCGCGCAACCCGAACATCTCGCGCAGCCCGCCTCGACGGACGGCGAAGGACGCGTGGAGCGTCGCGTCGGGGTCGGCGATGGCTTCGACGTCGTCGGCGCGGCCGTCGAAGAACATCGGACCCTGATCAGCCGTCCCTTGGTAGACGAAGACGACGCGGGGGTACCCGGGTCTCGACATGGCATCGGCGAACTCGCCGACCAGCTACCGGTAGAACAGTCAACCGAAGTGGCGCAGGAACACGAGGAGCGTCAGCCGCTCGTCGACCAGCTCACCCAAGGTCGTGGACGGGATCCCGTACCCGGTGATCGGGGTGTCGAGCTGTGTCGGTGTCAGTCGTGTGGCCATGGTCGGAAACCTGTTGCGATGGGGGCCTGGGTGGCCCATCTGAGCAGGTTATTGAGGAGGCTCGTCCGGGCAGGGATCGAGTGAGGGCTCGGACCTGCGTCATCGGTCACAGCACGGATCAGGGCGCCAGCGACTGCTCCGGACTCAGCTGAGCAGCGCGTTGTTGCGTTCGACCCGGAGCGTGGACGGACCCTGCATCGCAGGCGGCTCGCCGGGTTCGAACCGCACGATCTCGCCAGGCGATCCCAGGGGGGTCACTACCAATAGTGATCGACACCGGAGCATCAGTGTCATTGACACCGGTACTTAGCGACTTCATAGGTAACCTACAGCAATGTGACCTACATACATTGCGAGGACTGAAGGACTCAACGAAGGTAGTTGGAAAAGGAATTGCCCAGTGGACAGTCC
>JBCCFK010000324.1:0-3816 GCA_039029775.1 Actinomycetota bacterium | reverse complement strand
CTTCCACTTCGGCCGCAACCGCGAGGGCAATGTCGACTCGCTGCGGGTCGCCGGCGAGCCCCATGGCATCGACGTCACCGGCCTCGAGCTCGTCAAGGTCAACGAGGAGGCACCCGAACCGGTGTCGTCGACCGCCATCCGCCGCAAGCTGGCCGGCGGCGACATCCGTGCCTCCAACGCCATGCTCGGCCGACGCTTCGAGATTCGCGGACCGGTGATCGAGGGCGACCAGCGTGGCCGCACCATCGGGTTCCCCACGGCCAACGTGCCCGTGCCGAAGCACATGGCGTGGCCTGCCGACGCGGTCTACGCGGGCTGGTACATCCGTCCCGACGGCACTCGCCACATGGCGGCCATCAACATCGGCCGTCGCCCGACCTTCTACGAGCACGCCGAACAGTCGCTGCTGGAGGCCCACGTCATCGACTTCGACGGCGACCTCTACGGCGAGGAGGCCAGGGTCCAGTTCGAGTGCTTCCTGCGCAGCGAGCAGCGCTTCGACGGCATCGATGCCCTCGCGGCTCAGCTCAAGCAGGACATCGAGCGCGCCCGCGAGATCCTCGCCGACGCTTGAGGCCGGCGGTTTCGACCGCAAACCTCGCTACGCTCTCTCGAGGCCCACACACCAGTGGGTCCGCACCTCAATGCTCCAGGTCTCGCACAGACGGGCCACGGGGCTGGGTCAGGAAACCCGAGCAAGGAATGAACATGGCTGCGAATCTTCCGCCGAAATCCGACACCATCGCCGACAACCGGCTGCACGAGAGCGACACCGGGTCGCCCGAGGTGCAGATCGCGTTGCTGACGGACCGCATCAACCACCTCACCGAGCACCTGAAGGTCCACAAGAAGGACCATCACAGCCGCCGAGGTCTGCTGATGCTGGTGGGTCGCCGTCGACGGATGCTCGACTACGTCGCCAAGAACGACGTCGAACGGTATCGAGCCATCATCGCCAAGCTCGGGCTCCGCAGGTAGCACAATAGAAATCATCCGACGAGCGGCCTCCGGGCCGCTCGGCTGGTTCTCGGGGTCGAAACCGGGCGCCAGGGGGCTTGACAGAGTCCCGTTTCACGGATCAACCCGATCACGGAGCTGCCCGGCGGGCCGATGGGTACGTAGGAGTTCCCCGAGAACAAAACTGAATACCAATCTCCGTGTACGGCAGCAGGAGCTGCCAGTTGTGGAGGCCTGAACGTCCAACCGCCTCGGGGCGGGAACCCGAGCGGCTGGGAACCCAGCCAGGGTTCCTGTTTCGAAGAGACAAGAGCGGACGAGTCAGACCTCGACAACTGGGAAGTTGCTGCTCCGGCACCGAGTGCCCGTTCAGCGGAAGGTCCGCGCGGGTGAATCACTGGAGCACGCGTCGCGCGTCGCTCCGGAAGGAGTTAGCAACATGGCGGAAGCCATCACCGTCTCCGGCACCGTGGGTGCCGAGGACAAGACCATGTCCCTGGAGACCGGCAAGCTCGCCGGCCTCGCAGGCGGCTCGGTCGTCGTCACCATGGGCGAAACCACCGTCCTCGTGACCGCGACGGCCAACAGCTCGGTGCGTCCCGGCACCGATTTCTTCCCCCTGACCGTCGACTACGAAGAGCGCAGCTACGCCGCGGGCAAGATCCCCGGTTCGTTCTTCCGTCGCGAGGGTCGGGCCTCCGAGCAGGCCATCCTGGCCTGCCGTCTCACCGACCGGCCGCTGCGTCCGCTGTTCCCCGAGGGGTTCCGCAACGACGTCCACGTCGTGGCCACGGTCCTCGGTGCCGACCAGGAGAACCCCTACGACGTCATCTCCATCAACGCCGCGTCGGCCGCGCTGAGCATCTCCGAGATCCCTTTCCAGGGCCCGCTCGGCTGTGTGCGCATCGCATACGACCAGGACGGCGAGTGGATCGCACACCCCACGTACCAGGAGGGTGAGGACTCCACGTTCGAGATGGTCGTGGCCGGTCGTCTGCTCGACAGCGGCGACGTCGCGGTCATGATGGTCGAGGCGGGCGGGACCGAGAACGCGTTCCGCTACTTCGCCACCGGCGCGCCGAAGGTCGACGAGGACGTCCTGGCCTCCGGCCTGGACTTCGCGAAGGGTCCGATCAAGGACGCCATCGGCCTCCAGCGCCAGCTGATCGCCCAGGCGGGCGTCAAGCCGCAGATGGAGTTCACCACCGGTGTGGACTACACCGACGAGATCTTCGCCGCGGTCGAGGCCGCCGGCTCCGAGCAGATCGGTGCCAGCCAGCAGATCGCCGACAAGACCGAGCGCGGTGCCGCCGAGGATGCCGCCAAGGCCGCGATTCTCGAAGCGGTGCTCCCGCAGTTCGCCGACGACGAGAATGCCGAGAAGCAGATCAAGGCCGCCGTGCGGTCGCTGACCAAGCAGATCGTGCGCACGCGCATCGTCGAGGAAGGCGTTCGTATCGACGGCCGCGGGACCGCTGACCTGCGTCCGCTCTCGTCGGAGGTCGGGGTGCTTCCCACCGCCCACGGTTCGGGCATCTTCCAGCGTGGCGAGACGCAGGTGCTCAACGTCACCACGCTCGGCACCAAGCGCATGGATCAGATGATCGACGGCATCGACCCGATCACCCGCAAGCGCTACATGCACCACTACAACTTCCCGCCCTTCTCGACCGGCGAGGCCGGCTTCATGCGTGGCCCGAAGCGTCGCGAGATCGGCCACGGCGCGCTCGCCGAGCGGGCCCTCCTGCCCGTCATCCCGACCGAGGAAGACTGGCCCTACACGCTGCGTCTGGTGTCCGACGTGATGTCGTCGAACGGCTCGACGTCGATGGCGTCGGTGTGTTCCTCCAGCCTGTCGCTGATGGACGCCGGTGTGCCGATCGAGGCACCCGTGGCCGGTATCGCCATGGGCCTGGTCTACGCCGAGGGCAAGTACATCCCGTTGACCGACATCCTCGGTGCCGAAGACGCCTTCGGCGACATGGACTTCAAGGTCGCCGGCACCGCCGACGTCGTGACCGCGCTGCAGCTGGACACCAAGATCGAGGGCATCCCGTCCGACGTCCTGGCCCAGGCGCTGCAGCAGGCCAAGGACGCCCGCATGGAGATCCTCGCCGTGATGACCGACGCGATCGCCGAGCCTCGCGAGGACGTGCGTGACACCGCCCCGAAGATCATCTCCTTCGAGATCCCGATGGACAAGATCGGCGAGGTCATCGGCCCGAAGGGCAAGGTCATCAACGCCATTCAGCTCGAGACCGGCGCCGAGGTCATCGTCGACGACGACGGCGTGGTCGGCACCGTGGCGATCGCCTCGTCGAACCGTGATGCGGTCTACGAGGCCCAGCGCCAGGTCGAGTTGATCCTCGATCCCCCGACCGCCGAGGTGGGAGCGGAGTACGACGGCAAGGTGGTCAACATCACCAACTTCGGTGCCTTCGTGAACATCCTCCCCGGCCGCGACGGCCTGGTCCACATCTCCAAGCTCGGCGGTGGCAAGCGCATCGACCGTGTCGAGGACGTGCTGGAGCTCGGCCAGTCGATCAAGGTCAAGGTCGAGGACATCGACCCGAACGGCAAGGTCAGCCTGATGCCGGTCGACGCCGGTGCGCTCGCCGAGGCCGCTGGTGGCTCCGGTGGCGGCTCGGACAACGGCAGCGACGACGGTGGCTCCGACGACGGTGGCGGCAACGACAACCGCCGCACCGCCTCCTTCGAGGACGACTTCGAAGCGCAGCTGTCCGGTGACCTCGGCGAACTCGGTCCCGAGGCCGTCGGTGGTGGCGGCGGCGGTGGCGGAGGAGGCCGTGGTGGTCGTGGCGGTGGCGGCGGTGGCCGCGGCCGTGGCGGTCGCGGTCG
>JBCCFK010000323.1:0-3894 GCA_039029775.1 Actinomycetota bacterium | reverse complement strand
GCACCGCCGAGGAGCGCGAGGCGCCGGCGCTCTACGAGATCGGGGATCTGACCCTGGGCCACCTCAGCTACACCTATGGGCTCAACGGGTTCGCCTTGCCGTCGGACCGGCCCTACCTGGTCAACGTCACGACGGTCGACCGCGTGCTCGCCGACGCCCAGGCCGCCAAGGAGGCGGGCGCCGACCTGGTCGTACTCAGTATCCAGTGGGGCAACGAGTACCAGGTCAACCCCTCACAGACCCAGATCGACCAGGCGACGGCGTTCCTCGAGTCCGAGTGGATCGACTTCATCATCGGAGCACACGTCCACGTCGTACAGCCGCTCGACGTCATCAACGACAAGTTCGTCTTCTACGGCGTGGGCAACTTCTTGAGCAACCAGTCGGCCAACTGCTGCCCGGCGGCCTCCCAGAACGGGATCATCGTCTACGTCGACATCACCGGCAGTCGGGAACGGGGCTGGGCGGTCTCGGGGATCTCGTTCACCCCCACGCGCGTCGATCGGTCGGACTACACGATCGTGCCGCTGCCGCAGGCGTTGGCCACCGGCGAGCTCGACGAGGCCACCGCCACCCTGTACGAGTCCGTCATCGCGGAGACCACCGAGGTCCTCGAACGACGGGGTGTCGAGATCCAGATCCGCCCGTTCGACGGCTAGGCGCTACGCGCGCCCCTGGGCCGCGAGAGCCTTCCGGCTCGATCGCCGGATCGAGTAGAACGCCACGCCGACGAAACCCAGGATCAGCGCCAACAGGGTCAGCTGCAGGGCCCCGCCCCGGTCACCGGGATCGTCGGGGGCAACGCCGGAGTTGGGCTGCACGATGATCCCGCCGGCCGGCTGGTCGGCCTGGGTGATCGTCACGGGCTCCTCCTCGGTCTCCTGCGCGGCCGCGACGGGGCCGACGGCCACCAGCGAAGCGACGACGACGGCGAGGGCGAGCAGCGTGCGCACCCCCGAAGTGTTCCACGACGGGCGGCGGCACGAGCAGTCGCGCCCTGCGCGGCGGCGCTACCGTCCGGCCGTGGCCGTGGTGGAGGACCGACAGCAGGCTCTGCTCGGGTGGGCAGAGGAAGCACGCCGGGACCTGCCGTGGCGACGGACGAGGGACCCGTGGTCGGTCCTGGTGTCGGAACTCATGCTCCAGCAGACCCAGGTCGCGCGGGTCGTGCCCAAGTACGAGGCCTTCCTCGAGCGCTTCCCCGATCCGGTGGCATGCGCGGCTCAGCCGGTGTCGGCCGTGATCGAGGCCTGGGCCGGGCTCGGCTACAACCGTCGAGCGGTCAACCTGCACCGGACCGCCGAGGTCGTGACCGCCGACCACGACGGCCGTCTGCCCGACGACCTCGACGGTCTGCTCGCGCTGCCGGGGATCGGCCCCTACACCGCTCGGGCCGTGCTGGTGTTCGCACACGAGCGCGACGTCGGCGTCGTCGACACCAACGTGGCGCGGATCCTCGCGCGGTGGCACGGCTCGGACCTGACCCCCCGAGAGTTGCAGCACCACGCCGATGCACACGTTCCTGTCGGGGAGGCGTGGGCGTGGAACCAGGCCATGTTCGACCTCGGAGCCGGTCTCTGCGGCGCCCGTTCCGCCGCGTGTGAGGTCTGTCCCGTCCACGAGCACTGCGGCTGGCGTGGCCGGGGGTCCGACCCGGCTCGGCCCGTGCCGAAACAGTCGACGTTCGAGGGGTCCGATCGGCAGGGCCGCGGACGGCTGGTCGACGCCCTCCGCGGCCGGCCGGTGGCCGACGAGGAGCTGGCCGCGGTGATGGGATGGCCCGACGACCGGTCGCGTGCGCTCCGGGTCGCCGCGACCCTGGTCGATGACGGCCTGGCTGTGCACGACGGGGCCCGCTGGAAGCTCCCGGCTGCCGAGTAGGGTCCCGGCGATGGCGGACATGTCGATCGGACAGGCCAGGCGGTTGGCGCTCGGCGCGCAGGGCTTCGGCGAGCGTCGCCCGAACGGCCGGGTCGACAGGCGCCACCTGCGCAAGCTGATGGGGCGCCTGAAGCTCATCCAACTCGACTCGGTTCCCGTGGTGATCCGCACGCAGTACATGCCCGCGTTCTCGCGCCTCGGCCCCTACCGGGCGGAGCTGCTCGACGAGATCGCCTACCACCACGACGAGTGGTTCGAGGCCTGGGCACACGAGGCCTCCGTCCTGCCGGTGGAGTCCGAGCCCTTGCTGCGCTGGCAGAAGCGCCGTTCCGAGGACGGCGGCACCTGGGGCGGTCTCGTGCGCCTCGCCAAGGAGGAGCCGCGGTACATCCAGGCGGTGCTCGACGAGATCACCGAGCGCGGCCCGATCCTGACCAGCGAGCTGAGCGATCCCCGGCCGCGCGCCGGGGAGTGGTGGGGGAGCCGGTCGCTCGGTCAGCTCGCTGCGGACTGGCTGTTTCGCATCGGCGCCATCGGGGTCCGTCGCACTCCAGCGTTCGAGAAGCAGTTCGACGTCCTGGAGCGCATCATCCCCGACGAGATCCTGGCCCGGCCGACTCCGACCGATGCCGACGCGATGAAGGAGCTCCTCGTCCAGAGCGCAGAGGCCCACGGCGTCGGCACGGCCGATTGTCTGGTCGACTACTTCCGGCTGCCGAAGAAGGAATCGAAGGCGCTCATCCCCGAACTCGTCGAAGACGGGCGTCTGGTCGAGACGAAGGTCGAGTGTTGGACCAAGCCGGCATACCGGCACCCCGACGTGCCCATGCCGCGCCGGGTCGACGCCCAGGCGTTGCTGTCTCCCTTCGACCCGGTCTGTTGGAACCGCGAGCGGGCGGAGACGTTGTTCGACTTCCACTACCGCATCGAGATCTACGTCCCGAAGGAGAAGCGTGTGCACGGCTACTACGTGCTGCCGTTCCTGCTGGGTGATCGTCTCGTGGGTCGCTTCGACCTCAAGACCGACCGCCGGCGACGGGTTTTGGAGGTCAAGGCAAGCCACATCGAGGACTGGGCCGAGCCGCACGAGGTCGCCCCGGCGGCCGCGGACGAACTGCGCAAGCTGGCCCAGCTCGTCGGCGCCGACGACATCGAGGTCGACCGCCGCGGCGACCTCGCCCAGGCCCTCACCGCCGAGGTCGCCGCCACCTGACACGCCTTGCGGTCTGACCACGAAGCGCGCCAACTTGCGGTGCGACCGGGCAAGCCCGGGCCGGAGGCCGAGTTGGCGCGCCTTGCGGTCTGACCACGAAGCGCGCCAACTACGGTTCCCGGCATGAGCCTGCAGATGAGTCAAGACGAGCGTGAGGCGTTCCTGGCCGGCGTCCATGTCGGTGTCATGTCGATCGAGCGAGCCGACGGGCCGCCTCTGACCGTGCCGGTCTGGTACGACTACGAGCCCGGTGGCGAGGTCGTCGTCATCATGGGCGAGGAGTCGGTGAAGAACCGGCTTCTGCGGCGGTGCAACCGTTTCAGCCTCTGCGCCCAGCAGGAGGACATGCCGTACAAGTACGTGTCGGTCGAAGGCCCGGTCACGTCGGCCACGGCCGCGAGCCCCGACGTCGACACGAAGCCGATGGCGATCCGCTACCTGGGTGAGGAGCTCGGCACCGCGTACGCGGCCAACACCGCAGGCGATGGCTCGTTGCGGATCGCGATGACCCCGGAACGGTGGTTCACCGTCGACTACGGGAAGATGTAGGCCGGCCGCAGCGGGTCAGTCGCGAAACTCGAGGCCCGCGAACTCACCGGAGCTTCGCCAGGCGTCGATGTAGGCGAAGTAAGCGACGGGCCCCTCGGGGTAGCCGAGGCGGCCGAGCTGGTCGTCGGCCAGTTCGGGTCGGCCCTCGTTGTTGTAGTAGCCGGGCGTGCAGTTCGACGAGAACTCGTCGGTCTGGCCGCCTCGCTCGACGATCTCCGCCACGTAGGCGGCTTCGGCCGCCTTGCTGACCT
>JBCCFK010000322.1:0-3918 GCA_039029775.1 Actinomycetota bacterium | reverse complement strand
TGACGACCGCCGGGATGACCAGGTGGCAGATGGCGACCAGGCAGACCACTGCGGCGACCACCCAGACCGCGATCATCGGCCGATCGCCCCCTCGATGAGGTCGACGTACCGCCTGGCCATCACCTCGCCGGAGATCGACTCGACCGCGGCGGCAGCCAGCTCGGCCCGACGTCGGCGACCGTCGGTGTCGCCGCAGGCGCGGATGAGTTGGTCGGCGAGGTCACGGGCGTCGCCCGGCTCGAAGTACTGGATCGGCTCCTCGCCGAACACCGACTCCACCGGCTTGAGGCGCGACGCGACGACCGGCAGCCCCGAGGCCGCATACTCGAACGTCTTGGTCGACAGCGCCAGGTCCATGAACTCGTCGTGAAGGTACGGCACGACGCCGATGTCCGCGGAGCGGATGATCGGGCCGAGCTCCTCGAAGCTCCTCCAACCGCCGAAGGTCACCGCGTCGTGGAGGTCGAGTTCTTCGACGAGCCCCTGGAGTCGGGCGAGCTCGGTCGGTTCGGCCTCGCCGTAGATCTCGAACGTCGATCCGGGCACGTGCCGGCGGAGCTCCACGAGAGCCTCGATGGCCACGGCGAGCCCGAACCGCTCGGTGATGGTCCCGTGGTAGACGAGTCTCGCGTCGCGCTCGATCGGGGAGAAGGTCCGGGTGCCGTCGTCGTAGAAGAGATCCGGGTTTGCCGTGTTGAGCACGAGCGTGATCTTGTCCCGGTCGTTTCCCCGGGAGACCAGACGGTCGGTGAAGCCGGGGCTGGTGCTGATCAGGTGGGTCGAAAGACCGCAGCTGACGCGCTCGCCGAGCTTCACGATCGGCGTGAGCAGCTTTGCCTTTCGGCCCGACCACTTCGACCCGAGCAGCTCGACCGACAGGTCGTGGAGGTCGAGGACGAGCGGTCGTCGGAGGACCCGATGGACGATCCCGGCGAACGCGAGGTAGTCGGGCATGGTGTGGGCCTGCACGGCGTCGTAGCGCGTGCGAACCGACTTGCCCAGGAGCCGGGCCGTCGACGCCGCAGTGAACGCCACCGAGGTCGCCAGGTACTGGACGACCGACTCCTTGTCCCGCTCCCGCATGATCCGATGTGCCGTCACCGACCCGTAGACGCTCCTGGCGGGCTCGTCGGGGCCGCGCAGGCAGAAGACCTCGACGGCGTGGCCGGCACGCTCGAGCGCCTCGGCCTCGCGCCGAACCCTGGGGTCGGCCGGGTACCGCGACATCACCACCATCGCGATCCGCCTGCTCGGGCCGGGCGTCGCCTCCGGCGCGGTCGACGCGGCGATGGCGCGCCCTGGCCGGGGCGGCTGGACGGGGTCCTCCTGCACGACCATCAGCCGGTCGGGACGTCGTCGTGGAAGAACGGCTCCGTTCCGCGCTGTGCTGCGGCCTTCTCGAACGCCACCAGCAGGGCCAACGCGCTGTCGCTGTCGCCCGGCGAGACCGCCATGATCCGATTGTTCGCCAGTGTCGGGTCGTCCATGCGGGGGTCCTCGGTGGCCGGCTCACCATTGGTCTTGTTGCCCCGGATCGACCCGACCCGATGCCGGAGCAGGTCGATGGGATTCGTGGCGACGCCGCGGACCGCCTCCGGGAGCGCGAAGCGCAGGAGGCGGGCCTTGTACGGCCCGACGGTGCCGACCGTGAATCCCGTCACCGCACCGTCGCGGGCGGCGACGATGGCGAGGTCGCCGTGGGACTCCATGTACCAGTGGTACATCTGGCGCAGGAAGCCGGAACCGAGCATGGTGACAGCCCAATCGGGGAAGTGCTGTTCGTGCAGGCCGATGACCGCATCGAGGTCGTCCTCGCGCATCGGGCGAGTGGTGGTGACGCCCGGGGCGTCGACGTCGGCTGCCGGGGCGGCCCCGGATGCCTGGTCCGCAGCCGGCCCGTCGATCAGCGAGGCCACCGCCGCGATCGTCGGCGCGGTGACGAACGCCCCGATGGACACCTTCTGCTCGAAGACGTCGGAGATCCGGGCCGTGACGTGGACCAGCGAGAGGGAGTCGCCACCCAGCTCGAAGAAGTCGTCGTGGCGACCGAGTGTGGCGATGCCGAGGACGTCGCTCCAGAGGGAAGCGATCGTCTCCTCAATCACGCCGGTGGGGCTCTCGAGTGCATCGCCGGCGTCCTGCGGGTCGTCGCCCGGGGCCGGGAGCGCCTTGCGGTCGACCTTCTTGTTCGGCGTCTGCGGGAACTCGTCGAGCGCGACCACCCGCGACGGCACCATGTACTCCGGCAGGCGATCCCTGACATGGTCTCGGATGTCGGTCGGAGACACATCTGCGTGCTGGACCGTCGTGACGTAGGCGACCAGGCGGAGATCGCCGGGAACGTCCTCACGGGCCATGACGACGGCCTCGCGGACCGACGGGTGGTGGTTGATGCACGTCTCGATCTCGCCGAGTTCGATTCGGTGGCCGCGGATCTTGACCTGGTGGTCGATGCGTCCGATGAACTCGACCCGGGAGTCCGGGAGGTATCGCACGAGGTCGCCGGTGCGGTAGAGCGTGGGCGAGCCGTCCACCGCGAAGGGGCTGGCGATGAACCGCTCGGCGGTCAGGGCCTCGCGGTTGAGATAGCCCCGCGTGACGCCGGGGCCCCCGATCAGGAGCTCTCCCGGGACGCCGACCGGCTGGGCCTGCATCTCCTCGTTCACGACGAAGAAGTGGGTGTTGAGGATCGGGCGTCCGATCGGGACCGGCCCGTCCTCGCCGAGGAGGACCTGCGTGCCTGACCAGATCGTGGTCTCGGTCGGGCCGTACATGTTGATGACACGGCCCTCGACCGTGGCCAACAGCTCCTCGGCCAGCGACACCGAGCACGCCTCGCCGCCGACCATCATGACCTCGAGCGTGCTCATCGCGGCGCAGGTCGGCTCATCGGTCAGCAGCATCCGGGCCATCGAGGGTGTGCACTGGAAGTGGGTGACGTCGTGACGACCGATCAGTGAGGCGATGGACTCGTCGGCGTCCTCGGCGGTGGCGTTGGTGGCCGCTCGGAGGCGGTCGAGGTGGGGCAGGTTGTCCAGCACCACGTCGGTCGGCACACCGAAGTCGATCAGGCAGGCGACCTCGTCGATGTCGTTGTCCCGAATCCGGTCGATCAGGTCCATGCTGGACTCGGGCGTCCCGAAGAGCCCGCTCGTCTCGATGTACCGGAGAAATGCGAAGTCCAGGACCGCCTCGAGGTCCTCGTCGGGCAGGGCGCCGAAGTTGACGTCCTCCGCGTTGATGCCCTGGTTGCGGAAGGTCGGGAACGCGGACGAGTACGTCTTGAGAAGGTTCGCCGCGGTGCGGAGGTACTCCTTCAGCGGCTCGCGGACGATCTCGCGGACATCGTCGTGGTCGGCGCCCACGAGCGTGTGCACCATCAGGCTGATGTGGCCGTTGCCGGGATGCCCCGCCTCGCGCCACGCCTGCCGGTAGATGGCCACCTTCTCACCGACCTCTTCGACGCTCTGACCCAGCAGATGGGTGAGCACGTGCGCCCCGGCCCGGGCGGCGGCCTCGTAGGTCTCGGGATTGCCGGCCGTGGTGACCCAGACCGGGAGCTCCGGTTGGATCGGGCGGGGCAGGGTCTGGACCGCGACCGTCTCGCCGTTGGGCGCCGGGAAGTCGACGGCCTCGCCGCGCCAGAGCTTTCGCACCGTCTCGAGGTGGGAGAAGGTGGCGCCCTTCTTGTCGTCGAAGTCGTCTGGCCGGATGACGAAGTCCTCGGGCATCCAGCCCGACGCGAAAGCGATCGCCGCTCGGCCCCGGGACAGGTTGTCGACCACCGACCACTCCTCCGCGATCCGGATGGGGGAGTGGAGCGGGGCGACCACACTGCCGGAGCGGATCTGGACCGATTCGGTGATCATGGCGACCGCTGCGCCGGTGACCGCCGGGTTCGGGTAGAGACCGCCGAAC
>JBCCFK010000321.1:0-3932 GCA_039029775.1 Actinomycetota bacterium | reverse complement strand
CGCCTGGGCCGTGCTCGTCCCGCCCCCCGGGGCGCACGCTGGGGCGCTGTGGCCCCCGGAAAAACCGGCGCCGCCCACGACCCGGAGGTCGTGGCCGGCTGGGGAGCGGTCCGCTCAGGCGTTACCGCTTGAGGTTGACCAGTTCCTGGATCATCTCGTCGGAGACGGTGATGATTCTCGAGTTCGCCTGGAATCCACGCTGGGCGATGATCAGCTGCGTGAACTCCTCGGAGAGGTCCACGTTGGACATCTCGAGCGTGCCTGCAGAGACGCCGCCGCGGCCGGCGCTGTTCGGGAGACCGACGAGCGCCGTGCCCGATGCGTTGGTGGCCCTGTAGCGCGAGTTGCCCGTCGAGAGGAGGCCCGACGGGTTGGAGAAGCTGGCGAGCGCCAGCTGCGCCAGCGTCTTCGTCTCGCCGTTCGAGAACACGCCCGACAGCGTGCCGTCGTCCGCGATGGCGAACGAGCGCAGGTTGCCGACCTCGAGGCCGTCCTGGTCGATCGCCTGCGCGTCGGCCTGGCCGGCGAACTGGGTGAGGGCGTCGACGTCGGCCGGGTCACCCAGGTTCAGGCCGAACGTGAACGCGGTGCCACCCGTCGGCGTGTACGAGAACGTCGGGGCGAATGCGCTCGTCATGGCGCCGCTGCCCGGGTCGAACGTGAGGGTCGAGGTGCCGAGGGTGGTGCCCCCCGGGTCGATCACGCTGACGTCCCAGGTGTTCGCAGCCGTCTTCTCGAACTCCATCGTCATCCGGTGGGCCTCGCCCAGCTGGTCGATGACGTCGATCGCCGTCTGCTGGATGCCGCCGATGGCGGTGAGCTCGTCGAGGTTGCCGCCGATGATGATCTCGGAGGTCTCCGAGGGCGGGATCGTCGCGTTGACCGGCACCTGGATGCCGCTGGGGGGCGCCTCGATGTTGATGTCACCCGACAGGTCGGCGTTCCAACCCTGGATGACACCGCCGAGCGGGTCGGTCAGGAAGCCGTCGTCGTCGAAGGAGAACGACCCGGCCCGGGTGAACAACGTCTCGTTCTCGAGGGAGGTGATGAAGAACCCCTCGCCGGTGATCGTCACGTCGGTCGCTCGCCCGGTGAGCTGTGAGCCGCCCTGGGTGAAGATCTTGTTGGTCGACGCCAGGCTGACGCCGAGGCCGACCTGCTGCGGGTTCACGCCGCCGGTCGCCTCGCCCGTGCCGCCCGAGGCGCCACGGACCAGCTGGCTGAGGGTGTCGGCGAACTGCACACGGCTCGCCTTGAAGCCGATGGTGTTCACGTTGGCGATGTTGTTCGCCACGACATCGGTCATCGTCTGGTGGGCACGCAGGCCGGAAACGCCCGCGAACATGGATCGCATCATTGCGGTTTGGACTCCTTGTCACAAAGCCCGATCCATGGGCGATGGTCACCATCCGTGGGTGCGTCCGAGCGCATGTGTGACCCGAGTCCAGAGGGCGCGCAGTGGAGGGGTGGCTCGAACGTTGATGGGCCCATCGACCTAGGTCGAACGGACTTGAGGGTTTCCGGAGGAGTTCTCGGAGGTGGTTCGAGCGGACCGAGGGCGCTCAGGTGCCGGCGAGTTGGGCCACCACGGGTGCGAACGCATCGATGGCATCGGCCTGCACGGTCACGTAGGAGCCGTGCCAGCGCTCGCGCTGTTCCTGGAGCTCCTCGACGATCTGGTCGGGCGACCCGATCATGATGTGGGGGCTGCCCAGGACGTCGGCGGGCTCGAGTCCCATGCCCCCGCCGACGGCCGCAGCAGTGCCGTCGCGGTCGTCGGTCACCACCGCCACGAACTTCAGGATGCTGATCTCGAGATCGTCGAAGCGGTCGCCCGCCGCCGCCTTCACCCACTCGAGCTTCTCGTCGGTGGCCTCGGCTCGCATCGAAGCGAGAGCAGCCGCGCCCACGGTGCCTTCGTGCACGTTCGGGTTCACGCCGACGATGTCGGCGAGCCGCGCCGCGGTCGAGAGCATGCGCTTGCCTCCGCCGCCGATGACCAGGGGCGGGCCTCCCGCCTGCACGGGCTTGGGCGCGCCGTCGAGGTTGTCGATGGTGTAGTGCTCGCCGGAGAAGCTGAACGCCCCGTCGCCCCAGAACCCGCGGAGCACCTCGACCGCCTCGGTCATGCGATCGATGCGGACACCGGCCCGGTCGTGGGGGATCCCGGTCATCGAGTAGTCCTCGTTCATCCAGCCGGCGCCGATGCCGAGCTCCAGTCGGCCGTCGCTCAGCACGTCGAGGGTGGCGGCCTCCTTCGCGAACATCGCCGGATGGCGGAAGTCGTTCGCCGCCACGAGGGTGCCGATGCGCAGCTCGTCGGTCGCCGCCGCTGCCGCGGCCAGCGCCGGTATCGGGGCGAGCTGGCCCGGAAAGTGGTCGGGCATCAGCATCGTCGAGTAGCCGAGCCCTTCGGCCTTGCGGGCCAGGTCGAGCCATTCGGTCTTGCTGCCGGCGGCAGCCGCCATGAGGCCGAATCGGAACGGACGGGGATGGGGCATGAGTGCTCCTGGTTCGCGGGAGGGCGCACGGTGCGCCGGTCGATCCTCGCACGTCTCGAGCGGCGACATCGGAACCGACGGATGCATGGGGCGTCGGCGCGTGGTCGAATGGAGGGGTCGGTCGACGAGGAGAGCGCCATGACCACACTGCATCCCCGAGGGGTCAATCACCTTGCCCTGTCCACCACGGACATGAAGAAGCAGCTCACCTTCTGGTGCGACGTCCTGGGCCTCCCCCTGAGGGCGCTGTACTGGATGCACGGCGTCGACGGTGCGTATCACGGCTTCGTCGAGCTGGCGCCGGACAGCTATGTGGCCTTCGTTCAGCATCCCGACAACGCCAAGGAGGTCGAGTTCGGGGTGAGCCACGCGGACGGTGCGGGCGGCGACGTGCGCGGCGGGACGATGCAGCACGTCGCGTTCCACGTCGACTCGCTCGACGACCTGTATGCCATGCGCGATCGCATGCGATCCAAGGGCGTGCAGGTCATGGGTCCGATCGACCACGGCTTCTGCCAGTCGATCTACTTCGAGGGCCCCGAGGGTCTCAACCTGGAGATCTCCACCGGCGAGGCGATCGACGAGCGAGCCTGGATCGATCCGGAGGTCACGGGCCTGTGCGGCATCACCGATGACGAACTCGAGGCATTGAAGAACCCGGCGGCCTACACGCGGCCCGCCGAGCCGGTGGCCCAGCCCGTCGATCCGCACCCGGAGAACGTCCGTGCCCAGCGGGACCCCGAGCGCTGGTCGCGGATGGCCGGAATCCCCGACCAGTGGGTCTGGGACAACCTCAGCGTCACCGACCCCCCGGTCGAGGTCGACTGACGTGGGCCTCGGCTGGAACGCAGACGTCCCGCCGAACGGCCATCACAACCGTGCGGCTCAGCGAGCCGCCGCGTCCAACGACAACCCCGCCGGGCTGGCGACCGACGTCGGATCGGTGGACATCGAGACCACGCCCGAGCACCGGAACCTGGTGTCTGGTGACCCGCGGTGTGCGACGTGGACCCGGGCCTACGACGACCCGGGCGTAGCCGCGCTCCGGGAGCGTCTGAACGAGCGCAACGGCATCCCGGGCCTCGAGGTCGTGGCTCCCGGGGAGGTCGACCGGGCCGCCACGCTGTTCCACCGCGACGGGTTCGTCGCGGTTCGGGACGCGCTCGAGCCCGCGCAGCTCGAGCGCTTGCGAGCGGCGGCCGACGAGGTCGTCGCCATGCTGCTCGAAGCCGATCCCGGCGGGGAGGTCGGCGGCGGCGCCGGCGGCCTGCCGCACCGGTACTCCTTCGGTGGGACGTCGGTGTCGAGACACATGTTCCACCGGCCCGAGTGGTGTCAGCTGATCGACCTGCCGACGACGACACCGCTCCTGACGGCGATCTTCGGGTCCGACGACTATCTGGTCTACGGCGCCGGGGGCGATCTGGCCCT
>JBCCFK010000320.1:0-3933 GCA_039029775.1 Actinomycetota bacterium | reverse complement strand
GTCTCCAGGATCACCGTGCCGTCGGTGACCGCGAGCATCGACACCGACATCCTCTACCCGCCGCATCAACAGCAACAGATCCACGATCTGCTGACACGGGCCGGCGTCGACAGCCGGTACGAGATGATCTCGAACCCCCACGGCCACGACGGGTTCCTGTTGGCGTTCGACGAAATCGGTGAGTTGATCACCGAGCTGCTGGCGAAGGACCTCTGATGTCGTCGCCCGGCACGCCCAAGCGGGGTCGGGACGATCAACGTCTCGACACCACGCTCATCACGTCAGGCCGCGCGGACGGCCACCCTGCGCTCGCGCCGACGCTGTATCCGACCACGACGTTCGTGACCGAGTCGGTCGAGCAGGGACGCCGTATGGCGA
Organism: Actinomycetota bacterium; assembly: GCA_039029775.1. Taxonomy (GTDB): domain Bacteria; phylum Actinomycetota; class Acidimicrobiia; order Acidimicrobiales; family UBA8592; genus JBCCFK01. The sequence continues at coordinate 3,555 of JBCCFK010000320.1, read as the reverse complement.
CCGATCCCGGCGAAGACCGGTTCTACACGCGCTACGGCAACCCGACGGTTGCCGCATTCGAGCAGGCGATGGCCGAGCTCGAGGGGGCGGAGACCTCTCGCGCGTTCTCGTCCGGCATGGGGGCGATCAGTGCCGTCGTGTTGGGACTGTGCTCGGCAGGAGACCACATCGTCACCCAGAAGCAGCTCTATGCCGGCACGCAGTTGCTGTTCCAGAACGTCTGCCCGCGCTTCGGCATCGACGTGACGTTCGTCGACGCAACCGAGCCCGGGGCGTTCGCGGACGCCGTGCGGCCGGGGAAGACGATGGTCGTGTTCGCCGAGTCGCCCGCGAACCCGAAGCTGGACCTGGTGGATCTGGACGAGTTGGGGTCGATCGTGGGCCCGATCACGGTGGTGGACTCGACCTTCGCTCCGCCGATCATCCAGCGCCCGCTGGATCACGGCGTTCAGCTGAGCCTGCACTCGGCCACCAAGTCGATCGGCGGTCACAATGACGCCACGCTCGGCGTGGTCTCGGGGAGCGACGAGCTGCTCCAGTGGCTGTGGAGCTTCGCCGTGCTGCAAGGAGCCAACGCCGCGCCCTTCGACGCCATGAACGGACTCCGCGGCCTGCGCACGCTCGGCGTGAGGATCGAGCGCCAGTCCGACTCGGCCGTGCGCGTCGCAGAGGTGCTCGAGTCGCACCCGGGCGTCGCGTCGGTCCGCTATCCCGGGCTGCCCAGTCATCCCCAGCACGATCTCGCCAAGCGGCAGATGACCCGATTCGGCGGTCTGTTGACCTTCGATCTGGCCGGTGGGCTCGAAGCCGGTCGTCGCTTCGTCGAATCCACCCGCGTCGCGTGTCTGGCGACCTCGCTGGGTGGACCCGAGACGCTGGTCACGCACCCGGCGTCCACCACCCACGTCGGCCTGCTGCCCGACGAGCTCGAGGACGCAGGCATCACGCCGGGGACCGTCCGGGTCTCCGTCGGTCTCGAGCACGCGGACGACCTGATCGCCGACTTCCTCGACGCGCTCGCCACGGTCTGACGTGCCCGAAGGTCTCGAGATCGAGCTCTACCGCCGGGCGGCGGAGGCCTCGCTCGATCGGGAGATCGCCGCCGTCCGAATCCCCGTGGCGGCGTTCGTGCGCAACGGTCCCGCACGCGGTGTCCGCGATGCGCTCGTCGGCAGGCGCTTCGGTGAGGCCCGACGGGTCGGCAAGCTCCTGCTGCTCGACACGGCGGACACCGAGGGGGTGACGCTCGGGCTGCGCTTCGGCATGACCGGTCGACTGATCGTGGACGACGACGCAGTCATCGAACGGCTCGAGTACTCGAGCGGCCGCAACGACGCCGCCTGGGACCGGTTGATCGTCGACTTCGTCGACGGCGGCAGCCTGCGAGTCCGCGATCAACGCCGCCTCGGCAGTGCCGAGCTCGATCCGGACGATGGCCAACTCGGTGTCGATCTCTTCGCCGTCACCGGGGCCGACCTGAAGCGTGTCCTCGGGTCTTCGTCGCGGCCGTTGAAGGCTCGGCTGATGGATCAGTCCCAGATCGCAGGGCTCGGCAACCTGCTGACCGACGAGATCCTCTGGCGGGCCTCGCTCGCTCCCGAGCGTGCCGCGGATGGCCTCGATGCCGCCGAGCGTCGACGACTGCTGCACCATCTGCGCCGAACCGTCGCCCTGTTGCTCCAGCGCGGCGGATCCCACATGGGGGACCTCCAGGACGAGCGTCACCCCGACGGACGGTGTCCCCGAGACGGCGCTCCACTGAGGAGGTGCACGGTGGGCGGCAGAACCACCTACGCTTGCACTGATCATCAGCGGGCCCGGGATTGAGTCAGGTGCGTCGAAAACTCCTCATGGCCGCCCTCGCGGCGGCGACGCTCGTGGCTGCCCTGCTCCTGAGCGGGCAGCCGGCGATGGCACAGGTCGAACAGCAGACCCCGGCCGCCGATGCCGGTTCCGAGGACATCGCGAACACCGAACCGGGTGCCGTCCAGACCGACCCGGTCCTGCCCCAGCCGCCCGCACTCGGCGCCGAGGCCGGCACGCAGATCGCTCCCGCGCAGGGTGGGTTGAGCCAGATCGAGTCCGCACAGATCGAACAGAGCGAGGCCGAATCGCAGCCGGCCACCAGCGAGACAACCCAGCTCGTGACGTCGTCCACCGAGGTGCGCCGCGCCGTGGTCGGCCTCATCGCGCTGGCCGGAATCACCGCCATTCTCACGGTCCTGTACTGGTACAAGACCGGGCAGCAGGCCCGTGAGCGCCACCAGCGGCAGTTCGGCGGGCGCCACCGAGCCGACCTCCACGGCCCGACCGTGCAGGACGAGCGCGGCCCGTGGGCCAACGACGCCCTCAACTGGAACCTCGAGCCCGCACCCGGGAACAGGTCCGCATACCCCGATGGCCCCGGTGGGGTCGCGGTGCAGGTGCGACCCGAGGTGCAGCCCGAGCCGGCGCCCCGGCCTCCGGTCGAGGCCCGCCCATGGGGGAGTGGCAAGCCGACCTGGCCGCCGGCACCGCCCGAGGGCACGCCGCCGACCTGACCATCCACGTCCAGCACCGAGGTCCTCATGTCCGATTCACTCGATGTCGACGCCATGCTCCAGCGCTTCCGCGATCGCGCCGCCGCGGTCAAGAAGCGTGACCTGCCCCCGATCGGTGGCGAGGAGCGCCAGCGGTTCATCCAGCAGGCGCAGACCGACTTCCAGGACTACGCCATCATCGGCGACGCGACCGCGGCGATCGAGGACGGGGTCCTGACCCTCACCGTCGACCTCCGGCCGCCCGCCGACGGGTGACCGATCAGCGCTTCGAGGCCGCCATCGCCGCGATCGACGCGGCGAACGCCGACGACCCCAACGTGCTGGTGGTCGACGGGGTCGAGCGTCCCAAGGAGCAGGCGCACGCCGAACTGATGACGACCTGGGTGCGCCGGCTCGACCCTGGAGCGACCGATGAGCAGCTGTTGGCGGCGAGGGCGCACCACCTTCGTCGCTGGGCCGTGCCTCGCCGCGACTACCCCGAGGGTCGCGCCGGGTACCTGCGATGGCGCACCGCCCTGTCGAAGCGTCACGCTGCCGACGTCGGTACGATCCTCGCGGCACACGGCTACGGCGAGCCCGCGATCGCACGCGTGCAGCAACTCATCCGCAAGCAGGGCCTCGCCGTCGACCCGGCGGTCCAGGTCCACGAGGACGCGCTCTGCATCGTCTTCCTCGAGACCCAGCTCGACTCGACGATCGACCGTCTGGGTCGGGACAAGGTCGTCGATGTCGTGGCCAAGACCGTGAAGAAGATGAGCCCGACGGGCATCGAGGCCGCCGCGGAACTGGAGCTCTCCGATCTCGGGCGAGGCGTGCTCGCCGACGCCGTGGCGGTCGCCTCGGCCGACTGATCGGCTCTCGCTCTGTCCCGGCCCGGCGCGACCGGACAACTAGAGTCACGCGTGCCCACGAGTTCGGAGGATCGCGATGAGCGACAACGACGTTACGCCACCACCCCCCCCCACGCCCCCCCCGCCCCGCGCGGGGCCCACAACCCCAACCCCCCCACCCCCCG
>JBCCFK010000319.1:0-3955 GCA_039029775.1 Actinomycetota bacterium | reverse complement strand
GTGGGTGGGTGTGGGGGTCGCCGTCGGGGTGGGTGTCGGCGTGGGCGTGGGGGTGGGCCCGCCGGGAGTCGGGGTGGCGGTCGGGGTCGGCGTCGGTTCCGCCGGCCCTGCCGCCACCACGAGTGCCGCCCAGTCCTGGCCGGTCGACGACGGGGCGGAGCCGAGGCCCACCACCGAGCCGCCCTCGACCGATGCGATCGTGCCCGCTCGAGGGGCGCCTCCGGTGCGAGGGTCGAACCAGGAGATGTCGAAGCTTCCTGTCTCACCGGTCAGGTCGAGGGTCAGATCGGCGCCGCTCCGGTCGTTGAACAGCAGGTAGACGCGACCGGGCTCGGCGAGGACGTAGGTCTCCCCGGCCGGGGCATCGCCCAATGCGTGATCGGGCCCCATCGAGAGCAGCGGCAGCCGCTCGAGCAACCCGATCGCATGCCCCGTCCAGGTGAGCGCCTCCCCCATGAGGCGGAAGTCGTCGATCTCCTGATCGAAGCTGTGGCCGCCGCCGTCCTGTTGGACGTACCACTCGAACCCGGCGCCGCCACTGGCGTAGAGCGGCCACATCTTGTCCCTGCGTCCGTGTGGGTAGCCGTTCGCCACGTCGTCGATGTCGTTCTCGATCTTCTGGGGCTCGTCGTAGCTGATCGCCCACGGTTCGCCGGCCGCCGCGGACCGCTCGCGCCACTCGATGACCGTGGAGGCCATCGACATCCGCGAGCTGCCGCCCTGGAACGCGGTGATGTCGAAGTCGCCGTTGCCCAGCAGCGGGCCGTAGAACTGCTCGAACTGGCCGCCCCTGGTGTGGGTCGTCACCGGGTTGTCGTAGGGGTCGAGGGCCTTGAGATGCGCCGCGAACTGCTCGCGCTTCACCGTGCCGTAGTCGTTCTCCTCACCGAGATCCCACTCCAGGCCCAGGTGGTGGCCGAATCGTGCGATCAGCTCGCGATAGAAGAGCTTGCGCTCAGGCCCGAGCGTGCCGCCGTCGTGGTAGTTCTCGTTGCCGCTCTCGGTCTCGGCGAGCTGGAAGTGCAGGAAGACGCCGAGCCGGTCGGCGTGCTCGAAGACCTGCTCCCACTGCGCCAGCTTCGACACGTCGTACCGCGTCTTCACCTGCTCCCCGATGGTCGGGAACGTGTCCTTTGCGTCGCCGCCGATGTTCATGGGCAGGAAGTAGACGACGTTCGATCCCGTCGAGCTCAGGTAGTTGAGCGCGCCGATGAGCGCCCGTCCGTCGGTCGTGCCCGGCACATCAGGCGAGTCCCAGTCGGGGTCCCCGGGTGCCCAGTCGCCGAGGTGGGCGTCGAAGTCGTGGCCCGCGTCGGGCGTGTTGTCGAACCCGACGTATCCGAGGAGGTTCTCCGGGATGTCGGCGCCGCCCTTGACGAAGGGCGTGCCGCTCCCTTCGAAGGTGAGGTAGTGCTGGCCGGTGTTGACGATCCGCCCGCGGAGCGGAGCGCGGAAGTCGCGGCCGTCCTTGTCCGATGGCGCGATGTCGAACGACCCTCCCTGGCCGTCGAAGGATGCCGGGCTGCCGGCGTCGGGGTCGAGGCTCACCGCCACGTCGGGCCCGGTCCGGAAGGACGCCTGGTAGGACCAGGTGCCGGTCGTGGGGGGTGCGAAGTTCGCGCGCCACACCGACCCGGTCGCTCCGCCTCGCCCGTCGCCGTCGAAGTAGCCGGGCACGACGATGGAGACGTCGCCCTGGCTGAACGTCACGTTCAGCCGATGGTCGAGGAACGGGTTGGGGTCGGCGGTCTCCGACGTCGTGGGGCCGATGAAGCTGACGGTGACTCGGTGCCACTGCATCAGCTCGCCTTCGACGAAGCCGCCGGGCAGGACCGCCGCGAGCGAGTCGGACTCCTCGGCCTCGAGCTCGAGCCCGACGAAGGCGAAGGCCGCGTCGAGCTTGTCGTCCACCGGGTCGGGAAGGACGTCGGTTCCGGCGACACCGCCGGCGGCGACGGCGACCGCCGCCGCTGCCGTGCCCGCCTTGAAGGCCAGGCTCGAGATCAGGGTGCTGAGCACGAGTTTTCTCCTCGGTCGTGGTGCGCGGGTCCCCGTGCTCGCCGCGCCGACCGATGCCATGGCGGCGGTTCGTGCCGCCGCTGCCGCCCGGGCGGCCACGTGGTCGACGTGGTGTTCGGGAGGTGGCGTGGTCAGCTGCCCGCGGAGCGAGGCGCTCCAGCGGGCGATCGCCTGCAGGTCTTCGCGCCCGTCGAGGGCACGTCCGGACCAGGCGTGATGCAGTTCGAGATCGCTCGGGGTTCCCGACATGTCGGAACCGTCAACGTCCGAGCCCGTCATCGCGTTACGTCCGATCGCGTCGACTGGGCCACATGGCCCCTGAGGCGCCGGAACGCTCGGTGTTGCTGCACCCTGACCGTGCCCGGGCGTCGACCGAGGATGCCGGCGACCTCCCCCACGTCGAAACCGGCGATGACGCGCAGGAGCACGACGTCGCGGTGGTCCGGCGGGAGCTCGTCGAGGAGGGCGAGCGCTCGGACCGCCCCGAGGTCCGCCAGCACGGTCGCCTCGGGATCCTCTCGTCCCGTGAGGACCCCGGCCACCGACTCGATCGGTGCCGTCGGGCGCTGGCGTCGGAGCTGGTCGACGATCCGATGGTGGGCGATGGTGAAGACCCACGATCGGAAGGCCGGCTCGTCACCGTGGAAGCCGCCGATGTTCTCCGCGACCCTCTCCATGACGTCGGCGCCCACGTCCTCGGCGTCGACGACGCCCTTCGCAGTCGCGTAGCCGATGAGCTGCCCAGCCACGCCGGCGTAGAGCTCGCGCCACGCCCAGTCGGCACCGACCTTGGCGGCCGCGAGCACCGCGGCGAAGTCTCCGAACCCCATCGACCGCGGCATCGGCGACCGTCGCGGGCTCGCGCAGAGTCGATCGGCCTGTTTCTTCTGCCATCATCACGGGCATGGCCGACGCGTCGGAGCTGCGCCTCACCTTCGATCGGGTGCCCGATCTATACCACCGGGCGCGGACCCGCTATCCCACGTCGCTGTGGGATCGGTTGGAGGCGGTCACCGGACTCGGCGCGGCAACGATGGTGCTCGAGATCGGCCCCGCTTCAGGAGTCGCGACCGAGGAGCTGGCGGAGCGCGGCGCCGTCGTGACGGCGGTCGAGCTCGGACCCAACCTGGCTGCGGCCGCCCGGCGGAACCTCGCGGCGTGGCCGCAGGTGGAGATCGTCGAGGGCTCGTTCGACACGTGGGAGCCGACGGCGTGGGGGCAACACGACCTCGTGGTGGCGGCCTCCTGCTGGCACTGGATGGACCCCGCGACGAAGTACGGCCGAGCGGCGCGGCACCTGCGACCTGGCGGCCATCTGGCGTTCTGGTCGGCGACCCACGTCTTCCCCGAGGGCGGAGATCGTTTCTTCGCCGACATCCAGGAGGTCTACGAGGAGATCGGGAAAGGCCTGCCCGACGGCTGGGTCGAGACGCGGCCTGGGGCGATACCGGACCGGCGGGAGGAGATCGAGGCGTCGGGTCGGTTCGAGGTGGTGTCGGTCGACCAGTTCGACTGGGAGGTCACCTATGACGCCGAGGGCTACATCGCCGTCCTGGACACGTTCTCCGGCCACATCGCCATGGACCCACCCCAGCGCGACCGGCTCCATTCCGAGATCAGACGACGCCTCGCCGAGCGACCCGGTGGCACGCTGCGACGGCACTACGGCGCCGCACTCCACATCGGTCGGCGAACCGACTGACTGGCCTCCAGACCCGGCTCACGTGTTCTCGGCGCGGGTCACCCCTGGAGACGAGCCACCGTCTCGGTGAAGCCCGCAACGGTGTCGGCGATGACGTCGCCCACGGAACGCACCTCGTCGATCCGTCCCGCCACCTGACCGCTCAGCGCGATCGCGGCGTTCATGTCGCCGCCGAAGTACAGGTCCATCGCGTTCCCGAAGTCGCCGAAGACGTTGTGCTCCGCATCGACCAGC
>JBCCFK010000318.1:0-4035 GCA_039029775.1 Actinomycetota bacterium | reverse complement strand
CCGCGGAGGAAGCTGGCGCCGCCGAGCACCTGAGCCGCCTCCCGGTCGCAGAACTCGAAGAGCATCGTGGCCGACACCTTGGCCTCGGCGATCTCGGCCACCGGGTCGTCGCCCTGGTTCAAACGCCAGGCCAAGAGTTCGATCCACGCCTGGTTGGCGTTGATCTGGCGGTCCATCTCGACGAGCTTGTGCCGAATCACCTGATGTTCGGCCAGCTGCTTGCCGAACGTCGACCGCTCGCGGGCCCAGGCGAGCGCCTCGTCGTAGCAGACCCGGGAGAAGGCGACGGACTGGGCGGCCATGTCGATGCGTTCGGGGTTGAAGTTGTTCACGATCATCGAGAATCCCGCGCCCTCCTCCCCCAGCAGGTTCTCCGCCGGCACGCGCACATCGTCGAAGTAGAGCGTCGCGGTGTCCGAACACAGCCAGCCCATCTTGTCGAGCTTGGTACGGCTCAGACCGGGCGAGTCACCGTCCATCACCAGCATCGAGATGCCGGCCGGTCCGTCCGCGCCCGTGCGCACGGCGACGGTGATGTAGTCCGCCCGCATGCCCGAGGTGATGAAGGTCTTGGATCCGTTGACGACGTAGTGGTCGCCATCGCGCCTGGCGGTCGTCTTGATGCGAGCGACATCCGACCCGCCGCTCGGCTCGGTGATCGCCAGCGCCGCGATCTTCTCACCCGCCATGCAGGGCGGCAGCACACGACTCTTCAGCTCGTGCGACCCGAACTTCCCGATCGGCGACAGTCCGATGTAGTTCGACAACAGCGCCGCGACGAATCCACCGGAGCCCGCGTAGCTGAGCTCCTGCATCATGACCAGCCGCAGAAGGGCGTCGCGCTGGCCGTGCCCGCCGTACTCGGCCTCGAAGCCGTCGCCGAAGATGCCGACCGCCCCCGCCTTCTCGTACATCTCGCGCGGGATCTCACCGGCCAGGTCCCATTCGTGGACGTTGGGCGTGGCCTCCTTCTCGGTGAACTGCCGCACGACCTCCCGGAACGCTTCGTGGTCGTCGGTGTAGAAGGGCGAGGACGCTGTCATCGCGCCAGCGTAGAGCGTCCGAGCCGCGTGGCAGGATGGCGACATGACCGACTTCTCCACGCTCACCGTGTCCGTCGACGACACCCGCCTCGGACGTCTGACGTTGAATCAGCCCGATGCGCTGAACCCGCTGGGCGTCGACTGCCTGGCCGAGATCGCGCGGGCCGCACGGTGGCTGGACGACAACGGCGCCGTGGTCGTCATCGTGACCGGAGCAGGCGAGCGCGCCTTCTCCTCGGGGTTCGACCTGCGTCAGTTCAACGATCCGCCTCCCGGAAAGGGTGGTGCGGAGTTGGGAGCCGAGATGGCCACCGCGGTCGAGGCGATGGACGCGGTGACGGTCGCCGCGGTCCACGGGCACTGCATCGGCGGTGGCCTGGTGCTCGCCGCCGCCTGCGACATGCGCATCGCGGCCGACAACACCAACTTCGCGATCCCCGAGGTCGACCTCGGCATCCCGCTCGCATGGGGAGGCATCCCGCGGCTCGTCCGCGAGATCGGGCCCGCGATGACCCGTGAGCTGGTGATGACGTGCCGGCCATTCGATGCCCACGAAGCAAAGGCGCTGGCATTCGTGAACCGCGTGGTGCCCCGCGCCGAACTCGAAGCCACGACCGAGGAGTTCGCCAGGGCACTCTTGAAGAAGGCACCCTCGGTCCTGCGCGTGACCAAACGCCAAGTCGTGACCGCCGCCGAGAACGTGGCATCGACCGCCGATGCCTGGCTGGGCGCACCGTTGCTGGAGAACGCACAGCGCGACCCGGAGGCCCGCGCCCGCGCTGCGGATTACCTCGCCGAGCGCCGGAGCTGACGGGCACCACTACGATCGCGCTCGGAACCGGGGGGGACCGTATGGCCGACTACCAGACCATCGACGTTGCACCGCTGACGCCGCACATCGGCGCGGAGGTGCACGGAGTGGACCTCGCGGATCCCAGCGAGGAGCAGGTCGCGGACATCAAGCAGGCCTTCCTCGACTGGTCCGTGCTGGTGTTCCGCGACCAGCACCTCACGCGCGACCAGCACAAGGACCTCGGACGCCAGTGGGGCACGCTCCACACCCATCCGATGAACGCCGCCGGCACGCGTGAGTACGAAGACCCGGAGATCCTGCTGGTCAAGACCACCGAGAAGTCCAAGTACACCGCCGGCGACGGCTGGCACACCGACGTGACCTGTGACGCGGTTCCGCCGCTCGGATCGATGCTCTACATCACCGAGGTGCCACCCGACGGTGGCGGCGACACGCTCTACGCCGACATGTATCTCGCGTACGAGCTGCTCTCGGAACCGATGCGGGACTTCCTCGGGTCGTTGACGGCCGTGCACGACGGCGCGCTCCCCTACGTCGGGGCCTACGGCACGACGCCGCCCGAGGGCGGGTACCCGAGGAACGAGCACCCGGTCGTCGTCACCCACCCCGACACCGGCCGAAAGGTCCTGTACGTCAACAGCGGCTTCACATCGCGCATCAAGGGCTTGGCGCCGGCCGAGAGTCGGGCGCTGCTCGACTTCCTGTTCCGCCACATCGCCGAGACTCCCCGTTTGGCGTGCCGGGTCCAGTGGGAGTCCAACACCCTCACGTTCTGGGACAATCGGTGCACGCAGCACCATGCGATCTGGGACTACTACCCCAACCGCCGCTATGGCGAGCGGGTCTCCATCGTGGGCGACCGGGCTCCGGCCGTCTGAGATCAGAGCCTGTTGGCGGTGGCGAAGACCGCCTTGAGGTAGGCGCCCTCCGGGAAGGTGACCGGGTGGTCGAGCGCGTGTCCCGTGATCACCTGATCGTCGAGCGCCACCCCGACCTCGGCAGCGGCGCCGTTCACGACCGCGACGAAGTCGTCCGCGGCGACACGAGCGGAACACGACGCCTGGACGAGCGTGCCGCCGTCGGTGAGCACGGCCAGACCCGAGCGAGTCAGCTGCCGGTACGAGCGCAGTGCTCGGGCCACGGCTACCTGCCGGCCCGCGAACGATGGTGGGTCGATCACGACGATGTCGAAGCGCTCACCGCTCCGTTCCATCGCCGCCAGGACCTCGAAGGCATCCCCTTGCACGGTCTCACTCCGGGTCGAACCGGTGACGCCGGCGTTCGCAGCGAGGTGGGCCGCGACCTGGCGCAGCGCATGGGGCGACTGGTCCACGCTGGTGACAGACCGAGCGCCACCTGCGGACGCGTGGACGCTGAAGCCGCCTGAGTGACAGAACACGTCGAGAACACGGGCGTCCGCGGCCAACGCCCCGACCATGGCCCGGTTGTCGCGCTGGTCGAGGAAGTGCCCGGTCTTCTGCCCATGGACGACGTCGGCGTGAAACGTCAGGTCGTGCTCCAGAAAGGGCACCACGCCGTCCTCGGGCACCACCCCCACCAGGGGGGCTCCGTCCTCGAGTCCGTGGCGATCGGCGCCCGAGAGCAACCGGCTGTGCCGCGCGATGACCGTGTCGAGGCCCACGAGTTCGACGAGGGCCGCCAGGATCGGCGGGAGGTGCGGCAGCCAGGCCGCCGAATACACCTTCATCACCCCGACCGTGTCGTAGACGTCCACGACGAGTCCGCCGAAGCCGTCGTTCTCGCCGTTCACCACTCGCAGGCCCGTGGTCGAGGGATCGCTCGACAGCGGCTCCCTGATACCGACCGCGTCGACGACCGCCGAGGCCCAGAAGTCGTCGTCGATCGCCCTCGGCCTGCCCTGGTGGAGCACCCGGATCCGGATCGGTGATCCCGGGTCCCACAGACCGATCGCGAGGAAGTCCCGTTTGTGGTCGAAGATCACGGCGAGGTCGCCGGGCCGACCGTCGTGGCTGACCGACTCGACCGAGCCGTCGAACACCCAGGGATGCCCCGCCCGGATCCTGCGCTCGGCGTCGCGCGTGACGCGGACGGCGAGTCGACGGTCGGAAACGGGCGGCGCGACGAAGGTCATCGGAGCACCCATCGCTGGCCGGCGACCGCCAGCAGACCCAAAGCGCCGAGGATCGCCGCGAGCGT
>JBCCFK010000317.1:0-4075 GCA_039029775.1 Actinomycetota bacterium | reverse complement strand
GCCCGCGGACGGCCTCATGGCCCCGATCAGCGACGAACTCGCCGGCCAGATCGAAGCGGCGAGGAACCTGTCGGGGCTCGACCTGCCCGACGACCAGGTCCTCCGTGGCGTCACGGCGTGGGTGCTGATCTACGGCCTGGTCAACTTCGAACTCTTCGGCTCGTTCAAGAACTCCTTCGACGACGCCGGTGCGCTCTTCGCCCACCAGATCGACCTCATGGCCGCCTACATGGGCCTGGCCGTCTGAGAAAGTGCCCACTCGGTGTCAGACCCCAGGTGGGCACTTTCTTCGTCACGTGGCGCCGGCAGTCCGACCGCTAGCGGTCGTAGTCGGCGGTCTCGATGGTGTCGTCGAGGCGGTGATAGTCGGAGGCCTCGGCGCCGAACAGCGCCAGGTCGGTGACGATGCCCGTGGGCGGGTCGAGCGTGCCGGCGCAGATCGAGATCGACTCGGGTCTGGTGTCCGAACGCCAGAAGAGCGATGCGCCGCACTCGCGGCAGAACGCGTAGCCGACCGCGGGCTCCTCGTCGGGCCGATACCAGCGCAGTGACGGCTCACCCTCGATCGTCAGGTCGGCCGTGGCGCAGGCGCTCGCCGCCATGAAGTGGCCCGTGATCCGCCGACAGCGTTCGCAGTGGCAGTTGGTGACGTTGCGCAGCGGACCGTCGACCCGATAGCGGACTGCTCCGCAGGCGCATGCGCCCGAGTTCACGGCGTCACACCGATCCCGAACTCGTCCCCGGCGTCCAGGAGGGCGTCGAACAGGTACTGCCCGAACGAGCGGTCGCACGCGACGAGGTAGCTCGGCACTCCGTCCACGTCCTGGCGGGTCAGGTCGCAGGTAGCCTTGGCGATCGACGCCGAGACGACCGCGCCGTCGGGCGTCATGGCGTCGGACCAATCGAGGCTGCAGACCTTCTCGAGCACCGATGCCGACGCCGCGCCGGCGAGCCGGAAGAGCGCCCGGCTGTGCGTGTGGTCGATGACGCTGACGTGACCCGTCGTGTCCATACCCGCGACGAACGCAGCGGCGTCGCCGAGCAGCATCCACTCCCCCGGTCGCTGGCCGAGCACGAGCGCGTCGCCGACGGCGCGGCTCGCGCCGAACGAAACGCCGAGCGCGGCCGCGGCGGCGGTGTCGGCCGCGGCGCGGACGATGGTCTTCGCCGTCGATGACACGTCCTCGAGCGTCAGCTCGGCGCCGCTGCCGTCCGGGTACGTGGTGACGACCGAACTCTCGAACTCGAGATCAGACACGGAGTCGCGCTCCTTCCGGGTCGTAGTGGGCGTGGTGTTCCATCACCGTGGCGGTGACCCGGCGGCCGTCGACCAGCACGACCGTCAGCTCGGTCCCGGCTGCCGCAACCTCGGGAAGCACCTGGCCGAGACAGATCGAGCGGTTCAGCGTCGGCGACATTCGCGACGACGTGATCCGGCCGAGGATCTCGTTGGTGCCGGCCCGCACGATCTGGCAGGCCTCCTCGGGCACCAGCTGCGGGTCCGTCGGTTGGATGGCGACGATCAGGGGCGCGGTGTCGTCCTCCATCGCCCAGGCGAGCTCCGGTTTGCCCGCGAAGTCGTCCTTGTCGAGCTTGATCAGGCCACCCATGCCCGTCGACGGAGCCTTGGTGAGGCCGTCGGTGTCCTGGCCGACGATGAAGTGGCCCTTCTCCAGTCGCATGATGCGCTGGGCCTCGAGGCCGAACGCGCCGACGCCGAGGTCGGCACCCTCGGTGAGGAGTCGCTCCCAGACGTGGAGGCCATGGCCGGACGGGACATGCAGCTCGTAGGACAGCTCGCCGGTGAAGCCGATCCGCCACATGAAGCAGCCGGGCACGTCGGCGATGGTGCCGGTGCGGACCTGCATGTAGGCGAAGGCCTCCGGAGCCAGCTCGATGTCTCCCACCAGGCGCTGCATCAGCTGGCGGGACTTCGGCCCTGCCACGTTGATCGAGGTGAAACCCGTGGTGACCGGCGTGACGTGGATCCGCCACTCGGGATGCTCGGTCTGGAGCCAGTTCTCGACCCACTCCCAGACCCCGCCGGCGCCCGACGACGTGGTGGTCATGACGTAGTGCTCCTCGGCCAGGCGGCCGGTCACGCCGTCGTCGAGGACCACGCCGTCCTCGGCGCACATGATCCCGTAGCGGACCGAGCCGATCGGGAGCTTGGACCACTTGTTGGTGTAGAGCTGGTTCAACAGCTTCGGCACGTCGGGGCCCCGCAGGTCGAGCTTGCCCAGCGGCGTGACGTCGGTGATCCCGACGTTGCTCCGGGTGTTGCGGACCTCCGCGGCGGGGTCGCCGTAGTGCTCGGGGCGGACCCACTGACCGGCGAGGATCGGCGTCACGCCGTTGGCCTCGTGCCACGGCTGGATGGACGAGACCCGTACCGGTTCGAAGACGCGTCCGCCGAGCGCGCCGAGTGTGATCGGTGCGTAGGGGGGCCGCCACACGGTGGTGCCGACCTCCTCGATCGTCTCGCCCCTGGCCTCGGCCAGGACCGCCACCGTGTTCACCGTTTCGAGCTTGCCCTGTGCTGGGCCCATGGTGGCCGTCGTGTAGCGCTTGAGGAGCTCGACCGAGTCGTAGCCCTCCTTCGCCGCGTTCACGAGGTCCTTGGAGCCGACGTCCTCGGAGAAGTCGACGATGCCGTGGGTGGTCGACCGGAAGAGCGCCGGATGTGGCTCCCGCCCGAGGGGCGCGCGATCGTCTGCGAGCCACTCGGGCTCGGCGACGTCGACGGCGGCCGCCCGCGCGGTCAGGGTCTGCAGGCGGTGGCCGATGACGGCGGCTCGCCCCGCGGCCAGCCGGCCGGTGGCGCGGCCGTGCTCGATCAGGCGCTCCAGTGATCCGTCGCCCGCGATGCCGCCCGTGGTCAGCACGTCGTCGATGGCAGCGGTCCCGTAGAAGCGGGCGCTGGTCTCGTCGTAGGAGGGGCGATCCCCGGTCATGTTCAGCAGCGACGTCGGGGCGGTCCACCCGACGGCGGTGACCAGGAGGTCGCACTCGATCTTGGTGCCGTCGGCCATCTCGACCGCCTTCACCGACCGTGCGCCACCGTGAGCCTCGACGACGTTCTCGCCAGTGCGCGCGTCGACGATGCGCGCCACCTCGACGCCGACGCGTTCCAGGTCCGCTGCCGCGGCGTCACCGTCGGCGTTGGCGGAGAAGACCACGGCGCGCTCGCCGGGCTTGACCGCCTGCATGTTGACGAACCGGCGGACCGCACCCGAGGTCATCACGCCTGGCTTGTCGTTGCCGGCGAACACGTAGGGCCGCTCGATCAGGCCGGCCGCCACCACCAGTGTCTTGGCCCGGGCCTTGATCAGCCGCTCGACGGCGACCGCGTGGCTGCGCTGGACGATGGCCGTCCAGTTGTCGTCGTAGCGGCCGGTGACGGTCGAGTCGGTCAGGACCTCGACGCCTGCCGCCTCGACCGCGGCGACCAGTTCGGCCGCCGTGGCTCGATCCTCGTCGGACCCCCAGAGCAGGTGACCGCCGAGACGATGTCCGTGCTCGACCAGCATCACCGATGCACCAGCCTCTGCGGCCGCGATCGCCGCCGCCA
Source organism: Actinomycetota bacterium (assembly GCA_039029775.1). Lineage (GTDB taxonomy): Bacteria > Actinomycetota > Acidimicrobiia > Acidimicrobiales > UBA8592 > JBCCFK01. Next base: position 504 of record JBCCFK010000317.1, on the reverse strand, counting down.
TGCCCGCCGGGCCGCCACCGGCGACGACCACGTCGGGATGGGCGTAGCGCTTGTCGTGGTACCGGTGCGGCGTGTCGAGGTCGACTCGACCCCCGGGTGCGAAGGTGGCAAGCACCTTCTCGTAGGCGGGCCACAGCTTCTGGGGTCGGATGAAGGTCTTGTAGTAGAACCCCGCGGACAGGAACCGGCCGACCAGGCCGTTGGCGGCCTTGATGTCGCGGTCCAACGAGGGCCACACGTTCTGGGCCTCGATCGCCATCCCGTTCTCGAGCAGCCGGTGCGCCGACCGCACGTTGGGATCATCGCCGACCTGCACGAAGGCGTTGGGATCCCAGAAGTCGTTGGTCATGTAGCCACGCGGCCGGTGGTACTTCATCGACCGGGACACGATGCGCACGCCGTTGGCCATCAGCGCCGAGGCGATGGTGTCGCCGGCGAACCCGAAGAGCGGGTTGCCGTTCCACGTGAAGTTGACCGGTGTGCCGCGGTCGATGACCTCGCCCG
>JBCCFK010000316.1:0-4231 GCA_039029775.1 Actinomycetota bacterium | reverse complement strand
CGTCGAGGAGCTGGTCGGCACCGTCAACATGAGCCAACTCCGTCCGGGAGCCACCCTGACCGCCGAGGAGGCCTGGGAGGCGACCGGCCTGGATCGTGAAGCGTTCGACGGCCTCCTGGTCGCGGCGGGGTATTCGACCGACCAACGCTTCACCGAAGACGACGTCGCCGCGTTCAGGGCATTCGCCGCGGCGGAGGCCATCTTCAGCGTCGAGGCGCTCGGCGACTTCGCCCGCGTGCTCACCGGTGCCATGGCGCGGGTCGCGGACGCCACCAGCGCGCTGTTCCGGATCGATGCCGCGCCGAGGATCGAGGAGGACGGCGGGGCCGAGGTGGACTACGCCCGCCAGAACTACGACTCGGCCCAGCTGACCGGTGAACTGTTCACCGCGATGCGGGCGCTCTTCCGGAATCAACTCATGGGCGCGGTCAGGCTGTCGGATCAGGCCCGACAAGCGTCCACCACCGACGCCACATCCACCATCAGCATCGCGATCGGGTTCGTCGACATCGTGGGCTACACCCGCTACGCCGCTTCGACCGCTCCCGACGAGCTGGCCCGGTTCATCGCCCGCTTCGAGCGCCAGGCCACCGATGCGGTTCGGTCCCGCGGCGGGCGCCTCGTGAAGCTGATCGGCGACGAGATCATGTATGTCGCGCTGTCGGCAGCCGACGCGGTGCAGATCGCATCCGCGGTGATCGAGGACTTCGTCGGGACCGATGCCCTCCCACGGGGTGGCGTCGCCTTCGGCGAGGTCATCGGAGTGGGCGGCGACTACTACGGCCCGGTGGTCAACAAGGCCTCGCGGATCGTCGACCAGGCGGTCCCGGGCGAGTTGCTCGTCGATCGGGCCGTCGTCGATGCCATCGGTGACTCGGTCACCGTGACCCCGGCGGGCCGCCGACAGCTCAAGGGGTTCGACGAGCCCGTCGAGCTGTTCTCGGTGGAACGCTGACCGTCACTCGGCGCCGGGGACGACGCCGCCAGTGATCGGCAACACGAGCCACAGCTGCCCCGGGGGAACGGCGAGCTCCGTCCCGTCCTCGGCGGTCAGCACGAACCAGTCGTTCTCGCTCTCGCGTGTCCAGGTGCCGGTCACCATGACCCCATCGGCGAACACCCATGCAGGGCCGGACCCGGTGGTGATCGATGCCGGGACGCAGGAACCCGAGCCGCCGCACGCCGAGAAGACGTCCATCTCCAACATCACCAGGGTTTCGGCGGTGATGCGCTGCGGTTCGTTCTCGTCGTCGAGGTAGTTGTGAGGCGCTCCCTGCGTGGTCCGCTCGTACACCTCGCCGTTCCAGGTCCAGTCGACCGTGTAGCCCGACCGCCAGTTCGTACGGATCGACGTCGCTGCTTCGGCGCCTTCCGGCATCTCACCGAAGTTCCAGAGCGGCTCGAGAGGCTCCTCGTAGTCGCCGCGGCCGTCGAGGGTGCGGAACACCGTGGTGTCGCCGTAGAGGTTGTGAGGGGCGAAGCGCGAGCTGATCCGGAAGCTGCCGCCGGGCTCCACGTAGTAGTTCACGTTCGACCCGTTGCCGATGCCCTGCACCCAGCCCTGGCCGCCCGAGTTGATGAACGTGGACTGCCACGCGTTCTGGATGGCGAAGTCCGTCGGTCGCATCGAGCGGATCGGACCGAGGAACTCGGCGTCGTTGTACTGCCAGACCGAGAGGAAGCGCGTGATGCCCTCCACCCAGATCTCGATCATCATGTCGGCGTGCTGGATGCCCGACTGGGGGCGGGCGTTGGCGTGGTTGTCGATCTTGACCGTCAGCAGACGGTCGGTGATCGGACCCTCCACATCGGTCCCGTTCAGCGGCGACTTGGGGCCCGGAGTGGGTGTCGGCGTGGGCGTGGGCGTGGCGGTCGGTTCCGGCGTCGCCGTCGGCTCAGGGGTGGGCGTCGGCTCCGGCGTGGCCGTGGGCACCTCGGTCGGCGTGGCCTCGACCTGGATGACGACCTCGGTCTCGTCACTCCCGCCGCTGCTGGCGACGATGCCGACGATGACGCCGATGACGAGGACGACGGCCGCGGCGATGCGGCCCGGCCAGGACTGGAGGGGGCGGCCCAGGAATTCGAGCATGAGGCAAGAGGGTAGACCTGCGAATCCGAAATGCACCGGCACCCTCCGGCGTTTCGGAGTCGCCGCTACGGTGGGCCGAGATGGGGGCCCGGACCGATCTGATTCCTCCCGATCTCCTGCCCGCGGTGACGCAGGAGTGCGGGCCCATCGAGCACGTCGAGGACCGGTCCTGGGACCACGGCGAGGCTCAGGTGCTGCACGTCTCGGGCCGTTCCGGCACGTGCTTCGTCAAGCGCCACCGCACCGTCGACCATCACCGGCGGGAGGTCCGCGCCTATGAGCACTGGGTCGCCGGCTGGGCGGACGTACCGCGGTTCCTCGGCTCGACGCCGGACCCGCTCGCCATCGCCGTCAGCGAGCTGCCGGGCATCTCACCGCTCTCCGCCGCGATGCCCGAGCTCGCAGAAGTGCACCGGCAGGCCGGGGCGTTCAGCGCCAGACTCCACGACCTGCCTGTCCACGACGACGACATCGCGCTGCGCGACGCCGTCGCGCAGCGAACCGATGCCTGGCTGGTGCGGGCGGTCGGGATGGTCGAGCCCGCGACGATCGACCGGGTTCGCGCCGCCATCGACGAAGTCCTCCCGCTGCTCGACGGCTGGAGACGTCGAGCGTGCCACCGCGACTTCACGGAGCGGAACTGGCTGTGGGACGGAGAGCGCTTGGCGGTCTTCGACTTCGGCCTGTCGCGCCTCGACCTCGCGCTGACCGACGTGGAGCGGCTGTGGTCCTCCTCGTGGCGGGAGCATCCCGAGCTGGCCGATGCCTACTGGGACGGGTACGGAGCGACGCCCACCTCCGATGAAGAGGCGGTCCTGGTCGCCTACGGGGTCCTGCAGGCACTCACCACCGTCGTGTGGTCCGTCGATCATGCGGACCAGGCCTATGAGGAGAACGGGCGTGAGCGGCTTCGGTGGCTGCTGGGGAGCGCCTGAGGCCGACCCGGTGTTCAGGCGACCGGTAGGGTCCGGCCATGGAACATCTCGAAGGACGCGTCGCCGTCGTCACCGGAGCGGCCAGCGGCATCGGACTGGCCGTCGCCGAGCGACTGGTCGACGAGGGAATGAAGGTCGCCCTCGCCGACATCGAGGAGGACGCGCTCGCAGCGGCGACCGCCGCGCTGACAGACCGCGGCGGTCAGGTGATCGCGGTGCCGACCGATGTTCGACACGAGGAGGCCATCCAGGCGCTGGCGGACGCCACGGTCGATGCCTTCGGCGCAGTCCACGTCGTCCACAACAACGCCGGGGTCGTCACCGCGGCGCCGCTGGAGCAGCTGACGACGGCCGACTGGGAGTGGACGCTGGGTGTCGACCTCTGGTCGGTCATCTTCGGCGTGAAGATCTTCCTGCCGCTGATCAAGGAGGCGGGAGAGGGTCACATCGTCAACACCGCTTCCACGGCCGGTCTGCAATCGGCTGCGGGCATCGGGCCCTACAACGTGGCGAAGTTCGGGGTGGTCGCCCTCACCGAGACCCTCTCGCGCGAGCTGGACGACACTCCCGACATCAACGCCTCGGTGCTCTGCCCCGGCGCTGTCGACACCAAGATCGCATTCAGCGCTCGCAACCGGCCCGAGGACCTGGCCGAGCACGTCGACACCGAGGTGGGGCGCAACTTCATCGAGGGGGCCAGCGCACTCCTCGCGAACAAGGGCAAGTCGCCCGCCGAGGTCGCCGATCTGGTGGTCGACGGCATCACGAGCAATCGCTTCTGGCTCATCACCCACGAGCCGTGGAAGCAGATCTGCGTCGATCGGGCACAGGCGCTGGCCACCGATGGCAGCTTGCACCGGGGTTTCGGCGGCTGAGACCTCGTCGGTGTCGCCACCCCGCTGACGACGGCGACGGCCCTCTGCGATGATCTTCCGGTGACCGGCACCGACATCATCGGGCGCGACCAGGAGTGCGAACAGCTCGCCACGCTGCTGTCCGCGCACCGTGTCGTGACCCTCGTCGGTCCCGGCGGCATCGGCAAGACCAGGTTGGCCACCGAGGTGTCCGAGCTCGTCGAGGCCAGGTTCGGTGGCGGCGTCTACCTGGGCGAGCTGCACGGAGCCTCCGATACCGACGACGTGGCGTCGATCGTCGCTCGACAGTTCGGGTTGGACTCTTTGGATGCGATGCCGTTGCGGTCAAGCGG
>JBCCFK010000315.1:0-4262 GCA_039029775.1 Actinomycetota bacterium | reverse complement strand
GCGCAGGCCGTCCCACATGTAGTCGACGAGCACGCCGTCCTTGATCAGCACGTTGTGCTGGGCGGGACGACCCTCGTCGTCGACGGCGAAGGCGCCCCACTCGCCGCCCATCGTGCCGTCGTCGATCAGCGTCACGAGCTCGCTGGCGACCTGCTGGCCGATGCGATCGGCGAAAACCGAGGCCTGCTTGGCGACCAGGTCGGCCTCGAGGCCGTGGCCGCAGGCCTCGTGGAAGAGGACGCCGCCGCCGCCCTTGCCGATGACGACGGGCATCGCACCCGACGGTGCCGGTCGGGCGCGGAGCTTGGTGATGGCCCGCTGGGCCGCGGTCCGAGCGAGCTCTTCGACATCCACCTCGTCGAACAGTTCGAAACCGATGGGCCTGCCGACGCTCTCGCGGCCGGTCTGCATCCCGGTGTCGCCCTGGGCGACGCATGCGACCGAGAACAGGGTCTTGACCTGGTCGTCGGTGGCCAGGACGCCGTCGCTGTTGGCGACGAGGATCCGGCGCCGGTTGTCCATGTAGCGGGCGGAGACCTGGGTGATGGCGTCGCCTTCGGCGCGGGCGACCTCGTCGGCCCGGTTGAGCAGCTCCACCTTGGTGCCCTTGGCGACGGTCTCGGGCAACACGGTGACCGCATTGGGGGCGGGCGCGTCGACCTCGTTCAGCGCGGCCATGACCGTGCCGCCCTCGCTCGTGCTGCGGGCCGCGGCTGCGGCGGCCTCGGCGGCGGCGCGCAGGCCGCGCTCGGACAGATCTGCGGTGTGAGCGAATCCGGTGGTGTCGCCGACGACGACTCGGATGCCGGCGCCGCGGTCCCGGCCCGAGGACAGCTCCTCGACCTTGCCGTCGTCGAGCAGCGCGGAAGAGGACCGCTTGTCCTCGGCGAAGATCTCGGCGAACTCGCCTCCGGTGGCGAGGGCGGTGTGCAGGGTCTTCTCGATCAGATCGTTCTCGATCATTCGCTCTCAGTTCGTGGTGGTGGATGGCAGGGAGGCCACCATGCTGTCATCGGCATCGAGCGGCATCCCTGGAGCTTCGGGGAGCACTGCGTATCGTACCGGCGTGGCCCTGGAAGCTGGAGCGTCAGCCGCGGACGTCTTCGCGGTGGAACCCGAGCACCTCGCGACGGCATTCGGATCCGGCGATGTGGAGGTGTTGTCCACCCCACAGCTGTTGGCCTGGTGTGAGCAGATGACGGTCCGCTCGGTCGAGGGCCAACTCGAACCCGACCAGACGACGGTCGGCATGCGCATGCGGATCGACCACGTCAGCCCGTCGACGGTCGGTGGCCGGGTCGCGGTCGCGGCCCGCCTGACCCTGGTCGAAGGACGTCGGCTGACCTTCGACGTCTCGGCGCGCGACGGCGACCGTGAGATCCTGCTGGGTCAGGTGGTCCGTGTTGTCGTGACGCGCGACCGGTTCATGGCCCGCGTCCGCGAGATCACGGGCACCGGCGACCTCTAGAACGGCGACGTCCAGAACGGCGACGGGGGTCAGTCGACCGTGGGGTCCGCGAAGTTCGGATCGCGCTTCTCGAAGTACGACTGGACCGCTTCGACCTGGTTCGGCGAACCGATCAGCGCCCCGATCTCCCGACGCTCCATCGCGAAGCCGTCCGCCTCGCTGACACGTCCGGCGCTGGAGAGCAGCCGCTTGGCCCCACGGACGGCGTGGGGAGACTTCGCAGCGATCTCGCGCGCCATCGCCATCGCCGCCCCGTGTGGGTCGTCCGCCAGTTTAGTCGCGAGACCGATCCGGACCGCCTCCTCGCCCTCGACCATGCGGCCGGTGAACGTCAACTCCTTGGCCACGTCGAGGCCGACCAGCTCTGCGAGGCGCTGCGTTCCGGTCATGTCCGGAACCAGGCCCCAACGGATCTCCAGCACGGACATGCGGGCGTCCGGCGCGATGATCCGGATGTCGGCGCCGAGCGCGATCTGGATGCCACCCCCGAGGGCCACACCGGTGATGGCGGCGATCACCGGGACCGGCATCTCGGTCCAGCCGTAGGCCGCCTGTTGACCGCGGTGGGTGATGCGTTCCTTGGCGTCGAATGCGCTGGCGGTCGCCGCGCCCTCATCGTCGGCGTCCCCCGCCATCCGCTGGAAGCTCCCGAAGTCCAGGCCGGCACAGAACGCCCGGCCCTCGCCGGAGAGCACCACGCAGCGCACCGAGGGCTCGGCGGCCAGCGCGTCGCCGGTCTCGATCAGCGCCTCGAACATGGCGTCGTCGAGCGCATTCATCTTGTCGGGACGGTTGAGGCGCACGTCGGCCACCCCGTTCTCGATGGTGACGGCAATGCGATCCGACATCGGACCCCCCTTGGTCGGCGGTGAAGCCCAACGCTACTCCCCCGCCTGCGGGCCGTGGCGAGCCGTCCCGAGCCCACCACCCCGGGCGTCATCACCCCGCCTCCGCCGCCGTTGGCAATACCCTTTCGGGTGCGGACGCCGTGACTGTCGCGATTGTCGCCACAGGACCGGGCGTCCGCTCTCGCATCATGACCTTGCACGACACCGGTTCGGCCGGCTCCTCGACGCCTGAGGCGAAGAAGCGGACACGCTGGTGGCGCCGCAAGTGGGTCACCGTGCCCGCGCGCATCGGGCTCAGTGTCGCCCTGATCGTCGTCATCTTCGCCCAGATGGACGACATCGACACCGACGAGCTCATCCCGTCCTGGAACAGCGAGAACACCTTCTGGACCCTCGCGGCATTCGCGATGACCCTGCTGGCGTTCGTGTTGGCGGCGTACCGATGGCAACGCGTCCTGCACGCGCTCGGCGAGCACCGCCCGCTCCCGAGCCTGTTCTCGCACTACATGGCCGGCCAGTTCCTCTCGAACTTCGTGCCGACGACCGTCGGCGGCGACGTCCTCCGGGTCGGCCGCCTCAGCCGCGACATGAACGACGGCCCGACCGCGTTCACCTCCGTCGTCTTCGAGCGGCTCAGCGGTTGGCTCGTGCTCCCGGTGATCACCTTCATCGGCTTCGCGGTCAACCCGGGCCTGACCAACCTGGGGTCGGCGACCACGGTGCCGCTGTACGTGGGCGCCGTCACCCTCGGAGCACTGCTGGTCGTGATCATCGTCGTCGGCTCGGACTGGATCGGCGACTCGCTCGACGGCCGGACCGGCCTCCTGCGATTCGCCGAGGCCGTCCACATCGGCATCGACCGGTTCCGCGAGCACCCTCGCGCCGCCGGTGAGGTGGTGGCCAGCGGATTCGTCTACCAGTTCGTGTTGATCCTCGCCGCCGGGTGCGCGGCCGAGGCGCTCGAGATCAACGAGGTCGGCCTCACGGCCCTCATGGCGTTCCTGCCGGCGGTGCTGATCATCCAGGTGCTGCCACTGGGCATCGGCGGCCTCGGCATCCGTGAGGGCGCGCTGGTGCTGTTCCTCGGCGGGATCGACGTCAGCAACGAGCAGGCGGTCGCCCTCGGCCTCGCGATCTACGTCCTGACGCTGGTCAGCAGCCTCATCGGCTTCCCTCTCCTGATCCTCGGCGGCGGACGGGGCCAGGACGAGGACGCCGAACCCGTCCTGGGGTGATGGAGACCACCGAACGGGACGACGCGCCCGAGGGCGTGCACCACCGGCTCCGGTGGTGGAAGGAAGGGTTGCTGATCCTCGGCTTCTACCTGGTCTACAGCTGGGTCCGGAATCAGTTCGGCAGCGCGGCGGTCGAGCCCGAGACCGCCTACGACAACGCCCGCCTCATCATCGACCTCGAGGCCTGGATGCGACTCGACTTCGAGGTCGAGCTCCAGAGCTGGTTCCTCGACTGGGGCTGGTTCCTGCGGTTCTGGAACATCTTCTACGGGACGGGCCACTTCCTGGTGACCGGGTTCGCGCTGGTCTGGCTCTACCGGCGCCACCCCGAGGACTACCCGTTCTGGCGGACGGCCGGGCTCGCCACCACCGGTCTCGCCCTGGTCGGCTTCGCGGCGTTCCCGCTGATGCCCCCGCGGCTGCTCGGCGACTGCGGCGCCTTCGGCGCCTGTGTGCCGAGCGACTTCGTCGACACCGTCGCCGTGCACGGCAGCTGGTGGACCTTCAGCTCCGGGGCGATGGAGGAACTCTCCAACCAGTACGCGGCGATGCCCTCGCTCCACTTCGCGTGGGCCTACTGGTCGTACCTGATCCTCGCGCCACGCCTCGAGAATGCCGCCGCCGTCTGGTTCATGCGGCTGTATCCGTGGCTCACCACCTTCGCGATCGTGGTCACCGCCAACCACTACTGGATCGACGCGGTCGGCGGCG
>JBCCFK010000314.1:0-4352 GCA_039029775.1 Actinomycetota bacterium | reverse complement strand
CCGGCGGCACCGACATCGACCCCGCTCGGTACGGGGCCCAGCCCGACCCCGAACTGCTGGCGGTCGAGTCCGAGCGCGACGACCTCGAGCTGCGCCTCCTCGAGTGCGCCCTCGAACGCGAGATCCCGGTCCTCGGCATCTGCCGTGGCATCCAGCTGGTCAACGTCCACCTCGGCGGCACCCTCAACCAGCACATTCCGGCGCACAGCCGGTTCGACGTCTCCGCGGACACCGAGGTCCACGACGTCGACATCGCGCCCGACTCGGTGCTGCGAGCGATCTACGGCGAGCGCCGGCGAGTGAACAGCCTGCATCACCAGACCGTGGCCGATGTGGGCTCCGGTCTGCGGGTGACGGCAACCGCCGACGACGGCACGGTCGAGGGCCTCGAGTTGGGCGACAACCTCGTCGCCGTGCAGTGGCACCCCGAGATGATGACCTCGCGATCGACCGACCCGATCTTCTCCTGGCTCGTCGAACGGGCCTCGTCATGACCGCTTCCCCGTCTGCAAGGATCACGCCATGAGCAACGCCCTCCTGCACCCCTTCTCTCCGCCGGCGCAGGCGGAGTCGGACTTCATCAACGTCGTGCGCGCCGAGGGCTCCACGCTCTGGGACGACCAGGGCAAGAGCTACATCGACGGCATCGGGAGCCTGTGGCTGTGCCAGGTCGGCCACGGCCGAGCGGACATGATCGAAGCGATCAACGCGCAGATGGCGACGCTGACGACGTACAACACGTTTGCGCCGTTCACCAACGACGCCGCCGCCGAGTGTGCCGAGCTGATCGCGGAGAAGTCGCCCTACGACGGCGCCCGCGTCTTCCTCGGCTGCTCGGGCTCCGAAGCCGTCGACACCGTGCTCAAGCTGGCTCGCCTCACCCACCAGTTGCAGGGGGATCACGACCGACAGATGATCGTGCGACGCACGCACGGCTATCACGGCGTGAACTTCGGCGGAACCTCGGCGCAGGGCATCGAGCCCAACCGGCAGAACTGGGGCGACCTGGTCCCGCACTTCATCGAGGTGCCCCACGACGACATCGAGGTCATGGCCACCGTCTTCGCCGAGCACGGCGAGCGGATCGCCGCCGTCATCACGGAGCCGGTCCAGGGAGCGGGTGGCGTCCTCCCACCGCCCGACGGCTACCTCGCCCTGACCCGTCGGCTGTGCGACGACAACGGTGCGCTCCTGATCTTCGACGAGGTCATCTGCGGCTTCGGCAGGACCGGCAGCTGGTTCGGTGCCCAGACCTTCGACGTCCGCCCCGACATGATGACCTTCGCCAAGGGCGTGACCTCGGGCTACCTGCCGCTGTCCGGCGTGATCGTCAGTCCCGGGGTCGACGAGGTGCTGCGCACGATCGACGGGCCGATGCGCCACGGCTACACGTACTCGGGGCACCCGACCTGTGCGGCCGCTGCGATCAAGAACATCCAGATCATCGAGGCCGAGGGTCTGGTCGCCCGAGCCGAGCACATCGGTTCGATCGTCCAGCCCGGGCTGGCGGCGATGGCCAAGGACGGGCTCATCGAGCACGGGCGCGGCGTGGGCGCGATCTGGGCGGCCGAGCTCGGCCGCGACTCGCTCCCCGCGCGGGCGGCGCTCCTGGAGCGTGGTGTGATCATGCGGCCGATCGGGACCTCGCTCGCCATGTGCCCGCCGCTGGTCATCGGCGACGAGGAGCTGGGCTTCATGCTCGACCAGATGGCCGAGGTGCTGTCGAGCCACTGAGGCGCGAACGTCGGCCGGAGACGCGTCTGGTCAGGCGACGGTCTCGGCTGCCGCGATGAAGGTGCCCGCGTCGGCCTTCATCAGGAAGAACTCCAACTGGATGTTGTCCGGGTCGCGCAGCACGACGACGTCCCAGAGGTCGCCTTCGTTCAGGTCGTACGCGACCCCCAGATCGTCGAGATGCGCCATCCAGGCGTCGAGCCCCGCTCGATCGTCCACGTTGAACGCCAGGTGATCGAGCCCACCGCGACGCTCGTCGAAGGTGGGCGAGGTGTTCTCGTCGTGTTGGACCAGGCCGACGAGCAGCAACGAGTTCGGTTCCAGCAGGTACCGCGACTGGAAGTGGTGGTCGTCGTTGCGACCCTCGAGCACCCGCACCGCTCCGAGGAGTCGGGCGTACCAGCGTTCGCTGGCCACGACGTCGCTGACCGTGAGATCGATGTGGGAAACGCCGGAGATGGTGGGCATGACGGCCTCCTGTGGCTGGGTGGAGGCCCATCGTCCGATGTCGCCGTGGCCGACCCAACTACCCACGGGGTAACCAATCAGCGCAACCGCGCCTCGATCCACGTCGCCACCCCGTCATCCGCATTGGATGCGGTGACCAAATCAGCGCAACCGCGCCTCGATCCACGTCGCCACCCCGTCATCCGCATTGGATGCGGTGACCAAATCAGCGCAACCGCGCCTCGATCCACGTCGCCACCCCGTCATCCGCATTGGACGCGGTGACCTCGTCGGCGGCGTCGATGACGGCGGCGCGGGCCTGACCCATCGCCACGCCAGTCCCGGCCCACCGCAGCATCGACAGGTCGTTGAGGCCGTCGCCGAAGGCCACGACGCGCTCGTTGGCGATGTCGAGGTGTCCGGCCAGCCACGCGAGCCCGGCGTCCTTGCCCGCCCCGGGCGGCACGATCTCGAGCATCGGCAGGCCGGAGAACGCGAGATCGAGGCCCTCGAGCGGAAGGGCGCGCCGGCACAGGTCGTAGAAGTCGTCGAGGTCGTCGGTGTGATCCGGGTGGTACACCACGAGGTCGCGCAGGTCCGGGCCGAGGGCGTCCACGGCGTCCTCGACGGGAACGACCTCACCGACACCTTCGGGGAAGAGTTCGCCGAGTCGAGGTTCCCCGATGAGCTCGCCCCCGATCCCCAGGCCGATCGCGACCCCGGGCAGGGCGTCTCGCAGCGCCAGGATGGCGTTGCGCGCGACGTCGACGGCCAGGTGTTCGGCATGCAGCTCGGTGCCGTCGTCGGTGACCACTTCGATGCCGTTCACGCAGAGCGAGTACTCGATGGCGGGCAGTCCGGCCAGCAGGTCCCGCACGGCGGCCCAGTCCCGACCGGTCGCGAGTGACACGACCGCGCCGGCGTCGCGCGCGTCGCTCAGGGCACCGGCGGTCCGTTCGGCGACACTCCCGTCGGGCCGCAGCAACGTGCCGTCGACGTCGACCGCGATCAGGGCCCCGTCCAGACTCGCGAGACTCAAGGGGACGACCCCTGCACCCGCCGACGACGCCTCACTCGCCGATGTCCTCGTTCCACAGCTCGGCGCGGGCCGCGATGAACTCCTCCATCAGGGTGATGCACTCGGCGTCGGAGCGGATCTCCAGCTCGACCCCTCGATCGCGGAGGTGCTGCTCCGGTCCCTGGAAGGTGGCGTTCTCGCCGACGATCACCTTCGGGATCTTGTAGAGCAGAACGGCGCCGCTGCACATGTCGCAGGGCGAGAGGGTGGAGTACAGCACCGACCTTGAGTAGTCCGCCGCGGTCAGGCGCCCGGCATTCTCCAGGCAGTCCATCTCGGCGTGCAGGACCGAACTCCCCCGCTGGATGCGTTGGTTGTGGCCACGCGCCACGATCTCGCCGTCGATGACCAGCACCGAGCCGATCGGGATCCCCCCTGCGGCGAGGCCGGCTCTCGCCTCCTCGATGGCGGCGTCGAGGAACGGGTCGTCACTCATGCCGGGGCACGTTAGTAGGCACGCCCGACATCGGGCCCGGACGCTCGACGCGACTTTCCCGCCGCTGCGGGCGTCTGTGGGACAGTTGCGGGGACCGCACGGGTCCGCGTGCGCCCAGGAGACTGCCTCCGAGGCGGGAGACATGAGCCGCGCCAGCGGCGGAAAGGCAGCGATGCCCGGACTGATGGACGAGATGATGGGAGCGCTCAACGGCGCCGACGGCGGCCTCGGCGGCCTGCTCGGGGGCGTGCTGGGCGGGCAGGCCGACGCACGGAGCGAGAAGGCCGCTGGACTGGGGATGGAGGCGATCCTCGGCGGCCTGGCCAAGAACGCCCAGGACCCGAAGGGGGCCGAGTCCCTCCTCAGCGCGCTCGACAAGCACGACGGCTCGGCCCTCGACAACCTCGGGCCGGGCTTCGGCAGCGCCGAGTCGACCGCCGACGGCGAGAAGATCATCGGCCACGTCTTCGGTGACGACCGCGAGGCCGTCACCCAGAACCTCGCCGCGAAGTCGGGCCTCGACGCCGGCTCCATCGCCAAGATGCTGCCGGCGCTGGCGCCGGTCGTCATGGGCATGCTCGGCAAGAAGAAGGCAGGCAGCGGCATGGACGCCGGTGGACTGGCCGGCCTGCTCAAGGCCGAGGTCGAAACCGTCGG
>JBCCFK010000313.1:0-4386 GCA_039029775.1 Actinomycetota bacterium | reverse complement strand
GCCTCTGCCCCCTCCGACCCCCGCCGCTCGCAACCCCCGCCGCTCACGTGTGCACTCATGGTCCGCTCGCCTCCGCCGATTGAGGGTCCATGTCGGATCTGGCGATTGATGCGCGCTCGCTGTGCAAGAGCTTCGGGCCAAAGACGGCGGTCGACGATCTCGACCTGAGCGTCCCCAGGGGGAGCTGGTTCGGGCTGGTCGGACCGAACGGCGCGGGCAAGACCACCACGATCAAGATGCTGGTCGGCCTGCTGCGACCCGATGCCGGCGAGGTGTTCGTCGACGGGATCGCCGTGTGGCCGGACCCCCTCGAGGCCAAGCGGCGCCTCGGTGTCCTGCCCGACGACCTTCGCCTGTTCGAGCGACTGAGCGGACTCGAGCTGCTCGTCTACGTCGGCCTGCTCCGCGGTCTCGCGCGGACCGAGATCGACGAGCGCGCGGACCAACTCCTCGACGTCCTCGGTCTGCAGGCGTCGGCGCACGACCTCGTCGCCGACTACTCGACCGGGATGCGGAAGAAGATCGCGCTGGCCGCCGCGCTCCTGCACGCCCCGTCGGTCCTGCTGCTCGACGAACCGTTCGAGTCCGTCGACCCGGTGTCGAGCCGCGTGATCGTGGAGGTGCTCGAGCAGTACCGGGCCACCGGCGGCACCGTCGTGTTCTCGAGCCACGTGATGGACACCGTCGAACGACTCTGCGACCAGGTGGCGATCGTCTCCGCGGGCCGCGTCGTGAGAGCGGGCACGATCGCCGAACTGATCAGGCGAGAGGAGCGTCGGTTGGAGGACGTCTTCATCGATGCGGTGGGTGCACAGGCAGCCGGCCCCGGAGCCCTCGACTGGCTCGGCTCGCGCGCATGACCGACGCCTCCCCGACACCAGGCGGTCGATCGCGCTTCGTGGAGCTCGCCCGGTTGGGGGTGTCTCTGCGGTGGCGACTCGTCAACAACCGCGCGGCTCGCATGGGGAAGCGCACTCGCGTCTTCGCGTATGTCCTCGGCGCGGCCTACGCCCTCGGCACCATCGTCGGACTGGCATCGGTCCGACTCTCGGGCGACCTGGCTGCCGAACGCACCCTGGTCCTGCTGGCTGCCTCGATGGCCTCGGGCTGGATCTTCGGTCCGATCCTCATCGGCGGTGTCGACGAGACCGTCGATCCGACGCGCCTCGCCCTTCTTCCGCTCCGGCGACGCGAGCTCTTCACGGTTCAGCTGGCGGGCGCGCTCTCCGGCGTCGGTCCGCTCGCGGTCCTGACCGGCCTGGCGATCGGCGTGCCCCTCGGCTTCTCGACGTCGGTCCTCGGCGTCGGGGTGACCTTCGCTGCAGCCGTCGTCCTGGTGCTGATGGTGGCCGGTCTCGCACGGTCGGCTGCGGCGCTCCTGGCGATCGCACAGCGGAGCCGAATCGGTCGCGATCTCGCCGTGCTGACCGCGGCCCTGACCGCCGGCGCGCTGTTCGTCGTCGGCCAGCTGGCCACCAGCTTCTCCGAGGAGCGTGCCGCCGAGCTGGTGGATGCGCTCCAGTGGGCGCCCTTCGGCTGGCCGACGCGGGTCGCCGTCGACGCGCGCGCCGGCGACCTCGGCAGTGCCGCGTTCTGGCTCGCCGTCTCCGCGGCGGGCGCGGCCGCGGCACTCGCGCTGTGGGCCCACCTGTCGCGATTCCTCCTGACCAACGGTGAACGGGTCGTCCGCACCGGTCGCCGGGGTCGCGGCGCCGTCCTCAGCGGCGCGACCAGCGTCTTCGGCGCCGCACTGGCCCGGCAGTGGATCTACCTGCGACGCTCGCCGAACACGAGGGTCGCGCTGATGTTCGGCCTCGCGTTCGGTGTGGCGTTCCCGGTCCTCCAGATCTTCCAGCACGGTGCCGACGAGTCGGCGATCGCCGCCTTCTCGGTGCTGTTGGCGATGCTGGCCAACGTCGGTGCCACGAGCAACCTGCTCGGGTTCGATGCCGGCTCGCTCTGGATCGACGCGCTCTGCGGCGGTCCGGGCCGGGCCCACATGGCGGCGCGGAGCATCACCGTGCTCCCGAATCTGCTGTTGCCGACCTGGTTCTCGGCGGTGGTGGTCGGGCTCTGGATCGGCCAGTGGGACTCGATCGCGCTCGTCGCTCTGCTGGCGATCCCGGTCGCGCTGCTGGTTCTCGCACAGGGCCTCGTCACCTCGCTCCTGGCGCCGTGGCCGCTACCCGACGGCGACAACCCGTTCGGCAACCGCCAGGCGGCTGAGGGACGCGGCGGCCGCCTCGCCGCGATCGCGTTGTCCGGTCTGGCGTGCGCGGTGGTCGCCGCGACGCCGCTCCTGATCGCCGCATACGTCGGGCTCGGCGAGGCATGGGTCTGGCTCGTCCCCGCGATCGGCATGGTGTGGGCCGTGGGCGTCGGCTACGCG
Organism: Actinomycetota bacterium; assembly: GCA_039029775.1. Lineage (GTDB taxonomy): Bacteria > Actinomycetota > Acidimicrobiia > Acidimicrobiales > UBA8592 > JBCCFK01. Next base: position 1,997 of record JBCCFK010000313.1, on the reverse strand, counting down.
GTCCTGCGATGGGTCGGGCACCACCTCGATGCCAACCGAATCGAACTCGTCGAGCGGTTGAGCCCCATAGCGCTCAACTGACGCCGCGGCCGGCAGGTGCCGGCCACGTGGATGCCGCCGGCCGGTTGCGCCCGATCGCACTCGACCGATGGCGCGCCGGTGGCGTCGGGTGGCCGAGTGTTCAGCGCAGGTCGATGCGGTCGGGGTGGATCGCCCGACGCTCCAGCGCCTCGGCCCGCCGCAGCGCCTGAGCGACGAGCGGGTGCTCCTCACCCAGCGTCTCGATCAACTCCCGGCTGCGCTCCCTGATCCGAGCCGCGCGAGCGAGCAGTTCCTTGTTGCCGGGCTGATGCTCGATCTCGATCTCTGGCCGCGTGTCCACGGTGCCCTCGTCGTCGATGGGGTCCGCCTCGTCCATCCTCTCACCGTTCGCTCTGCCTCGACGCGATGAGCCTGTGGGCCCAAGCGCTCGTTCCCCCGGTGGCAGCCATCACGAGCCTATGTCCTGGCAGAGGCGGGCGGGAACCGGCTCCCTCCGCTCGGCGCTGGGCTGGTCGCGGAGGTGGACGGGAATCGAACCCGCCTGCGAGGGAACGCCTCGCACACCCGCTTTGAAGGCGGGGGAGCCCACCAGGTACTCATACACCTCCTCGTCGACCGGAGCCGACCGGCCGAGTATGGCCGCTGCCCGGTCGTTCGGCGAGTCGGAGGCGGCCTCTCAGTCCGAGGTGAACACCCGCTTGGTGAACCGCCAGCCGGCCGGTGTCTTCACCAGGTCGTCCGCATAGGTCCCCGTCGCCAGGACCTTGTGGCCGCCAGTCACGTCGTAGGCCACGAGAAAGGCGGATCCGGTGGCGACCTCGCCGTCCCCGTCGGTCACGACGTTGTGGGCGAGATGACGCAGGCCCGGCATCATCTCCTTGTTCGCCGCCGCGAACGTCGAGATCGCGTCGGCTCCGACCTGCGTGCCGCTGCCGGTGTCGAGATGTCCGTCCTCGGTGAAACACGCAGCGAACCCGGGCCCGTCACCGCTGTCGATCGTGTGGTTGTAGCGGTTGTACAGCGCCCAGATCTCGACCTGGTCGTCGGTCGTCAAGCTCATCGGTCCCCCCGGATCGGCTGATCGACAGAGACTGCCGCACCGGGCACGGCGGAGGCAACCGGCCGGAGGTGCGAGCGCCGTCGGGCGCCGGTCAGATCCGGGCGGGTTCGGGGAGGTCGATCGTGACGTGCACGTCGACGACCGAGGGTCGCGAAGGAGGCTCGGAGAACCCCACCGACAGCGGAGGCTCAACCGCCCCCGGGGCGCCGAGGTCGCGGCCGTCGAGGATCGCATGGCCGTCGTCGACCCACCGCCAGCCTCGGGACTGGTACCACTCGGTGGCGCCCTGGGCGCTCGTCCCGAAGGTCTCCACGCCCATCAGGGCACGGGCGATGGGCGCCTCGACCCAGCGCGTGATCGAGAGTGGCCGAGGGAAGGGAATCGGGACCTTGCGGCCACCGACGAGGCGCAGGTCGAGTCCGAAACCGCGGGCGGTGGTCACTCGCCCGTCGGATTCGGTGGCGAGCTCACCGATCCGAACCTGGTCGAAGTCATAGATCGAGGTCACGAACTCGGCGACCTCGTCCGACGGCGCCAACAGGATGCGGTGACCCTCGGGCGTGCCCCACATGACGTCCCCCATGGGGCCGACGGGCGAGACGGGCCAGTGACCGACGACGAAACGGTCGCCGGACGGGAACCCGGCGGAACTGATGGTGCCGCGCACCGTGACTCTGGCCATCCCCAAACGGTACGAGAGCACCCTCCAAGACCCCGGGTCGAGTGGCGATTGTTAGTCTCGGGCCGAATTTTCCCCGACGGCTCCGGATGGAGGCCCCGTGAGTGACGAGGACCGGTTCGAGAACGATCCGGCGCGCAGCAGCCGGGATCGCGACGAGGTGCAGGCCCGACTGACCGCCTGGTTGCGGACCGTCACCGGCGACGCCGAGGCCGT
>JBCCFK010000312.1:0-4406 GCA_039029775.1 Actinomycetota bacterium | reverse complement strand
GTCGGACTGCTCGAGGAACTCGTCCAGATACTCGAGGGCCACCCGCATCTGCTCGGCGTCACCGGTGCCACCGGGTGCCTGTTGGAAGGTCTCGGGCTCCACGGCCTCGAAGACGTCCGGGTGGTCCCGCTGGAGGAAGACCCAGAAGTCCCGCCAGTACACCCCGACCTTCAGCTGCTCGGCGTTGACGAGTCGAATGTCCAGACCGGTGATCTGGTCGTCGGAGATCGTGAAGGTCCAGGTGCTCACGTATCCACCGATGCCAGGCCCGATGAAGTCGTCCGTCGTCACCGCCGGACAGGCCGCGATCGTGGCGCCGTCGGCGGCGTTCGTCACCTCACACGGACCATCGAATCGCGACTGGCCCGCGGCTGCGGCCGTCCCCTCGGCGACGAGCGTCGCGTACGGCACGAACTCCTCGGCGAAGTCGTCGGCGACCAACGATGCCACCGTGTCGAGGTCGACGGCGTTCGACGCCTCGAGGAACTCGCCGACGACGGCGATCTCCTCGGGCACGTCGGCGACCTGGTCCTCCTTGCCCTCATCGTCGTCGCCACCCCCGGCGAGCATCACCACCAACACGACGACCGCCGCTGCAGCGACCGCCCCCATCACCACTCCGAGCCTGCTTCGCATCGACGATCCTCCTGGATCCTCCGGGCGCAGCTCGATGACGTGGATGTCGGGTTCGGTCGCCGCGAGGTACGCGGCAGCGCTCTGGCGCTCCTCGTGGGACCGGCCATAGGCGGCCAGCTGATCCAGCAGATCGCTCATCGCCCTGCCCTCCTGTTGCTGATGCAACGGGCCGGGCGGCCCCACGCACGAGGTTCGCTCACGACGTCACCCCCAGGTCATTGCGGAGTCGGTCGAGACCGCGCTCCAGGTGTGTCTGCACCGACGACTTCGAGACGTCGAGGAACTCACCGACCTCACTCAGCGTCCACTGGAAGCAGTGGACGAGCATCACGGCTACGCGTTGGTTCTCCGAGAGTCGACTCAGCGCGTCGGGGAGGCCCGGCTCGACCCACGGCGTGGCCGAGGTGTCGACCGGCATCAGCGTGGGGCGGACCGTCTGGTGCCGGCGACGCCCGAGATTGCGGCCGACGGTGTAGAGGTACCCGCGAGGGTTCTCCATGCCCGACACGCGATCCCAGTGCTCCCAGCCGTACGCCAACGCGTCAGCCGCGGCGTCCGCGCCGTCGACGCTGCCGAGCGATGCCGACAGGGCCTGGCGCAGCCGCGGTTCCGCAGCGCTGGCGAATGCCTCGAAGGACTCGAGGCCGACGTCCGTACTCACCGATCCTCCCCGCGTGAGTGACTCTCAACCTAGAAGGCATCGACGGACGCGTTCGTACGACAGCGGACGCGCGATTTTTCCGACGGGTACCGTGGCCCATGGCCGAGATCACATCCGACCTGCTCTATTCGCCGGAGTACCTGGCCGACCCGTACCCGGTCTGGGAGCGCATGCGCCACGAGGCGCCGGTGTTCTTCGACGACCGCACGAACACGTGGCACCTGTACCGGTACGAGGACGCGGTCGCCGCGTTCGCGAACCACACCGACTTCTCCAACCGGCTGTACGGCAAGACGCTCGGCGTCGTCTTCGGGCCCACGATGCTCGACAAGGACGGCCACGAGCACGTGGTCCACCGTCGGATCGTGGCACCCGAGTTCGTCGGCCGCCGGTTCGAGCCCTACTACGAGGCCATCGACCGCAACAGCCGGGCCCTGATCGACGCGTTCCCCACCGACGGGCCGGTCGATCTGGTCGACGCGTTCTCGACCCGGCTGCCCGTCAACGTCATCGTGGACATGTTGGGCATGGACCAGTCCGATCACGATCGCTTTCACGAGTGGTACACGACGATGATGGCCGGCCTGGCCCGCTTCGACGGCCAGAAGCAGCAGCTCGGGATCGAGGCGCATCGGTGCCTGGCCGACTACGTGGCGCCGATCATCGACGACCGCCGAGGATGTCCGGCCGAGGACCTGATCTCCAAGATCGTCCACGCCGAGGCCGACGGCCAGAAGCTGACCGACACCGAGATCCAGGCCTTCATCTCCCTGTTGCTGGTCGCGGGCGGCGAGACCACCGACAAGGGCATCGCCAACATGTGGACACAGCTGCTGCGCCATCCCGATCAGATGCAGGCCTGCCTCGACGACCCCGAGCTGTTCGACGCCGCGTTCTCCGAGATGATGCGCCACTCCCCGCCGGTGCTCGGCCAGCTCCGCTACGCGGTGAACGAGGTCGAGTTCTCGGGCGTCGCGATCCCTCCGGGATCGGCGGTCCACATCCAGCTCGCATCGGCCAACTGCGACGAGACGGTCTTCGCCGACCCGCGCGAGTTCCGCATCGACCGAGCCGACCTGCATCTGGGCAAGGAGCTCAAGAGCGGCCACCACGGTGACGAGGGCCGCTACGGCCACCTCGGCTTCGGCCTGGGCAAGCACTTCTGCCTCGGCTACGAGATGGCGCGCGTCGAGGCGGTGATGGGCTCGAAGCTCCTGGTCGAGACGATGCGGGATCCCCGCCTCGCCGACGACGCCGACACCACGTTCATCATCCGCGGCGCCACGCGATCGCCCGAGACCGTTCTGGTCGACTACGACCGCTGAGGGGCTGCGCCTCTACCATCGCCGCCATGGTTCACAGCGTGATCGTCGGCGGCGGGGTGTCCGGACTGGGCGCGGCGCTGACCCTGTCGCGGCTGGGGCACCGGGTGACCGTGCTCGAGCGGGACGACACCGCGATGCCCGACTCGCCCGAGACCGCCTTCGACTGGGACCGACGGGGCGCACCGCAGGTTCGGCACTCGCACGCACTGCTCGGGCGCCTGCACAACCTTCTCCGAGACGAGCACCCCGACGTCCTGTCCTCGCTGCTCGACACCGGGGCCACCGAGATCCGCATGGCGGACCGCATGCCCGACACGATCGACGACCCGACGCCCCGGGCCGGCGACGAGGACCTGGTGCTCATCGCGGCGCGCCGCACGACGTTCGAGTGGGTGTTGCGCCGGACCGTGTCGGAGAACCCTGCGGTGGACATCCGCACCGGCGTCGGCGTCGCCGGCCTCATCGCGGGCGACGGCGCGGTCCCGCACGTGACCGGCGTGGCGCTCGAGGACGGATCGACGATCGGTGCCGACCTGGTCGTCGCGGCCAACGGCCGGCGGTCGAACGCGCCGGACTGGCTCCGTTCTGTCGGCGCGTCGATGGGGGAGGACGAGGTCGAGGACACGGGCATCGTGTACTACTCGCGCTTCTATCGGCTGGTCGAGGGCGAGGAGTTCCCCGGAGCCGACCGGCTGGTCGGTGGTGATCTGACGTATCTGAAGTACGGCGTGTTCTGGGGCGACAACGGCACGTTCTCCGTCACGCTCGCGACGGGCGACGACGATCGGACGTTCCGCGTGGTCAAAGATCCCGACGTGTTCGACCGAATCGGTCGGGAGATCCCCGCGGTCGCACCCTGGCTGGACGGACGGGCTCGGCCCATCACCGAGGTGCACTCGATGGCGGGGTTGTTGAACCGGAGGCGGCGCTACGTGGTCGACGGCCAGCCGGTCGCCACCGGCTTCGCGGCGGTCGGCGACAGTCACGTCTGCACCAACCCGCTCTACGGCCGCGGGTGCTCGACCGGCTTCTGGCAGGCCCACCTCCTCGGGGAGGCCGTGACCGACCATCCCACCGACCCCGAGGCGCAGGCGCTGGCGTTCGACGCAGCCGTGAGGCGCCACGTGGTGCCGTGGTACAAGGCCTCGGTCTCCTCCGACGAGGGCAACCGGCGCGCCGTGGCTCGGGCCAGGGCGCAGGCCGCGGGCGAGGAGCTCGACGAGGACCCCGATGCCATGCGTCGATCGATCTTCCGCGAGGGCCTCTCCCCCGCCTCGCGCACCGACGCCGTCGTGTGGCGGGCCTTCGCCCGCACGATGAATCTGCTCGAATCGCCGGAGGCGTTGATGGCTCCCGACGTCGCCGCCCGGGTCATGCGGGTCTGGCAGGACCGGGAGAACCGTCCGCCCGAGCCGCCCCTGGGGCCGACTCGACAGGCGATGCTCGAGACGCTGGGCGTCGCCGAGGCCGCCTGACAGAGCGCGGAAATTCGGTCGCCGCGACGCCGTCGTCCGACAACACTCGACGCCATGACGCTCGACATCGAACGGCTCGATCCGTCCGCGCCCGGTCCACGATTCGACGGGGCGTACGAACTGGTGCAGGTCCTCGGCGCCGAACTCGATCCCGACATGGACCGAGACACGGTGGAGTCGTTCCGCAACAAGCTGATCGGCAACGAGACCTTCGAGAAGATCACGCTCGTCGGCAGTGACGGGGACGACGTCGTCGGCCTCGCTCGGGTGTGGTTGTTCGACATCGAGGGCAACCGCGACCTCGCCGAG
>JBCCFK010000311.1:0-4466 GCA_039029775.1 Actinomycetota bacterium | reverse complement strand
GATCTGGCGCCCCGGGCGTATCTGTTCAGCGAGGGGGCGGAGGTCGGCGGTGCCGACTTCTTCGTCATGGAGCGGCGTCGCGGCGAGGTGATCCGGGGCATCATCCCCCCGTCCATGCGCCACCACGACCAGGTGGGGCGGCGCGTCGGCCTGGCGCTCGCCGACGCCATGGCCCGGTTCCACGTTCTGGACCCGGACGCCTGCGGGCTCGCGGACCTGGGACGGCCCGACGGCTTCGTCGCCAGGCAGGTCGGGGGGTGGAAGAAGCGGTGGGACCTCGTGGCCGACGAGCGGTGGGACGATCGCATGACCGCCGCCCATGGTGAGCTCGAGGCCTCGATGCCCACCAGTCAGCGCGTGTCGTTCGTCCACAACGACCTGAAGCTCGACAACTGCATGCTCGACCCGGCCGATCCCGACCGCGTCGTCGCCATCTTCGACTGGGACATGACCACGCTCGGCGATCCGCTGATCGACGTCGGCACCCTGCTCGGATACTGGCCGGACCCCGAGGACACCCTCGAGACGATGCGCGCGAGTCACGCCGGCATGGACCGCATGGGCCTGCCGTCGCGTGCCGAGCTCACCGAGCGCTACGCCGCGAGCTCCGGGCTCGATCTCGACCGGATCGCCTGGTACGAGGGCTTCGCCCTCTGGAAGACCGCCACGGTGGTGCAACAACTGCACCATCGGTGGAAGACGGGCGCGAGTGCCGATCCGCGCATGGAGACCATCGCGGATCGCATCCCCAGACTGCTCGACGTCGTCGACGCCGTCCTCCGCTGACGCCCGGCGGCCGGACGTCAGCGTCGGATCAGTGCCTCACTTCGGACGACCGGCAACGTGACCGAGGTGGTCGCGGGACGTCAGCGTCGGATCAGTGCCTCACTCGGGAGCGTCGTAGCTGAACTGCTCGCGCAGCTCGCGCTTGAGGATCTTGCCGCTGGGGTTGCGGGGAATCTCGTCGACGAACTCGACCGCCTTGACCGTCTTGAACGGGGCGAGCTTGCCGTGGGTCCAGGTCATGACGTCCTTCTCGTCGACCGAGTCGTCGGCACGCACGACGATCGCGAGCGGCGACTCGCCCCACTTGGCCGAGGGGATGCCGATCACGCCGGCGTCGTTGATCTTCTCGTGCTGCAGGAGCACGTTCTCGATCTCGGCCGGGTAGACGTTCTCACCGCCGGAGATGAGCATGTCCTTGACGCGATCGACGATGGTCACGAAGCCGTCAGCGTCCATCGTGGCCACGTCGCCGGTGTGCAACCACCCGTCGATGATGGTCTCGGCGGTGGCCTCGGGACGGTTCCAGTAGCCCTTCATGACGTGTGGGCCGGCCACCAGGACCTCGCCGGCCTCGCCGGGGGCACAGTCGTTGCCGTCTTCGTCCACCACCTTGACCTGGGTGAAATAGAACGCCTTGCCGGTCGAACCGGCCCGTTCGACCGCGTCCTCGGCGGTGATGAGACAGGCCGGGCCGCAGGTCTCGGTCAGCCCGTAGACCTGCTCGATGTTGACGTCGAGCGCCTGGTACGCCTCGATGAGCGAGACCGGCACCGGGGCGGCTCCCGACATCACCCAGCGCAGCGTGGTGACGTCGTGCTCCTCCGGGTTGTGGGTCAACAGCATGAACTGCAGCATCGCCGGCACCATCAGTGTGGTGCTGATCTTCTCGTCCCGGATCAGCTCCCAGGACGCCGTCGGGTCGAAGGCCTTCATGATCGTCAGCGACACGCCGGCGTAGATGCAGGCGATGACCGGGCCGAGGGCACCGACGTGGAACATCGGCAGGCTGTTGAGGAACCGGTCACGCTTGCGGAAGTCCGAGGTGGCGGCGATGGTCAGGATCGCCCACATCACGGTGTCGTGGGTGTGGATGACGCCCTTGGGCAGACCGGTGGTGCCCGAGGTGTACATGATGAAGAGCATGTCGTCGCCCGAGGCGGTCCCGGCCGGTTCGTCGGTCGACGCCGACGCCAGGAGCTCGTCGTAGGAGACGACGCCGTCGCCGGCCTCGCCGACCATGATCCAGTGCTCGACCGGCGTGGTGCCGCGATTGCGGAGCTCCGCAGCCAGCTCGGCGAACTCGCCGCTCAACACGAGTGCCGTGCAGCCGGAGTCGGTGAGGATGAACTCCAGCTCGTCGGCGACGAGACGCCAGTTGAGCGGCACGTTGACGGCGCCGATCTTGCCTGCGCCGAAGAACGTCTCCACGAATTCGGTGCCGTTCATCAGCAGGAGGCCGACGCGGTCGCCGTGGCCGACGCCGAGGCCGGTGAGGGCGTTGGCGACCTGGTTCGCGCGGGCGTTGAGCTCGGTGTACGAGAGCCGCCGGCCATTGGCGGGCTCGTAGATCGCCTCCTGGGCCGGGTCGCGATACGCGCGCTTGGTGAGGAATTGGCCGACGTTCTGCGTCACTTCGTGTCCTTTGCCGATGGACGAGGGATTGTGGCCCACGATGATGGCCGATCGGGGCCGGTGCGTCGAGGGTCGAGCGGCCGATTCGGCGGTCAGGGAAGCAGACGCTGCTCGAGAAGCGGCGCCAGGTCGGCGGCGGGAACCGGCCGAGACATGAGATACCCCTGCCCCAGGCGCCATCCGAGCTCCCGGAGTCGCTGCCACTCCTCCACGGTCTCGATGCCCTCGGCGACGGCCTCGATCTCGAGTTCGGTGGCCAGCCCGAGGATCGCCCGAGGCAGTCTGGCGTCGCCCGACTGCGACATCCGTTCCACGAACGACCGATCGAGCTTCAGCATCGACGGTGCGAACTCCTGGAGGTAGGCGAGGGACGAGTAGCCCGTGCCGAAGTCGTCCAGGCAGACCGAGACCCCCAGCCTCGTGAGCCGTTGCAGGTTCTCTCGCACCACGGGGAAGTCGAGGGCCAGGACCGACTCGGTGATCTCGACCGACAGGTTGGCGGGGGACACGCCGGCGGCGGCGAGATGGCGCTCGACGGCGTCCGCCAGCGAGGTGTCGCGCATCTGCAGCGGGGAGAGGTTGACGTGGACCTGCAGCTCCGGGAGACGCTCGATCCACGGGGTGCTGTCGCGGAGCGCGTTCCGCAACATGTGGTCGAAGAGCGCGGCGATCAGTCCGTGTTCCTCGGCCGCGCGGACGAAGACGGCGGGGGAGACCGACCTTCCGTCGCTGCCGGACCAGCGGGCGAGCGTCTCGACAGAGTGCACACGGCCGGTCTCGAGCTCGACGATCGGTTGGTACGCCACTCCGATTGCACCGCCGGCGATGGCGCGCTCGAGCTCTCGCACGAGGCCGTGCTGTTGCTTCATCGTCTCGAAGAGGTCGTGGTCGAAGCTCGCGACCGTGTTCTTGCCCTGACTCTTCCCGGCGTACAGCGCGACGTCTGCGCGTCGCATCACCTCGGCCGGGGTGTCGTCGAGGTGCAGCTGGGTCACACCGATGCTGCACCGTTGGACCGAGAGCTCGGTTCCGATCGAGAGCGGTTGATGCAGGGCCGCGTGGAGGTTCTCGGCCGCGGCGAGGATGTCGGCGCGCGACGTGATGCCGGTGAGCAGGACGGCGAACTCGTCGCCACCCAGCCGCGCGGCGATGTCGTGGTGACGCGTGTTCTCCCGGAGCCGTTCGGCGACCTTGACCAGCAGTTCGTCACCTGCCGCGTGGCCGGCGACGTCGTTGACGAGCTTGAAGTCGTCCAGGTCGATCATCAAGACGGCACCCTGGAGCGGCCGGCGGGCCAGCGCCGCCTCCAGGTCGCGGTGGAAGCGCGGACGGTTCGGGAGGTCGGTGAGGGGGTCGTGGAAGGCCTGGTACTCGAGCTGGCGCTGCAGCGTGTACTCGGGGGTGACGTCGCGTGCCGCGATGAGGACGTCGCCGGTCGGGCTGGCCGCCAGGCGACCGCTGAGCCAGCGGGTGCGGTCCGCGGAGAGGAACGAGAACGTCTCCGAGTCTCCGGTGGTCAGCGTCCGGTCGACCAGGTCGCCGATCTCGGGGACCAGCGGCTCCAGCAGCGTCCGGAGGTCGAGGCCGACCGGGCGGGTCGCCGGGTCGCTCAGGATGTCGCCCGGGCGTGCGAGCGACGCCTGGGTGATGCGTCCGTCGGCGCCCACGCGCAAGCGCACGTCCGCGATCGCGCGGAGTTGATGTTCCAACGCGGCCTCGCTGGCGTCGATCTGGACTTCTGTGCCGCCGTCGCGGCCGATCTCGAGGGACACGGCACCTGCCGGAGTTCTGCAGAATCGGTCCGCTGCAACGTTCGGACTGTCCCTGGACTCGCTCGAGTTCCACTCCGACAATCGGCGCTCGGAGGGGATTCATGAGGAGGGGTAGCATCGCCCACGTGTTCGAGACCCTGCGCTCCGTCCTGCAGTTCCGCGAGCTCGAGTTGGACCCGGTCGAGCGTCGATTGGCCCGGGCGGCGAACGTCGACGATCTCCGTGCCATCTGCCGCCGGCGACTTCCCGGTGGTGTCTTCGACTACATCGACGGAG
>JBCCFK010000310.1:0-4562 GCA_039029775.1 Actinomycetota bacterium | reverse complement strand
GCGGAGAGGTCGAGATCTTCGGCGACGAGGCGGTCGCCGCGGCGTGGGCCGGGGCGACCCCGTGACCTGCTCAGCCCGCTTCGATCACCGAACCGCGCGATAGACGTCGCTGACCCGCTTGGACGGCCGGAACACGATCTGCCAGAGCTGCAGGTTCCGGACCCGGAACGACGCGGCGGAGGCCAACAGGTAGTAACGCCAGGTGCGTCGGAACCGCTCGTCGTAGTGAGGGATCTCGCTCCAGCGATCCTCGATGTTCCGCCACCACGCGAGCAGCGTGCGGTCGTAGTCCGGGCCGAAGTTGTGGACGTCCTCGATCGCCCAGTGGTGCAATGCGGCGCCCGAGATCTGCTCGAGCGACGGGATCACGCCGCCCGGAAAGATGTACCGATCGAACCACGGGTCACTCCGGAGCTTGGACTCGTTGGAGCCGATCGTGTGGTGGAGCATCGCTCCGTCGGGGTCCAGGACTCGTCGGCACACGTCGAAGAACGTCTGGAGGTTCTTGGGACCGATGTGCTCCATCATCCCCACCGACGTGATGCGGTCGAACGTTCCGATGACGTCGCGATAGTCGAGTTGTTCGATGGTGACCGAGAGGTCGGCGGTGCGTTCGCGTGCCACTCTGACCTGCTCGGCGGCCGGGCTGATGCCGGTCACCTCGGCGCCGTAGCGCTCCGCCGCGAAGCCGGCGAGCCCGCCCCATCCGCAGCCGATGTCCAGGAGCCTCATGCCGGGCTCGAGCTGCAGCTTCCGGCAGATCAGGTCGAGCTTGGCCTCCTGCGCCGATTCGAGGTCCGCGGCATCGCGCCAGTACGCGCAGCTGTAGATCATCCGCGGGTCCAGCATGCGCTCGTAGAGGTCGTTGCCGATGTCGTAGTGGGCGCTGGCGTTGGCGGCGGCCCGGCGCAGGGTCTGGCGGTTCGCGATGGTGGCCTTCGCCGCGAGCAGGATCAGATCGGGGCCGGGTTTGAGCGCGGCGCGGAGGTCGGCGAGCTGCACCTTGACGAGGAACTCGTCGACCCGCTGCGCGTCCCACCAGCCGTCCTGATACGCCTCGCCCAGGCCCAGCTCTCGGTCTCGGATCACGCGTTCCCAGAGCCGCTCGTCGTGGACCTGGATGTCCCAGGGGCGCTCCCCACCGACCTCGATTCCGGCCTGCGCGAGCAACCTTCTGCCCAGGGTCTCGGGGTCGGTCCGGAGTCGCATCGGACCGCTAACCCTCGATGAGGGCGCGCGATTCCAGATCGACCGCTGCGGTGAAGTGGCGCTCGGCCATGGTGGCGATGAGCTCGAAGCCTCGCTCGTTGGCCAGGTCGAGCGTGGCCCCGCCGAAGACCGAGGTGGCCGCACCGCCGACGCTCTGGCCGATGCAGTACGCGCTCCAGGTCTCGTCGAGCGACGACTCGATGCCATGGCCGGTCAGACGCCGGTGGTAGGCGGCGACGAGATCACGCTCGTGCTCGCGGCGGTCCTCGATCTGCATCGACCCACTGAGGGTGTACGCCACGTCGTAGGTGCCCACACCCCGCGCCAGGCCCTGCCAGTCGATGATCACGGCTTCGCCGGTCTCGCTGAACATGATGTTCTCGACCCGGTAGTCGCTGTGGATGAGGGTGGTCTCGGCCGTGTCGGCGAGCGTGCGGTAGCAGGGGAGCACGTTCGCGATGAACCACTCGGCGTGCGCCGCGGCCTCCCCGCCGAGCCGATCGCCGAACCGTTCGAGGAAGATCGGACCCACCTGGGGCAACAGCTCGGCCACCATCTCGATGCGCGGGCCGGCGCTCATGGGCACCCAGTCGAGCTCGTCGACCATGACCTTTCCCCACCAGGCCGCATGAACGTCGGCGATGGCCTCGACAGCGGCCTGCGCCTGGTCGGGCGACATGCCGGTGGCCTGATCGACGAAGGTCAGGTCGCCGAGGTCCTCCATGACGATGACGAAGTCGGCCGTCCCGGGCACGATCTCGGACATGTGGACGGTCGGGAGGCCCGTGGGGGTCCGCGGTGCGAGCTCACGGTAGAACCGGACCTCGGCCTCGTACATCCCGAGGTTGACGCCCTGCTCACGGTTCTCCTCGAAGGGCGATGGCATCTTGACCACCACGGAGTCCGGCGCGGACCCGTGGTCGCCCTCGTAGGTCAGTTCGGCGACATGGAGCTCGCCCATGATGCCGACACCTTCGCCGATGCGACGAGGGTGCAACGCGACGACCGCCCCGTCCGCGTCGAGCGTGCCATCGGACCGCAGGACGTCGGTCAGCCACCGGGGTGAGACGTCGCCGAGGTCGGCCGGGATCGACGGCGTGGTCATGCGGCCACCGAGGCCGGCAGGTGCTTGACGCCGTGGATGAAACTCGACGCCAACGGGTCTGGATCACCGGTGGCGACCACTCCGGGGGCTCGCTGGAACAGTTCGCGGAACATCACCGTCATCTCTCGGCGAGCGAGGTGTGCGCCGAGGCAGAAGTGGGCCCCGGGCCCGCCGAAGCCGACCTGGTTGCCCGAGGCGCGGCGAACGTCGAACGTCATCGGATCGTCGAAGGCCTCGGGGTCGCGATTGCCGGCGATGTAGAACATGCAGACCTTGTCGCCCTGCTTGACCAGCTCGCCGCCGAGCTCGACGTCCTGCGTGGCCGTTCGGCGCATGTAGGACACAGGGCTGGCCAGGCGGACGATCTCCTCCACCGCGGTCGGGGCGATGGTCTCGAAGTCCTCGGCCCACGTCCGTCGCTGGTCCGGATGGTCGGTGAGATAGGTCAGGCCCCACGAGATCGCATGTCGGGTGGTCTCGTTGCCGGCCACGACGAGGAGGTTGAAGAAGCTGGCGATCTCGGCATGCGTCAGCTTGTCGCCCTCGATCTCCGCGTTCACCAGCACCGACGTGAGGTCGGTCCCGTCGCCGCCCTCCTTTGTCTGCGCGACCTCGGTCATGATCTCGGTCAAGGTGCCGCCGGCGGTCAACAGCGCGGTGAGGAAGTCGGCAGCGTCGGAGACGTACTCCGGGTCGCCCGCGCCGAGGATCACGTTCGTGGCGTCGAAGACCGTGCCGTAGTACGACTCCGGGATTCCCATGAGGTCGCACACGATCTTCAGGGGGAGCGCGGCCGCCACGTCGACCACGAAGTCGACCTGGCCCTTGTCGAGCAGGTCGTCCACGATCGTGGACGCCACCTCCTGGACCGAGTCCTCGAGGCGACCCAGCATGCGCGGCGTGAATCCGGCGCTGACGATCCGCCGCATCCGCGCGTGACGAGGGTCGTCCATCGTGATCATCGAGTTGAAGAACTCGTTGAGCTCGGGAGGTGCGTCGAGGGTGGTCACACCGTCGGCGGAGCTGAAGACGTCCGAGCGTCGCGACACCTCGAGGATGTCGGCATGGCGGGTGAGGATCCAGCTCCCGGGGCCCTGTGGGAGCGGCACGTCCGGCGGAACCTCGGGCTCGTCGATGAACACGACCGGGTGCTCGGTGCGGTAGCGCTCGAGATCGACCTCGATGGCGGCCTGTGGGCGCGTCCAGAACGAGTTGTCGAGGATGTTGCCGAGATCCGGCGCGAGGCTTGTCATGGCCGGGAGCTTACGTCGTACACCTCTGACGGTCCGGTGCCGGTCAGCCGATGCAGAACTCGTTGCCCTCCGGGTCCTGCATCACGACCCATCTGGTCCCACCGCCGTGGCGCCAGGTCGGGTCGTCGACGGGGCCGTCGTCGACGAGCCTGGCTCCGGCGTCGACCAGGTCCGCGATCGTCGCCAGCGGATCCTTCGACGCCAGGTCGACGTGGGTCCGGTTCTTGCCCGGGGTCGGATCGTCGACCTTGAAGAACAGGATGTGGCGGATGCCCCGCTCGTCGGGCGCCCGCAGGCGAACGAAGTCCGGCTCATCGACGGTGATCGCATAGCCGGTCGCCCTTGCCCAGAACCGGGCGAGCGCGGGCGGATCCTGCGCATCGAAGGTGACGTTGTAGATGAATCCGGTCACGTCGCGCCTCCACGGTGTGCGGCCCGGATCGTAGCTCGACCTCCGGGGAGGCCTCGATCGTCGCGTCGGCGCTCGCCGGCATGGCCAGGGACGCGGGCCGCACCCGTCGCCTCGCTGACGCGCCTGAGCACGTGGTGAGCGGCCGGCGAGCGATGCGGTTGACGCGTCCGCACCGCCACGCCAGGATTCCCGGACGGCGCCGATCGGTCGCCGAACCGGTGGAGTCTCCGCCCCTGGCCGGCGCTCTTCTGGTGAAGGGGACCCGCCCTCCCGATCGCCACGTCGAGGCCATCTCTCACCACACCGGGTCGCCAGGGGGCGCGGTGTGCCTGAGGAGGCTCACCCATGACCGAGGACGGCAAGTTCAAGAAGGTTGTCCGGCGGCGCGCTCGTGAGACCGGACAGCGATACACCGAGGCGCTGGAGGATCTCGAGGGCGTCGAACGCCGCCTGTTCCACGCACCGTCCGCCGATCGGGTGCTGTCGCATTTGCGCGACCGGTACGGTCCCGGCCCGACCGCGGTCACGGCGATGAGCAGGCACAACAACCACGTCTTCCGAATCGATCGTGGGGCTGAGGCTC
>JBCCFK010000309.1:0-4568 GCA_039029775.1 Actinomycetota bacterium | reverse complement strand
CGCTGGGCTTCCTCACCGCCCTCGACCGGCTGGACCCGGTGGATCGAGCGGTGTTCCTCCTCCGCGACGTCTTCGACCTGCCCTACGACCAGGTGGCGGGTGCGGTCGACCGCACCGAGACCGCCTGCCGCCAGATCGCCAGTCGGGCCCGCCGCCGGGTGCGGCAGGACCGGCCGGCACGGATCGACTCGCCGCCCCGACGACGGGAGCTGCTCGACTCGTTCCTGACCGCGGTGCTCAGCGGCGACCCCGCGGAGCTGCAAGACCTGCTGACCGAGGACGTCGTGCACATCTCCGACGGGGGCGCCGAACGCCACGCCGCGCGCCGACCGATCGTCGGCCGCGATCGGGTGGCCAGATTCTTCTGCAACATCGCGGCGCGCCTTCCCGACGACGGGCGGATCGAGCTGGTCGGCGTCAACGGCGCACCTGGCGTTCTGGTCTCGGTGGCCGGGCAGCCGAATATCGTGGTCTCCTTCGAGTTCCGCGACGACCGCATCTCGGCCGTCCACGCCGTGCTGAACCCGGGCAAACTGGCCGCCGCGCAGGAGGCCCGCCGGCGGTAGCGGCCCCGTCGCCCAATACCGTGAGCGGGGTGAGGACCGCCCCCACACCCATCCGGTATCCGGACGACCTCCCGATCGCGCAGCGGCGGGACGAGTTGCTGGCGACCATCCGCGACAACCAGGTCGTCGTCGTGGCCGGCGAGACCGGCTCGGGCAAGAGCACCCAGCTGCCCAAGTTCTGCCTGGAACTGGGCCGTGGCGCGGAGGGCCGTATCGGGCACACACAGCCGCGCCGCATCGCGGCCCGCGCCGTCGCGGAACGCGTCGCAGAGGAGCTCGGGACGGAACTGGGCGAGACCGTCGGCTACGCGGTGCGGTTCACCGACCGTGTCGGCGACCGGACGATGGTCAAGGTGATGACCGACGGCATCCTGCTGGCCGAGATCCAGCGGGACCCCGACCTCGAGGCGTACGACACCCTCATCATCGACGAGGCCCACGAACGCAGCCTCAACATCGACTTCCTGCTCGGCTACCTGGCCAACCTGCTCCCCCGACGGCCGGACCTGAAGCTGATCATCACCTCGGCCACGATCGACACCCAGCGGTTCTCCGAGCACTTCGACGACGCCCCGATCGTCGAGGTGTCGGGCCGGGCCTACCCGGTCGAGGTCCGGTACCAGCCGCTGGCGACACCCCAGGGCGAGCCGATCAGCCAGGTCGACGGCATCGTCGGCGCCGTCGAGGAACTGTTCACCGAGGGCGACGGTGACGTGCTCGTGTTCTGCTCGGGCGAACGGGAGATCCGCGACGCGGTCGAGGCATTGGAAGAGACGCAGCTGCCGGGTACCGAGATCCTGCCGCTCTTCGCCCGTCTCAGCGCAGCCGAGCAGCATCGGGTGTTCTCCAGGGCCCGGGGTCGCCGGGTCGTCGTGTCGACCAACGTGGCCGAGACGTCGCTGACGGTCCCCGGCATCGAATACGTGGTCGACTCGGGCACCGCCCGCATCTCCCGGTACAACCGTCGCACCAAGGTGCAGCGCCTCCCGATCGAGGCGATCTCGCAGGCGTCGGCGAACCAGCGGTCGGGCCGCTGCGGCCGCATCGCGCCGGGCATCGCCATCCGCCTCTACGGCGAGGAGGACTTCGACTCGCGCCCCGAGTTCACCGAACCCGAGATCCAACGCACCAGCCTGGCCTCGGTCATCCTGCAGATGACCGCCCTCGGTCTGGGCGACGTCGAGTCGTTCCCCTTCGTCGATCCCCCCGACACCCGCAGCATCCGCGACGGCATCGCACTCCTCGACGAGCTCGGTGCGCTGCGAGGCCCCGACGACGCGCTCGAGCTGACCAAGCTCGGGCGCCGGCTGTCCCGCTTGCCGATCGACCCCCGGCTCGGCCGCATGCTGTTGGCGGCCGACACCGACGGCTGCCTGGACGAGATGCTCGTGATCGCCGCCGCGCTGTCGATCCAAGACCCTCGCGAGCGCCCCGACGACGCCCGCGAGGCCGCGGCCCAGTCGCACGCCCGATTCGCCGACCCCGACTCGGACTTCATCTCGCTGCTGAACCTCTGGCGCTACCTGGGCGAGCAGCGCGACGCCATGGGTTCGAGCGCGTTCAGACGCATGTGCCGACGCGAGTACCTGCACTACCTGCGGATCCGCGAGTGGCAAGACCTGCACAGCCAGCTCCGCCGGGTGGGCCGCGACCTGAAGCTGCGCCGCAACGAGTCGCCCGCCGGCGCCGATGCGATCCATCGAGCGCTGCTGACCGGGCTCCTGTCCCAGGTGGGAGCACTCGACGCCAAGGACCTGGCCAAGCGCCGCGCCGCGGAGAAGGGCAGACGGCGGGGCCGACGAGAGCAGGCCGAGTATCGAGGTGCCCGGGGTGCGAAGTTCGCGATCGGCCCCGGATCCGCCCTGGCCCGCAAGACCCCCAAGTGGGTGATGGCCGCCGAACTGGTCGAGACCAACAGGATGTGGGCGCGCACGGTGGCTCGGATCCGACCCGAGTGGATCGAACAGGCGGCGGACCACGTCGTCACCCGCACCTACACCGACCCCCGGTGGGACCGCGAGCGCGGCGCCGCCGTCGCCACCGAGGCGGTCAGCCTCTACGGCATCCCGCTCGTGAACAGCAGGACCGTGCTGTGGGGACGCATCGACCCCGAGGACGCCCGAGACCTGTTCATCCGCCACGCCCTGATCGAGGGCGATTGGGACACCGACCACGACTTCGCCGTGGCCAACCGAGCCCAGCTCGACGAGGTGGCGGCCCTCGAGGCGAAGTCACGCCGCGACCTGCTGGTGGGTGTCGAGGCCCGGGTCGACTTCTTCGACCAGCGGCTGCCCGACGACATCGTCTCGACCCGCCACTTCGACTCGTGGTGGAAGCAGGCCCATCACAAGACGCCCGATCTGCTCACCTATGAGCTCCCAGACCTGCTCCGACACGGCGCAGTCGACGCCGACGAGGCCGCCTTCCCCACCACCTGGCCCCTCGGCGACGTGGAGCTCCGGCTCGACTACGAGTTCGACCCGGCGAGCGCCAGCGACGGCCTGACGATCGACATCCCCGTCGGCATCCTCGGCCGCATCGACCCGGCACCGTTCGAC
The DNA here is from genome assembly GCA_039029775.1 of Actinomycetota bacterium. Classification (GTDB taxonomy): domain Bacteria; phylum Actinomycetota; class Acidimicrobiia; order Acidimicrobiales; family UBA8592; genus JBCCFK01. The sequence goes on along the minus strand of JBCCFK010000309.1, from coordinate 1,444 downwards.
TGGCTCGTCCCTGGCCTGCGCCGCGACCTCCTCGAGGGCATCGTGCGCAACCTGCCCAAGGCGATCCGGCGGACGTTCGTGCCCATTCCCGGGACCGTCGACGACCTGGTCGGCGAGCTCGAGCCCGCCGAGGACCTCGCCGAGACCGTCCGCGGGATGCTGGCGCGACGGGGTTCGATCGAGATCCCGCCCGGCACCATCGACCTGGACGGCCTGCCCCTGCACCTGCGCCCCAACTTCCGAGTGATCGACGACCAGGGGCAGGCGCTGGCCGTCGGCGGCGACCTCGACGCGCTCCGGGCCCTCCTCGACGATCAGGTCCGCAATGCCCTCGACGCCTCCGCTCACGACCTCGAACGGACAGGCCTGACCAGTTGGAGCTTCGGTGAGATCCCCCGCGAGGTCGAGATCGAGGGCAGCGGCCACTCGGTCACCGCCTACCCCTCGCTGGTCGACGAGGACGACTCGGTGTCGCTGCGGCTCCTCCCCTCTCGCGCCGAGCAGCGAGCGTCGATGTGGGCCGGCACCCGGCGGCTCCTGGTCCTCAACCGACCGGGCGTGTCCAAGCCGCTGCGCGCCCTGCTCACCAACGAGGTGAAGCTGGCGCTGCTGAAGAGCCCGTACGAGTCACCCACCGATTGGATGGACGACCTGGTCGCCAGCGCGGTCGACGACATCATGCTCGAGCGCGACGCGCCCGCCTGGACCGCGACCGCGTGGGATCGGCTGCTCCACCACGTCCGCGACGACCTGCCAAAGCGCATCGGCCGCCTCGGCGCCATCTCGGCGGACATCCTGCGAGACCTCGATCGCGTCGAGGCCCGGCTCGCGACCCGCACCGACGACAAGTTCGCCGTCTCGGTCTCCGACGTCCGCTACCAGCTCGACGGCCTCGTCTACCCGGGTTTCCTGACCGCCGTCGGGGCCCGGAACCTCCCGAAGATCCGCCGCTACGTCGAGGCCGCGGCACATCGGGTCGAGCGCCTGCCCGAGGACCCGCAGCGAGACGCCGACAAGACCCGCCGCGTCCACGCCCTGGATCGACAACACGACTCCCTCGTCGACCAGCTCGGCCTCACGCCGGCCCTGGAGGACGTGCTGTGGCAGCTGCAGGAACTGCGGGTGTCACTGTTCGCCCAACACGTCGGCACCGACGGTCCGGTGAGCGAACAACGCATCCGGCGAGCCCTCGACGACGCCGCCCGACCCCGCTGACCCCAGCGCGTACAGTGAGCGCTGATGTCCACGACCTCGGCGATCGAGCGCGCTGTCGCGACCGGACGAACCACCCCCGCCCAGTTCCGTCTGGCGTCGGTCGTGTGTGTCGTGGTCCTCGCCGTCGCCGCGCTCGTCGCGTTCCTGGCCGCCCGGTCGCTGACCGACGCCACCGACCGGGCGCGGAACAACACCGGGCCGGTTCTCGTCGCGACCCAGGACGTCTTCG
>JBCCFK010000308.1:0-4594 GCA_039029775.1 Actinomycetota bacterium | reverse complement strand
GAAGGCGTCGATGCCGACGTCGCGGTAGGCCTCGAGCTTGGCGACGACCTGATCGGGGTCGCCGACGATCGCCGCGCCGGCACCACTGCGGGCGCGGCCGACGCCGGTCCAGAGGTTCGCCTCGGCGTAGCCGTCGTCGTCCGCTCCCTCACGCAGCTGGTTCTGCCGAGAGACGCCGACCGACTGGGTGTCCAGTGACCGGTTCCGGATGGTCTCCCCGGTGTCGGCGTCGAGCCGGGAGACCAGCCGGTCGGCTGCGGCGCGAGCCTCGGCCTCGCTCCCCCGGACGATCATGTGCGCGCGCAGCCCGTACCTGAGCTCACGGCCGTGGCGAGCGGCGCGCGCTCGCATGTCGACGACGGTCTCGCCCACCGACGACACCGTGTCCGGCCACGTCAGGAAGACGTCGGCCTCCTGTGCGGCGCACTCCTTCGCCGCGGGCGAGAAGCCACCGAAGTAGAAGGGCGGGCAGGTGCCGTCCACCGTTCGGACGCGCGGCGGGTCGAGCTCGAGGTCGACGAAGTCGCCGTGGAAGTCGATCGACTGTCCGTCGAGCAGCTGACGCAGCACCTGCATGTACTCGATCGTCCGCTGATACCGAGGTTCTGACTCGAGCGCCTGCCCCGGCAGATCGCTCGAGATGATGTTGATCGTCAGGCGCCCTCCGCACATCCGGTCGATGGTGGCGAGCTGGCGGGCGAGCTGCGGAAGCCACATCTCACCCATGCGCACGGCAAGCAGCAGGTGGATCTGTTCCGTCAGCGGGGCGATGCCTCCGGCGAACGCGACCGAGTCGATCCCGAGGGCGTACCCCGACGGCAGCAGGATGTTGTCGAACCCGTGGCGGTCGGCGTTCAGCACGATGTCTCGGCAGTGCTCCCAGGAGCTCTGGAGCTCCGGGTCGGGCACACCGAGGAACTCGTAGTCGTCGTCGCAGAGCGCTGAGAACCAGCTGATCTCCGGTGGGTTGGACACGGCTTCTCCCGGGGTCGGTTCGAACGGACGCGTATCAGGCGTCGAGGAGTCTATGGATCGTCGCCCGATCCAGATCGCGAAGCAACGATTCCGTCGCGATCGCGCGACCCGCGAGGTCATCGTGGTCGACCAACAACAGGGGCCTCGCCGGGTGGTGCAGCAGGACCGCCACGCTCTCGGGGTCCGCCGTGGCGCGACCGGGCAGGCACAGTCCCGCGTGGAACCCCACCACCGGGACGGTGCCGAGTTCGAGCGCGAGGTCGAGTCCACCCTGCTGCAGCGAGGACACCGAGACGTCCGGCAACGCGACGCCGAGCAGTGCCAGGTGCAGGTCCGACGGCAGATGGGCCAGCAGGGCGCGGACCTGAGCCGGCGTGTGGCGGAGCAGCCCGAGAGACCCGACCGCGCCCGCGGCCAACGCTGCCGCCACGCGGTCGGCGACCGATGCGGGATGGTCGAAGGGATCCGTCCCGTCGAGCAGCAGGACGTCGAACCGATCCAACCCCTGTTCGGCGAGGCTCTCCTCGACGGTACGACCGAGGTCTACGAGGCCGCCGGCGTGCGCTCCGGGAGGGACACGGAGCGCGAACGCCAGGTCGGCCCAGCGATCGGCCCGACCGGGAGCCGATGCGCCTGAGGTCGGAGACGTGACGACCAGGGTGCGCGACGCCAGCGGACGCTCCAGTTCGGCCAGCGCCGTCGGCGATCCGGGCGACGCGAGATCGAAGGCGACCGGCCCGACGAACAGGCCCGCCTCGATCACCTCCCGAACCCCCAATGGCGCCACGACACCGCCCGTGGGCCCCGTCGCGATCCGTGTCGGTACGTCTGCAGCAGTCATCTCGTCCCCTCCTCCGCCAGCCTCGCGGGAGGGCCGCAGGCGTGATAGTGGAGAATCGACTGTCAGGTAATAGCCGTTGGCTATGGCCCATGGCATCCTGGTCCGGTGTCCGAGCCACTCCTCGACCTCGACCTCGCGTCAGCCCACCTCTATCTGAGCGTGGTCGACCTCGGAAGCATCTCCAAAGCCGCAGCGCGTCACGGGCTGAGCCAACCCTCGGCGAGCCAGCGGGTCCGAAAGCTCGAACGTCAGCTGGGCCTGACCCTGCTCGACCGGACCGCATCCGGTTCGACCCTGACCCCCGACGGTCGGGAGGTCGCCCGCTGGTGCCGGGAGGTGGTCGAGGCCGCCGGGTCGATGGCAGACGAGGCCCGATCCCTGCGCGACCAGCGCCGGCTCCACACCACGGTCGCGGCGACGGCCGGTGTCGCGCGCCACCTCGTCCCCCGCGTCTGCGCCGCGCTCGCGGCGACGTCGCCGGCGCTCGCCGTCGACCTCCGGATCGCACCGACGCTCGAGGCGTGCGCACTGGTCCGAGAAGGATCAGCCGACATCGGGCTCGTCGACGGGCCGGCCGCCCCGCTCTCCCTCGCCAGCGAGGTCGTCGCGTCGTGGCCGCTGCGGGTCGTCGTGCGACCGGACCGCCCGTGGGCCGGTCGCCGCCAGGCCGTCTCCCCGGCCGAACTGGCCGGCACCGCCATCGTGCTGCGAGACCGCGGGTCGGGCACCCGCGACGTCATCGAGGACGCGCTGGCCGGCGCGGGGCACCCGCTGCGCGACACACCCGCTTCCGAGGCACCGACGACGGAGGCCGTCCTGACCGCGGCCGTGCTGGGCGTCGGGGTGGCGGTCGTGTCGGAGGCGGACGCCGCTCAGGAGGTGGATGCCGGCCGACTCCGCGTCGCCAGGGACGCCATCGGCTTTCGTCAGCCGGTCCGCCTCGTCTGGTCGGGAGACGAACCGCACGCGGCGGGGGCACGGCGCTTCGCCGCCGCCTGCCGCCAGGCGCGCTGACAGGCGGGGGTCACGGCAGAGGCAGGCCCTCGGAGGCCCCGACCAGGTCGTACACGCCGTTGCGGGCGGGGGTCACGGCAGAGGCTGGCCCTCGGAGGCCTCGACCAGGTCGTACACGTCGTTGCGATCGAGGGTCAGGGCAGAGGCTGGCCCTCGGAGGCCTCGACCAGGTCGTACACGTCGTTGCGATCGAGGGTCACGCCGAGCGCGGCCAGCGAGCCCGTGATGCGCTCCGGCGTCTGCGTCCCCACGATGCAGATGGGCGCCGACGGGTGTGCCAGCACGAACGCCAGAGCGATGATCGAACGATCCACCCCCTCGCGCGCCGCGAGCTCGTCGAGCGTCTCGACGAGGGCGGGTGCGACGTCGACGCCGGTTGCCAGCCGGCCACCGGCGAGCGGGCTCCAGGCCATCGGCGCCGTGCCGTTCTGCATGCACTGGTCGAGGGTGCCATCGCGCATCGGATCGGTCACCGCCGCCGAGAACTCGGGCTGGTTCGTGGCGATCGGGAACGGCAGGTGAGCCTGGAGCGCGGCGACCTGCGCCGGGGTGTGGTTCGACACACCGACCTCCCGGATCTTGCCCTCATCGCGCAGCGCGGCGAGGGTCGACGCGACGTCGGCGGGATGCGTGAGCATGTCCGGCCGATGGATCTGGTAGAGGTCGATGACCTCGACACCGAGGCGACGCAACGAGTCCTCGCAGGCCCCTCGCAACGCGGCCGGGCTCGAGTCGTACGGGATCGGTGGGCGGATGCCGCCTTTGGTCGCGAGGACCATGCGATCTCGGAGCCCCGGCGCCTGCGCCAGGACCTTGCCCAGCAACTCCTCGACGGTCCCGAAGCCCGTGCCACCCCAATCGAAGCCGTAGACGTCGGCGGTGTCGATCAGGTTCATGCCTGCGTCCAGGGCGGTCTCGATCAGGCCCTGCGCCGCGTCGACATCGGGGGTGGTGAACCGCCAGAGGCCGTACGAGAAGGGTCCGACCTCGAACCCGCTCTCACCGATGACGCGTGATGCGCCGTTGACGATGCCTGCTGCCATGGGCGTGTTCCTCCGGCCTGGTCGGCCTGGTACGTGGCCGGCACGCGCCGGCGGGAATCCTGATCATGTCCGCATCGAAATCCGCCGTCAACGACGCGATGTAAGCGCTTACACACTATGGCCGAGACGATAGAGTCCCCCCGCATGGACGAGCTCCGATACGGCGTCATCGGCACCGGCATGATGGGCGTCGAGCACATCGAGAACGTCAACGCACTCGACGGCGCAGTGGTCACCGCCGTCGCCGACCCCCATCCGCAGTCGCGAGACGCCGGCCAGGCGGCAGCCGCCGGCGCCGTCCAGGTCTTCGCCGACCATCGGGCGCTCCTCGATGCCGGCGATCTCGACGCGGTGGTCGTCGCCTCGCCCAACATGACCCACATCGACGTCCTCCGCGACGTCCTCGCCACCGACATCCCCGTGCTGATCGAGAAGCCGATGTGCACCACCGTCGAGGACTGCAAGGAGGTCATCAAGCTCGCCGAGGGGCGCTCGGGTCTGGTGTGGGTCGGGCTCGAGTACCGGTACATGCCACCCGTGGCCCGACTGATCGAGGAGCTCGGGACAGGCGTCGCCGGCGACGTCCAGATGGTCGCGATCCGCGAGCACCGGTTCCCGTTCCTGGTCAAGGTCGGCGACTGGAACCGCTTCAGCGAGAACACCGGAGGCACGCTCGTGGAGAAGTGCTGCCACTTCTTCGACCTGATGACGCTGCTCGCCG
>JBCCFK010000307.1:0-4648 GCA_039029775.1 Actinomycetota bacterium | reverse complement strand
TCGTAGGCGGGGGCGACCTCGACCAGGTCACAACCGACGAGGTCCAGTGAGCGGCAGCCACGGATGATCTCGAGCGCCTGGGGCACGGTCAGCCCAGCGATCTCAGGCGTCCCGGTCCCCCATGCGAATGCCGGGTCGAGGCCGTCGATGTCGAAGCTGAGGTACACCGGCCCCCCGCCCACCTGCTCGCGGACCTCGGCCATGAGCGGAGCGAGACTGCGGTGCCAACACTCCTCGATCTGGACGACCCGGAACCCCTGTTCGCGGGACCAGTCGAAGTCGTCGGCTGCATACCCCGTACCACGCATGCCGATCTGGACGACCCGGTCGCAGTCCAGGAGCCCCTCCTCGACCGCACGACGAAAGGGCGTCCCGTGCGCGATCTTCTCGCCGAACATGTCGTCGTTGATGTCGGTGTGCGCGTCCACGTGGACGAGCCCGACAGGCCCGTGACGCTCGACGACGGCGCGCAGGATCGGCAGCGCGATCGTGTGATCGCCGCCGAGCGTCACCGGGATGACCTGCGCGGCGAGCAGGCCCTGGTAGTGACGTGTGATCCGCTCCACCGAGTCGGCCAGGTTGTACGGATTCGTCGCGACGTCACCGGTGTCGTCGATGCGAAGGCTGTCGAAGGGCGCTGCTCGAGTCGCCATGTTGTACGGACGCAGGAGCACAGACTCGTCGCGTATGCCCCGTGGACCGAACCTCGCACCGGGACGGTTCGACGTGCCGATGTCGAAGGGAACGCCGACGACGGCGACGTCCAGGTCGTCGAGCGGTGTCGTCCCGGGAAGACGCATGAACGTCGCGATCCCTCCGAACCGAGGCATCTCATTGCCGCCGAGCGGCTGTGGATTGCCGGCCATCTCCGCATCATGGCCCATCGCGGGTCGACGGGGCGACCACAGGACGATCGGACGGGCCCCGAGGACACCGCTTGCACTCAGTCAAATGACTGAATACTGTCCGTCAGGTGACTGAATCGACGATCGTCGCATTGCTCGACGCCGCCGAGGACCGGTTCGCCGTCGACGGCATCTCCTCGGCGTCGCTGCGGGCCGTGATGCGCCAGGCGGGCGTCGACCCGGGCGCCGTCCACTACCACTTCAAGGGCCGCGAATCCCTGGCCGAGGCGGTGCTCGACCGGGTGCTCGTGCCCCTCAACGACCGGCGACTCGAGCTCCTCGAGCACCTGGGGCCGTCGCCAACCCTCCCTGCGCTCGTCGAGGCGCTGGTCCGACCCGACATCGACGCGGCGACGACGCTCGAGTCTCGCGGCGCCGGTCGGGGCCGCCTGATGGGCGCGATCTACCTCGAGCCCGAACGCTTCGTGACCGAACTGGTGCAGCGGCGCTTCGTCCCGGTCGCGACCGCCTTCCAACCCCATCTGGCCGCTGCGCTCCCCCAGGTGCCGCCCGACCTCCTCGCGTGGCGCGTGCGCTGGTGCGTGTTCGGCACGCTCGGCGCAATCCTCGCCGACCCCGACGAACTGGGACGCCGCGACCCGGACGAGTTGGCGAGCCTCGTCGTGTCCACCCTGGTGCCGGCACTCGCCGGACCGCCCAACCCCGGGAGAACCCCATGACCGACATCACCGCATCCATCGAGATCGGACGACCGGCGGACGAGGTGTTCGCCTACCTGGCCGACATGGCGAACAATCCGACGTGGCAGAAGGGCCAGCAGTCGTGTGAATGGACGAGTGATCCCCCGCTCCGGCTCGGATCGACCTACGACCAGGTCGCGTCGTTCCTCGGCAAGACGATTCGGTCGTCGTTCGAGGTCACCGAATTCGAAGACGGCCGACTCATCCGGATCGTCAGCACCGGAGGCTCGATGCCCATCGACGTCACCCGCTCGGTGGAGCCGATCGGGGACGACCGATGCCGCGTTCATGCGCGCGTTCGCGGCGAGGCGCCGCGGGCGATGCGACTGCTCGGCCCGGTGCTCGACCGGCTGGTCCGGTCGAGTGTGACGAAGGACTACCGACGACTGAAGGAGCTCCTGGAGTCGGTGTGAAGCGTCAGGAGACCGTCTCGACGACGACCTCGCGGTGGCGCCCCCTGGTCCAGAACTCGGCGGCCAACGCCATCCCGATGACGACGAAGCAGACCATGGCAACCGCAGCGACGCCGTAGGCGACCGCCCTCCCGTTCGCGTCGTAGAGGCCGCCGATCACGATCGCCGTGATACCGGCGATCAGGGCCTGGGCGGCGCCCATGACCCCCTGTGCGCCGGCCTGGCGCGCCTCGGGGACGACCATGGCGATGGCCACCCCGGACGCCGCGAACGTGAGCCCGTCGGTGACGGCGTGCACCATCGCGACGGCGAAGATCCACTCGCCGGTGGGCACCTGGCCGTAGAGGAAAATGAACACCGAGCCGATCAACAGTCCAACCGACGCGAGGCGGTACGGCCCGTACTGCTGCGCCCAGCGACCTGCGGTCGGCCCGAGGATCACCAGGGGAACGGCAAAGAGGGTGATGCCGAGATTCGCCATCCATGTCGCGGTCTCCAGGTCTTCGTGCACGATGTCCCAGAGCGCGTCGAACGCGCCCACCATCATGAACGCGGTCGCTCCCAGCACGACCGCGCCGGCGACCAGTCGGGACTTCAGCAGGTCGACGGCCAGCCGCTGCCCACTCTCGTCGCGCACGTCGTCCACCGTCACCGTCAGGGCGGGCACCAGCGCCGCCACCGTCAGCCCGGCGACCACCAGGAAGGGCGCAGCCAGGCCCAGCGGGCCGACCAGGACCGCGGAGACCGCCGGGCCCATGGCGAAGCCGAACACGTCCGCCGACAGGAGCCGTCCCAGGTTCTCGCCCAGGTTGTCCGGGTCGGCCAGGATCACGATCCGGCGGATCGCCGGCAAGGCGGTCCCGATGCCGATGCCGGACACGATGCGGCCGAGCAGGATCGGCCCGAGGCTCTCACCGAACGCCATGAACACCAGGCCGACGACGTTCAACAAGACCCCGATCATCACGAGCTCCCGCGCCCGGCCCCGGTCGGCGAGTGGGGCGATGAACACCTGGGCGACGAACGCCGCCAGGAAGCCCGTGCCGATCACGGCCCCGATGGCGGTCTCACTGATGCCGTACTCGTCGCGGAAGTCGCCGACCACGGTGAACAGCACGCCATAGCCCATCGACAACGATGCCGACAGCACGGAGAAGACCCAGGAGGCCGAACGACGTCTGATCACCGTGGGAGCGTACTGAATCCCGATCGACGAGCCGTGGGGATTCGGCCGCCCGCACCCGCACTAGTGTCCGGCGAATGGTCGGCGTCGCTCCCCTCTCAGCCCAGATCGGCGCCGTCGTCGGCGACTCGGCGAACCCGATCCCGCTCGAGGACGTCGATACGATCGGCACGTGGCTCGCCGACCGCTTGGTGGTCGCGTTGCCTGGCCAGGACCTCGACCCGTCATCGCTGCACGAGTTCATGGGTGCGTTCGGCCCGGCCCACGTCCACCATCCCGACGAGGGCGTGGTCTTCGTGCCGGATCTACCGGAGGTACTCGAGCTTCGCAAGGAGCCCGACGGCGCCCGCCTCTTCGGTGGGGACGGCTGGCACGCCGACGTGACGTTCCTCGACCCGTGCGGCTCGATCACCGGCCTCTACGCATCGGTCGTCCCGCCGTCGGGCGGCGACACGCTGTTCGCCAGTTCGATCGCAGCGTTCGGGGCGTTGAGCCCCGCGATGCAGGACATGGTGCGAGGGCTGCGTGCCGTGCACTCCTACGACGGGCCGGGCCGCCCCGACCGCGACGGCCTCACCGCCGTCCACCCGGTCGTCAGACGGCACCCGGTGACAGGGCTCGAGGGCCTCTACGTGAACACGATGTTCATCACCAGGTTCGAGGGCATGACGCCGGCCGAGACCAGGCCCCTGCTCGGCTTCCTCGAAACCCACATCACCCGGCCCGAGTTCATCTGCAGGGTGCAGTGGGAGCCGGGCCAACTGGTGCTGTGGGACAACCGGTTCACGCTCCACTACCCGATCAACGACTTCGTCGGTCACGCGCGCCTCCTGCATCGTCGGGTCGCGCTGGAGTCCGCCGCATGAGCACGCTCGCGCTCGACCCCGTGATCCGCGGCCGACACCACCTGCACCTCCGGTACCGGGTCGACGACTTCGCCTTCACCACGACCTACTGGTACGACACCGTCGATTTCGACGAACTCGAGGCCGTCTATGGCCCTGATCACCTCCGGCTCGTCGAGTTCCACATCCTGGCCTATGAGGCCAACAAGGCCCTGAGCCTCGGCCCGGACCAGCTCGACTTCGGGCCCTACGCGGATCTGGTGACCCCGGCGTTCTGGGAACTGTGGGAGGCCGTGTTCCACAACGTCTGGGCCGTCTGGCGCTACGAGAACGACCTGCCCGAGTACCGGCTCCCGACACCTCCCCTGACCGAGGTCTCGACCCCAGCAGCAACCGTTGCGGCGGGCGAGACCCCGTTCCTGATGCTGTGCGGCGGAGGCAAGGACAGCCTCAGCTCGAGGAAGCTCCTGGAGCGCGGCGGCATCGACTACGACGCGTTCGTCTACTCCCACTCCACCTACGGCCGGGGCACGATGCAGCACGAGCTGATCGACGGCCTGCTCGACTCCTGCGAACCCGGGCGCGTCCACCGGGCCTGGGT
>JBCCFK010000306.1:0-4676 GCA_039029775.1 Actinomycetota bacterium | reverse complement strand
CGGTGCTGCACGGCGAGCGCGTCCCGGTAGCGCACCCGACCGAGCCACCGCACGTGCAGCTGCCGATCGCGCTCGGCCGGGACCCCCTGCGGCGCAGGCCGCGCGAGCGCCGACCGGACGGTCACGAGATCTCGGCTTCCCAGTCGCGCGTCTCGATGATCGTGCGGAGGTGGTCGAGGAACGCCGCGACGTAGGCACCGTCGAATGCTCGGTGGTCCCAGGCCAGCGCCAGGATGCCGACGGAGTGGATCGCGATCCCCTCGTTCCCCGCGTCGTCGGTGATCACGACCGGCTTCCGGCGGATGCCGTCGGTCGACAGGATCGCGACCTGAGGCTGGTTGATGATCGGGAACTGCATCATCGTGCCGTACTGGCCGGGGTTCGTGATGGTGAACGTGCCACCCATGATCTCGTCCGCCGCGAGCTTCTTGGCCCTCGCGCGGTTCGCGAGGTCGACGATCTCGCGACTGAGGTGCCGGAGCCGTTTGGAGTCGGCTGCCTTGATGACCGGCGCCAGCAACCCCTGGAAGTCGAGATCGACCGCGATGGCCAGGTTGACGTCCTGGTGCAGCACCAGCTCGTTGTCGCCGACGCTGGCGTTGATGTGCGGGAACTCGCGGATCGCGTCGACGACGGCACGCGCGATGAACGGCAGGTAGGTCAGGCTGAAGCCCTCTTCGGACTTCCACTCGCCCTTGTGGCGCTGGCGGACGACCTCCACCTTCTCGAAGTCGACCTCGACCGCGGTCAGGACGTGCGGCGAAGTGGCCTTCGACATGACCATGTGATCGCCGGTGAGGCGCCTGATGTTGTTCATCGGCACCCGGGTCTCGCCATCGGCGCCGGCTGCCGGAGCAGCTGACGGGGCGGCTGCGGGTGGCGCGGGGGCGGGCGCCGGCGCGGGCTCCGGTGCAGCGGCCGCCGCAGGTGCCGGGGCGCTCGTCGGCTGTGGTGCCGTGGAGAGGCCCTGCTCGCTGATCGCCTTCTCGACGTCGGCTCTGGTGATCCGACCCCCCAGACCGGTCGGGGTCACCGTGGACGGATCGATCCCGGACTGGTTGATGAGACGCCTGACGACCGGCGACAACGGCAGATCGCTCCCCAGTCCGGGCCCTGACGGCTCCGCGGCCGGAGCGGGCGGAGGAGGCGGAGGCGCGGGGGCCGCCGGTTCGGGTGCAGGAGCCGGCGCGGCCTCCGGGGTCGGAGCAGCAGCGGCGGGCGCGGCCGCGGGTGCGGCGCCGTCGGCGGAGACCACGGCCAGGACCTGACCCACCTCGGCGATGTCACCCTCGGGCACACGGATCTCGGTCACCACACCGGACACCGGCGACGGCACCTCCGAATCGACCTTGTCGGTCGACACCTCGAACAACACCTCGTCCTCGGCAACGGTCTCACCCACCGCCTTGAACCACCGGGTGATCGTCCCCTCGGTGACGGTCTCGCCCAGCTGGGGCATCGTGACATCTGCCATGTGGTGTCCTACCTCCGGACTCCGGATCGGGTGGGTCGCCCTGGATCGAAACTGCGGGTCAGCCGTGGAGCGAGCGACCGGTCATCGCCAGCACCGACTCGCCGAACAGTTCGCTCAACGTTGGATGGGGCTGGATGAATTCCGCGACCTCGTCGACCGTGGCCTCCCAGTTGACGGCCAGGTAGCCCTGACCGAGCTGCTCGGTCACCCACGGACCTGCCATGTGAACCCCGAGAATCTGGCCGGCAGTCCCGTCGGCCTCCTTCTCGGCGATGATCTTGACCATGCCCTCGGTCGCGTTCACGATCAGTGCGCGGGAGTTGCCGGTGAAGCGATGCTTGGAGACCATGACGTCGTAGCCGGCCTCCTTGGCCGACTCCTCGGTGTGGCCGGCGAAGGCCACCTCGGGCTGGCAGTAGATCGCCCACGGGACCTTGCCGTAGTCGATCGGCATCGCCGGCTCGCCGAGCATGTGCTTCACGACCATGATCGCCTCGGCGAAGCCCACGTGTGCGAGCTGGGGCGTTGCCACGAGGTCGCCGATCGCATACACACCCGGCTCGTGGGTGCGACACAGGTCGTCGACGACGACGAAGCCGCGCTCGTCGACCTGCACGTTCGTGCCCTGAAGTCCGAGCAGGTCGGCGTACGGGCGTCGACCGACGCTGACGACCACCATCTCGACGTCGAGCTTCTCGTCGCCCAGGTCCAGCACCGTGCCGTTGGCGTGGGGCTCGTGGCCGTTGACCATGACGCCGGTCTTCACCTCGATCCCACGCTTCTTGAATGCCCGAGCGACGGTTTTGGTCACGTCGTCGTCACAGCCGGCGAGGATGTTCGGGAGGGCTTCGAGGATCGTCACCTGGGCACCGAAGTCGGCCAGGGTCGACGCGAACTCGCAGCCGATGGCCCCGCCGCCGATGATCGCCGCCGTCGCGGGCACCCGATCCATCGACAGGAACTCGTCGGAGGTCATGATCGTGGAGCCGTCGACCTCGAAGCCGGGAATCGTCCGCGGCTTCGATCCGCTGGCCAGCACCACGTTGCGGCCGGTGATCGTGACGTCGCCCGACTCCCCACCGCTGATCGACACCTGGTGGCCCGCACCGAGGGCACCGGTGCCGTCGAAGACGGTGACCTTGCGTCCCTTCAGCAGCTGACCGACGCCGCCGACGAGCTGGTCGATCACGCGCTGCTTGCGTTCCATCGTGACGGCGAGATCGAGGGTGGGCGCCGAGGTGTTCACGCCGAACTCCCCGGCCTCGTGGACCGTGCGGATCACCGCTGCGGTCTCCAGGAGCTCCTTGGCGGGGATGCAGCCGACGTGCAGGCATGTGCCGCCGAGCTTGTTCATCTCCACGAGCGCCACATCGAGTCCAGCCGATGCGCCATAGAGAGCCGCCCCGTATCCCCCGGGGCCTCCACCGATCACGACAAGGTCGAAGTTCGTTGCATCCTCGGGCATGAGGTGGAGCCTATCCCGCGGACCTCGCCTTCCCAGGACCCGGCGCGCCGACCCGGCTCAGGACGCGATCAGCACCTGGACGGTGAACGCGATGAGGATCGCCAGTCCGCACAGGAGGGAGGCGATGATCAACATGCGGGTGCTCACGCAGCTCAGCGTAGCGGCGCCTCGCCGCCCCGAACGCGGTCGCGACCCGGACTGCTAGCGTCGCCCGTGGGTAGGCGGAAACTCGGGTCGGACAGCATGGACAGCGCGGGTGAATCGGAGATCGCGGGCTCGGCGAGCGCCGCCGCGCTCTTCGCGACGATCGCGAGCATGCAGCCGGCGGCTGCCACCGTCGCCGCCCGACGGGTGGTGCTGGCCGACCTCATGACACAACGGCTCGGTGCCGAGACCCGGCGGGCTGCCCTCGTCGGATGTCTGCTCGCCGACTTCGGCCGCGTCGTCCTGAGGTTGCCGCCGGGCGAGGCCCCGGCCGAGGCAGCCCAGGTACTCGACCAGGTGGGCGACCTTCGAGCGGCCGCCGCCTCGCTGCGTCACCGCCACGAACGCATCGACGGTTCGGGCCTGCCCGGTGGGCTCGTAGGCGGCGAGATCCCCTTCGGTGCCCGACTCGTGGCGCTCACCGATCTGTTGGTCTCGCAACGGCGCCTGGCGCCCCTCGACTGGGACCGGCGCCTCGAGGTCATGAAGGAGGCGGCCGGCGGCGCCGTTGACGCCGAGCTCGCCGACCAGGCGTTCGATCTGCTCCGCCGCCACGACGTTCGCTCGATCGTCGAGCACGCGACACCCGCCGGCGCGATGGCGGTGATCGGCCAGGTCAACGGCGCCACGGACACCCCGCAGGTTCCCGTCTCCGCGCTCGTCCAACACCTGGAGAGCCCCGAGGACATGGCTCGTGTCCTCGTCGACGTGTCCTGGCCGACCGGCGTGCACCGCTCCCTCGGCGTGCATCGCTCGGACGGGGAACTCCTCTCGCCGGTGGCCTCCGCCGGTCCCGAGACGGAGCAGTGGCGGCCGATCGCCGCCACCGCGGCGATGCACGGCCTCGACCGGCCGACGACGATCGGCACGGGCGGTCGGAGCGTCGCGCTGGCGCCGGTGCGGACGGATCACCTCTGGGGGATCGTCTGGGGGGTCACCGACGACCCCGACGACGAAGTCGTTCCCCAGATCGCGGCGGCGCTGTCGACCGCGCTCGAACGCCACCAGGAGCGGCGGCGCCTGGACGCGCTCGCCCACGGCGATCAGCTGACCGGGCTGGCCAATCGGCGTCGCCTCGAGAACGAACTCGCCTGGCTGTTCTCGGGCCCACCCGAACGACGTGCCGATGCCGCGTTGATCATGTGCGACGTCGACGGACTCAAGCGCGTGAACGACACCCGGGGGCACGCTGCCGGCGACGACGTCCTGAAGGCCGTCGCCCGGGTCCTGACCGACCTCGTCGACGGGCTCGACGGCCTCGCCGCGCGGCTCGGTGGCGACGAGTTCTGCATCCTGTTGCGCAGCGGGGCCCTGCTGCGAGCAGAAGGCCTCGCGCGCCGTGCCACCAGGGCGGTCCGCGCCTCTGCGCCCTCGGCGGCGGGCCTCTCGTGCGGGATCGCGTACGCCGCTCAGGCGCGGACCCCGTCGGAGCTGCTGAGCCGCGCGGACGAGCGCCAGTACCTCGTCAAGCGGCGCCGGCCGGGAGCGCCGGCGCGCGATCGGGCCCGACACGATCGCCGCCGACGCGGCGAT
>JBCCFK010000305.1:0-4729 GCA_039029775.1 Actinomycetota bacterium | reverse complement strand
TCGACGTGCGGCTCGTCGCGGCGACGCGCCCAGTCTCCACCTCCGGCAACGCCGCGCTGGCGTCGATGATGGGACGGGTGGCCGAGGCCGACCGATTGCGTCGCGTCGACCTCCGGCCCCTGAGCCAGGCGGCGGTCGGTGAGCTGGCGGCGCAGCAAGGCCTCGATCCTGAGACCGTCGAAGCGCTCTGGACCGCGACGTCCGGCAACGCGCTCCTCGTCACGGAGTCACTGCTCGACACACGCCGTCGCCGCGACCCGAGCCTGGGTGTTCCGCGGACGGTGCAGGAGCGGACGATGGCGCGGCTGACCGGCTACTCGGTCCAGGCGCGAGCCCTCGCCGAGGTGGCATCGCTGCTGGGTGACCCCTTCGACGCGATGCTCGCCGGCGAAGGCGCGGGCCTCGAGCCCGCCGCCGCCAGCGAGGCGGTCAACGAACTCACAGCCGACTTCCTCGTCGGTCCGGTCGACGGCGACCCGGGCCTGTTCGAGTTCACGCATCCTCTGCTGGGCGAAACCGTCAGGTCCCTGGTGCCGGCAGGTTCGCTCCCGGTCCGCCATCGCTCGATCGCAGAGGCGCTGGAGCGCCGGCGCGAGCAGGGCGTTCCCGTCGATGCGGCGACCCTCGGGCAGCACTGGGCCAGCGCCGGGCGCGCCGGCGACCTCGGACTGGCCGTCACCCGCCTCAGCGAGGCCGCCGTCGAAGCCCGCCGTCGCTTCGGCTACGACATCGCCGGCGACCACCTCCGTCAGGCGATCGACCTCTTGTCGCGCCAGGGCGGCGACCCCGAAGCCCGAGCGCGACTGCACCTCGACCTCGCCGCCACCGAGAACGCGGCCGGCGACGTCAACGCGGCCAAGGACGCCTGCGTCGAGGCCGCCGACGCCGCCCGCACGACCGACCGCTCCGACCTGCTCGCCGACGCCGCGCTCCTGTACGGCGGCGATCTCCCCATGGCCGAGGACGTGGCCGACGAGCGTGTCCTCGACCTGCTGGCCGAAGCCGATGCCAGGGCCCTCGACCCCTCCCGCCGAGCTCGTATCAGATCGCGCCTCGCGCAGGTCGAGTACTGGCTGGCACCTCGGGCGACGCGCGTGGCCTGGTGCGAGGAGGCGATCGCACTGGCGGACGCGGAAGACGACCCCCACCTGCAGGCGCGGGTCGGCATCGCCGCCTTCTGGGCCCTGAACGCTCCCGACGAGGCCAACCGCCGCCTCCGGATCCTGACCGACCTCGACAACGCGGTCACCCGGCTGGGCGACCTGGAGGTGCTCCTGGCCGCAGGGAAGTGCCGCCTGCACCTGCTTCTCGAGCTCGGCGACTTCGACAACGCCATCGAGCTGACCCGCCGCCACGCCCGGCTCGCGGATCGGCTGGGCTACAGCGAGCACCGCCGACTGGCGCTCAACTTCCGGGCGACCGTGCAGGGTCTCGCCGAGAACTACGACGAGGCCACCCGCCTGTCGTCGGAGGCGCTCGAACTGCAGACGAGTCACGGGAAGTGGTTCCAGGCCCGGGTGGCGTTCGAGAACCAGGTGCTGATGTGGCGGCGCGCGCAGGGCGATCTCGAGCCATCCGCCCAATGGTGGAGCCGTGTGGCCGAGGCCGGTCCGGATCGGCCCATGTGGCGCGCCCGTTGCATGTGGATCGCCGCCGAGCGCGGTGACCTCGACACCGCCATCGCCGAGCTCGACAGCTTGGACCTCGAACGCTTCGTGTCCGCCGAGCCGCGCCTCGAGTTCTTCTCCGTCGTCGCGGCGGCCGCGGACACCGTGGCGCTGACCGGCGACCGTCACATGGCGCGGGTGATCACCGACGCGTTCGCTCCCTACGCCGCCCGCAACGCCATGATGGGGCAGGTCACGTTCTGGGGGTCGGTCTCCCACCACCTCGGTCGCATGGCGGCCGTGCTCGGCGACCCCGAGACAGCTCGTGACCATCTCGAGGACGCGCTGCTCCGTCATCAGCGCATGGGAGCCCAGGACATGACGCGCCGAACAGAGGCCGCGCTGGCCCAACTGCCTAGTTGAACCGGTCGAGGTCCTCGATCAGCCGCGGGAACACCTCGGTCGGGGCGTTCTTGCCGATGAAGTTGTCCAGGTGCGCGTATGTTCCGAGCGACAGCTCCCGGTACAGCTCGTCGAACTGCTCCGGCGGCGTGTTCTCCTTCAACCAGGCGAGGGTGGCGCGCGTGCTGGACGGATAGAAGATCTTGTTCCGCTCCCCCACCAGGAACGTGATCGGGACCCTGAACCGCTCGATGAACGGCAGGTAGACGTCGCGCCCGGCACTGTCGACGACGTGGCCGGCGTTGACGCACTGCGCGATGTGGTCCAGTGCCTCGAGGCTGGCGACGCCGAACAACTCCGCGATCCGGTGGTGGGTCCGCGGGTCGAGTTGATCGTGGACGTGGGTGGGCCCGAAGAAGAAGAACACCCAGCGGCACACCGGGTTGTTGCAGCGCTCACCACGGAGCAGCGGGTTGACCCGGACGGCGACGTCGAGCAGCCGGTCCGAGATGGTCAGATCGGTCTCCGGTTCGACCGTGCGAACGCCGAGCCCTTCCAGCAATCGAGGGATCCGCAGCCTGGTCTTGATGCGCATCGACCAGTGCATCCGTGGGTGGACGGTGACCTGGGAGGTGATGGCCGACCGCACGCCCTCCATACCCGCGAGCAGCGCCATCTGGAGCGACATCGACCCGACGCAGTGGGCGATGACCTGGACCGAGTCGGCGCCGGAGATCTCGCGCACCTTCCCGACCGCTGCCGGCCAGTCCACCGTGGCGACGTCGTCGACGGTGAAGTTGGTCCTCGACGTCGGCATGTCGATGCCGGCTCGGTAGTCGAAGAGCCAGACGTCGTACCCGGCGGCCACGAGCTGCTCGACGAGGTTCGGCTCGAGGGTGTCCACCAGGAACTGGCTGGCCGCCATCGCGAACCCGGGCGCGAGCATCACGGGGCCCTTGACCCCACCCCGGTACCGCTGGAGCTTCAACATCGCCTCGGCACCCGGGTCGGCATCGGTCCAGGTCAGGTCCCGTCGACACCAGTGCGTGGTCGGTTCCGGCAGGTCGAGATCACGCTTCGGGGGTTGGTCCTGGATCGACTCGAACTGGTCGCCCGCACGGAGCAGCTTGCCGTAGGTGCCGTTCACGCCCTGCGTGAATCGCCAGCCGAACCGGACCATCGCCCGGAGCCGTTTCGTGGTCGACGGCTGCGACCCCGTCGCGCGCATGCTGCCCAGCATCGCCAGCAGGCCGCTCACGCTCAGCTCGGCCCGCCCGCGGGCGACCGGGCTCTCCGGGCCGGCGTCCTGCATCTTCGTCACGGTCACGTGCAGTCGCGTGGTGTCACGCCACAGGTCCGGACCCGGATGGTCGTGCATCGGCTTGAGGCCCGTGACCCGATATCGACTGCCGTCCTCGCCCGTGCATCGGAGGTCATAGACCATCTCCGCGAGGTCGACCACCTCGGCGCTCGGCCGGAACAGCACCATGGTGCCCTGGTCGACCGACATCCGGCGGAGCCCCGGAATGCCGACCTCCGCGGTGCCGCGGACCTTCGCCGGCCGAGTCAGGTCCCGGTCGAGTTCGTCCAGGTCGTCGAACGCCACCGTGAGGCGGAGGTCGAGCACCGCATCGTCTGCGGAGTTCGGCGCGCGGCAGGTACCGCTCATGCGTTCCTGGAACGTGATGCCACCGCCGACTTCCCCGAGCTCAGGGGCCGGGCCGGTCGACGGTGGCGTCCCGCGCTCGGCGAGCAGGATCGCCATCGCCCGCTCGGCCAGGGCGGTGATCGTGAAGGACGGGTTCTTGCCCAGCGGCACCGGGATGATCGAGCCGTCGACGACCAGCAGCCCGTCGTGCACCTGGTCGGTGTCGCCGCGGAAGACCCGGCCGCGATGATCGACGACGCCGGCGGTCCCGTCGTCGGCCATGCCGCAGCCGCCGAGCGGGTGCACGGTCACGAACTTGCCGAACACCGGTGATCGCAGATAGCTGGCGTCCATGCGATCGCCCAGCTCGAGCGCCTCGGCGTCAGCGGCGCGCTGTTCGGGGCTCTTCCCGGCGCCCGGCCAGCGGATGAGCGCGCGGTGCCTCGAGTCGTCCGGGACGTCGATGTCGCCCGAGTCGCCGTCGAACCCCATCCCGAGGAAGATCATCGTGCGATGCAGTGGTCCCCGGTACGGGCCGCGGAAGATGCTCCTGAACCGACGACCGCGGCGGTCGTGGTCGCGCTGGCGCTTGTTGGGGTTCTTGCGGCTCATCGCCCACATCGCGATCGGTGCGAGCCGGGCCAGGGGTCTGGGAAGAGCACCCTCTTCGAACAGGATCTCGGTCTGCCCGCCGACAGACGTGGGCGCGTTGACCGTGAAGCCGCCCGTGATACACGGCCCGATCGGCCGATCGGCCGCCACGTCATGGCCCCGACCCACCCCGCGTACGTCCTCCTCGCCGTCGTAGGCGTAGCCGAGAAAGTCGCCGTTGCCCGAGACCGACGTGCCGAGGGTCGGCGACACGTCCAGTCCGGCTCTCGCGGAGCGCTCCAGGATCTCGGTGGAGCCCAGACTGCCGGCGCCCAGCACCACGATCTCGGCGTCACAGGCCACCTCGGGGCCATCCGATCCCGTGGGAACGACGGTCACGCGCCACCGACCAGCTCCCTGCTCGACGCGCAGGACCGTCGCCCCGGCGATGAGGTGCGCACCGTGCGCGACCGCGTCGGCG
>JBCCFK010000304.1:0-4785 GCA_039029775.1 Actinomycetota bacterium | reverse complement strand
GAAGACACCGACCTGACCGAAGATCAGGAACGCGCCGCCCAGGCCGGACGTGAAACCCGCGTAGTAGATCGACTGGCGTCGGCGCTTGTTCACGTCGATGCCCGAGACGTCGGCCGACTGCGGGTTCTCGCCCGCCGCGCGGAGTTCGAGACCCCATCTGGTGCGGAACACGAGCCACCACGAGAGTGGCAACAGCGCGTAGAGGACATAGAACGGCCACCGTTGGCCGAACAGCGCTTCGCCGATCAGGGGGATGTCGGACAGCAGGGGAATCGACCAGCGGTCCGCGAAGGTCGTCGTCGGTTCGAGCTCGTTGTCGAGGAATCCTGCGAGTCCGAGCACGAGGATGTTGAGCGTGAGCCCGACCACGAACTGGTCTGCCGCGAGCCGGTGGCTCATCTCGGCCTGGACGCCGGCCACGATCATCCCGCCGACCGCGCCGGCGAGCATCCCGAGGATGATCGACTCGGTCGAGTCATAGATCACCGCGCCGGTGAACGCCCCACTCAACAGCATGCCCTCGACCGAGATGTTCAACGTTCCGGAGCGCTCGGCGACCCACTCGCCCGACGCGGCGAAGGCGAGGAACGCCGCGAAGAGTGCGCCGTTGATGTACGTCGAGTCGCTCGATGCGATGTCCCACACGGCGTTGAGGAAGTCACCCATCGCTCACACCCGCGCCGTCGCAGCGGCCCGAGCCCGCCGTCGATCTCGAAGGGACATCACCGCAGGGGGCACCAGCAGCGCGAGCACCAGCAGGCCTTGGATGACGTCGGTGATCCGACCCTCCACGCCCGTGCTCCCGACGAAGCTCGACCCGGTCCGAAGACCGGCGAAGACGAAGGCGATCGGGATCGCCACCAGTGCCTTCTCCCGTGCCACCAGGGCCACCAACAGCCCGGTCCAGCCGATGTTGGCCGAGAACCCGGGCACGAGCTGGTAGTTGCCGAAGGCGAACTCGCCGCCCGCCAGCATTGCGGCGCCTGCGAAACCGGCGAAGCCGCCGCTCAACAGGAGCGCGGTGGCGCCGTATCGGGTGCCGGACACACCCGAGCGCTGCGCGGTGCGCGGATTCCGCCCCAGCATCCGGAGCCGGAAACCCCAGACCGACCGGGCCATGAGGTACGAGACGAGGATGGCGAGGATCACCGCGATGTGCACGGTGATCGGAAACTCGTTGCCGAAGATGTCGGGTCGGGGCAGCCGGTTGTCCGCCGCCAACTGCTCACTGACCTGGTTGCGGTTCCCTCGGCTTCCCTCGGGCGCGAGCAGGAGCCACTCATGACGCAGGCCGTATGCCACGGTCTGCCCGCCGACGGTCACGAGGAGCAGGGTCGACAGCACCTCGGGAACGCCTCGCCAATACCGGAGCAGCGCGGCGAGCCCCGCCCAGAATGCGCCGCCCGCTGCGCCGAAGATCAGCAGCAGGACCACGTTCAACGGACCGGGGCCGCCGATCAGGAGGCCGAAGTAGATCGCCACGGCTGCGCCGACGAACAGCTGGCCCTCCTGACCGATGTTCACGAGGCCGGCCCGGCCCGAGATGATCGTTCCCAACGCGACCAACAGGAGCGGGCCGGCGGCGCCGAGCGTCTCGCCCCACCGGCCCGGACCGCGCACACTGCCGTCCAGGAGCGCGTCGACGACCGGACGCCAGGAGCCGCCGGTGGCCTCCACGAGGATGGCCGACAAGACGAGGGCGACCAGCACGCTCAGGCCGTACAGCGCAAACCACTCGCCCAGCCGCGCGGAGCGGGTGTTGAGCGGCGACGGGACCGACGTCATGCGGTTGCGCCACCCATGAGCAGTCCGAGTTCCTCGAGATCGACGGCGTCCCTGGCCATCTCGCCCACGATCCGACCCTCGTACATGACCAGGATCCGATGTGCGAGCGCCATGATCTCCTCGAGTTCGCTGGAGATCAACAAGACGCCGACCCCGTCGTCGGCGGCGGCCTCGAGCTGATCTCCCATGTACTCGATGGCGCCGACATCGAGCCCGCGTGTGGGCTGGGCAGCCACGAGCACCTTCGGGCGTTGTGACAGCTCGCGTGCGAGGACGACACGCTGCTGGTTGCCGCCCGACAGCGACCACAACGGCGCGTCGGGGCCTGCGCACTGGATGTCGAACTGATCGATCAGGTCGGTGGCCAACCTCTCGAGGCCCGCTCCATCGATCAGGCCGTGTGACGACACCTGGGACTGATCGACGAGGACGAGATTCTCGGCGACGGTCATGTCGAGCACGACCCCGCTGTCGTGGCGATCCTCCGGGATCACGCCGACGCCGGCCCGCGCCATCGCGCCCGACCGCCCGGCGGTCACGGGTGTGCCGCTGACGCGGACGGACCCGGAGACGACCGGCACGAGGCTGGAGAGGAGGTCCCCCAGCTCGCGCTGACCGTTGCCTTCGACGCCGGCCACCCCGACCACCTCGCCCGGATGAAGGTCGAGGCTGAGCCCGACCAGGCCCGTGGCATCGTTCGAGCCCCTCGTCGTCACGTCCACCAACTGGAGCACAGGCTCCGATGTCTGCACCGCGGTGTCCGCCTCGTGATCGGGCCCGAGGTCCCCGTCGACCTCGAGCAGACCCAGCGCAGCGCGCTCGGAACGAAGCGACACCTCGCGGCCGACCATCGCCTGAGCCAGGGACCGCGCATCGGTCTCATCGGCCAGTTGGCGGTCGACCACCCTTCCCTGGCGCATGATCGTGATCTCGTCGGTCGCATGGAGGACTTCGTCGAGCTTGTGGCTGACGAGGACGACGGCCCGACCTTCGGCGGCCACGACGTTGCGGAGCGAGTCGAACAGCTGCGCCGACTCCTCCGGCGTCAGCACCGAGGTCGGTTCGTCGAAGATCACGATGCTCGGGTCGCGACGCAGGCACTTGATGATCTCGACGCGCTGTCGGAGACCGGCCGTGAGCTCACCCACCCGGGCATCGGGGTCGATCGCCAGCCCGTATTGGTCGGCGATGTCGCCGACGCGTGACCGCACTGCGTCGGCATCGAGGGCCCCCGCCTCCCCCAACGCCACGTTCTCCCACACCGACAGCGCATCCACGAGGCTGAAGTGCTGGTGGACCATGCCGATGCCGAGACCGGCGGCAACCAGCGGATCGTGGATGGACCGCGCGGTGCCGTCGATGTGGACCTGACCCTCATCGGGCAGCACGAGGCCGATGAGGATCTTCATGAGTGTCGACTTCCCTGCACCGTTCTCGCCGAGCACGCCATGGATGCGGCCGCGGTGCAACGCGAGGTCGACGTCGTCGCACGCGACGACGGCGCCGAATCTCTTGGTGATGCCGCGAAGCTGGACCGCCGGTGCGGGTGGGCTCACCGCCTCACCCGCACCGGACGTTCCGGTACTGCCTTCGATCAACCGGAGTACGCCTCGCCGGAGATCGCACCGAGGACGCCGAGCAGCTCGCCGTCGCTGGCGACCGCTGCGAATGCGTCGTCGATGAGCGCCTGCACATCTGCGGACGCACCACACACGACGCCACCGTTGAGCGGAGCCTCGGTCGGGAACTGGAAGGTCGAGCCCTCGGCGAGCTCACCATCGATGATCAGACGCAGTGCCTGCGCAGCGTAGGAACCACCGTCGAACACGACACCGCCGGTCCACGGGATGTCGCGATCACACACGTCGGCGGGTCCGGCGGCGAACACGGCGAGACCCTCGTCGGTCGCCAGCTGTCCGACCGGATCGAGCGCGCCGCCGAGGTAGGCGTATGCGAGCGTGGCGCCGTTGGCCTGTGCATTGGTCAGCGCCGCGGTGGCGTTCGCCGCGTTGTCGAAGTCGAACTGGAAGTCGCCCGTACCGACGTACTCCATGGTGAACGACTCGTCGACCGATTGCAGACCGGCCACGGTGGCGTTGTACGCCTCCTGCTCGAAGTTGATGTCACAGCATCCGAGGAAGACGGCGCTCGAGCCACCCTGCTCCTGGAGCACCGCGCCCATCGCCACACCTGCGGTGTAGTGGATGGCGGCTCCCCAGTCGGTTGCCTGCGCCAGACCGGGCAGCTCCTGGAACCCGGCGCCACAGTTGCAGTACCAGAAGATGTCCGGGAACTGCTCGGTGATGTCAGGGAGCGGCTCCGCGATCTCGGACGCACCGACCATCAGGATGTCGACGCCCTGCTGGGCGAGGTCCGAGAGTGCCTGTGCCGCCTCGGCCGGACCGATGTTGTCGCTCACGATCGGCGGGGCGAAGCCGTTCTCCGCCGAGAAGTTCTCGGCGAAGTTGACGAGGGACTGGTAGTAGCCGTTGTCGTCGCGTGGCCCTGCCGCCGCGACGCCGATGGTGACCGTGCCGTCGCCGTTGGCGTCGAAGGTGGCCACGATCTCGTCGACCTCCGGCTCCTCCTCCATGGGTTCTTCTTCCATGGGCTCTTCTTCGGCCGGCTCCTCCTCCATGGGCTCTTCCTCGGCCGGCTCTTCAGCCGGTTCCTCGGCGGGCTCCTCCGCAGGCTCCTCGGCCGGCTCGCTTGCGCTCGCCGAGCTCGATTCGTCGTCGTCGTCGCCACCGCATGCAGCGGCGATCAGTGCGAATGCGAAGAGCACCGCCAACAACCTCATCAGCTTCGTGGACATCTGTCCCCCTCCTCCTTGTGGACTGATGGTCTTACCAGCACGGGCGAACCTAGGGCTCGCCTGTTGCCGATCCGGGTCAGTGAAGTCACCGTCACGTGACGCCATCCTGACGCGATTCTGTCGATCGGGCCGCATGGGATTCACTCCCCCACGGCCCGGAGCTCGGGCCGCCGACCCTCACCGGG
>JBCCFK010000303.1:0-4833 GCA_039029775.1 Actinomycetota bacterium | reverse complement strand
TCGAAGGAGACACCGTCATCCTCAACAACGGCCAAGCCACCGTCACCCTCGCCGACATCGAAGCCCCCAACGGCATCGCCCACGTCATCGACGGCCTCCTCCTCCCCCCAGACGCAGTCCAAACCCTCGGACTCGGCTGACCCCGGTCACACGGGGCGCTGCGTCGCCATCCGGCGGCGCAGCGCCCCATGTCGGCCGCCCAGGACCGGGTCACCGTCCGGACACGCCCGGTACGCTCCGAACGTGGCAGGTCCCGACTATTCCCTTCTCGACCGCGGAGGCGCCAGCGCCCAGATCTTCTTTCCTCGACCCGACCCGTCGCCCACGCCCGCGGGGGCGAGCGACCATGTGATCGACGTCGGCGAGGGCGTGACGATCGCGGCGAGGCGCTACGAGATCGACCCCGCTGGGCCGACGATCGTGTACTTCCACGGCAACGGCGAGGTGGCGGGCGACCACGACGGCATCGCCCCTCTCCACCACTCGATCGGGGCCAATCTGTTCGTCATCGAGTTCCGCGGCTATGGGAAGAGCACGGGCGTTCCGTCCATGGAACACCTCGTCGCGGACGGCGCGGCGTGCGGCCGGCGGGCGCTCGAACTGCTCGACGCCGACGGCTTCGACGGGCCTCGGCTGGTGATGGGGCGAAGCCTGGGCGCCAACCCGGCGCTGGAGGTGGCGGCAAACGTTCCGGGCTACCGCGGGCTGATCCTCGAGAGCGGCGCTGGCAACGTGCGACGGTTTCTGAGCCGATTCGGCCTGGCCGGCGATGCCGGACTCGAGCGACTCGTCGCCGACCACGAGGCGAAACTCGCAACCATCGCGTTGCCGACGTTGATCATCCACGGGTTGGCCGACGACCTGGTCCCCGTCGACAACGCACTGGCCACCGCCGAGCTCCTCACCGCCAGTGCGGTCACCACGGAGTTGATCGACGGCGCCGGCCACAACGATCTCCTCTTCGTCGACGCCCGCCGCTACATCGAAGCGATCGCCCGACTCGTCGCGACCTGCAGATAGTCGCGGGCCCGAGCCGTCTCAGCCGCCCAGCAACTCGTCGGCGAGGGATGGCGGAAGCAGGAGACCGTCGATGACGTGGCCGACGCCGTTGTCGGCGATCAGGTCGGCCGCCACCACCGTGGCTTGTCCGCCGTTGAGCACCACGGCTCCGTCGACGACCTCGACCGCGATCGGTTCGCCGAGCAGCGTCGTCACCTCGGTGACCCCGCTGATGTCGGCGGCGAGCAGCGCCCCGTCCACGACGACGTGGTACTGCAGCACCTGATCCAGGAGGGCGAAGTCCTCCTGGAGCGCAGCGGCGAGATCCGGTTGATCGGCCTGGAGGGCGCCCAACGACTCGTCGTTCACCAGGAACGCGGTCACCGGACCCGGTCCTCCCGTCGCCTCGCCGAAGCCCGGCGAGAAGGGCGTGAACTGGCTGATCAGCGTGGCGCCGGCGTCGGCGCCGACGTCGATGACCGAGAGTCCGCCGCCACCGGCCTCGGGTGCCTCGACGACCGGCGCCTCAGCGACACCTCCCGTGTCCTCACCTGCCAGCAGCGCTGCCACGGCGTCGATGGCGATGAACTTGTGCAGCGGCCCGCCGAGTCGAACCTGGGCACCGAAGTCCAAGAACAGGAAGTTCCCGGCCTGGGAGGCCTCGGTCGACGCCCACAGCGCGTTCTCCTCCACCACGGATCGCTCCGCCATGAAGGTGTCCTCGATGAGGTACAGGATGAAGTCGGCGTCGATGGTCGGGATCACCTCGAAGCTCACGGCGTAGGTCGACGCCGCGATCTCGCTGCCGCCGGGCTCAGCGGGCTCCCAGACGTTGATCCCGAGGTCTGAGAGGAAGCGGCCGGGGTTCGTGTCGGCTCCGTAGATCCGCGCACCGTCGACCCCACCGTCGCCGGTGCCGCCATCGGGCAGTGATTGCTGAACCAGGGCCACGGTCCGGTCCCCGAACACGGCCTCCACGTCCGGGGCCAGCTCGGCCACGCGGGCGTCGTACTCGGCGATCACCTCTTCGGCTCGGGCGCTGCGGCCGACGACGTCGGCGACCAGTCGGAAGTTCGCCTTCCAGTCGTCGGTGAACAGGTTGAGGGTGTACGTCGGGGCGATCCCGCTCAGCGGTTCGTAGACCGCGGCGAAGAACTGGTCGTCCGAGATGATGAGATCGGGCTGAATCGCCGCGATCAGCTCCAGGCTCGGTTCGAACCCCGAGCCGATCGGTTCGACGTCGTAGAGGGACTCGAGCCCATAGGTCGCGCTGGTCGCGGGCAGCGCGCTCATGTACGGGAGCGCGCCAGCGGGCTCGATCCCCAATGCGATCAACTGTTCGCCGAGCAGCTCGCCGAACAGCGGCACGATGACCATCGGCTCCGAGTCCAACACGGTCGTGCCGAGCGAGTGCTCGATCGTTCGGGGATAGGAGACACTGTCGGCAGCCGACTCCGACTCCCCGGTCACCGACTCGGGCTCCGCTGCCGGGGCTTCGGACTCGTCCGCCGGAGCCGACTCGGGCTCGGATGCGGTCTCCGAAGCCGACGCGGATTGCGAACTCGCGGGTTCGGCCGCGGTGTCGTCGGAATCGCCTCCGCATGCGGAGGCGATGATGGCGAGTGCGGCGATGGCGGCCAGCAGTGGACGAAGTCGTGGGGGGCTTCCGGTCATGGGAGCCATTCTTACTTCGGTCTGTTAGGTATGCCAATCACTCCTGCGGCGCCAGCCGGGCTTCGATCCCGGCAAGGACCACGTCGAGCTTGCGCTGGAACCACACGACCGGCTCGCCGGTGATCGCCTCCAACATCAGGTCACCCAGGTCGTCGTCGTAGGCCGCCTGCCACTCCTCGCCGAGCTGCTGCACTTCGGACTCGGTACGCGTGTGGAGCTGCGCGCTGCGCTGGGCCGAATCGACGGCGAGGTCGTAGACGATGTCGATCGCGAGCAGCGCCTTCCCGGCGTCGAACCCCAGGACGACGAGATGCCCGTGCACGGCCCGCAGGTGTTCCTGGAAGTTCTCGGGGATCCGATCGGCGGTGTCGAGCGCGGCGATCAGACCCGGGTACTGGTAGAAGGCATCCCAGAGGACGAAGGCCTCCGCCCGCAGCAGCGCCACCCAGTCGTCGCCGTGCTCCGGCCAGGTCACCACCTGCCCGAGCCGCTCCGCCGCGGCCAGGACCAGGTCCGAGCGATCCGCGACGTGGGTGTACAGCGCCGCGTGGGACACGCCGAGCCGCTCCGCCACGCCGGTCATCGTCAGCGACTCGAATCCGTTGGCCAACGCAGCGTCCGCGATCATCTCGCGCGTCAGCAGAGCCTTGCGCCCCGGACGGGGGGCGTGATGGGTCATGCGACATCCTCCCACGCTCGGTCGGCCCGCCGACCTCTTGACGACGAGGCGGTAATAGCTACAGACTGTCGGCATTATGTTCGGCTTCCCTAACACGACCAAATCGGGCCGAGGCCGAGCATCGCGGATTCGACCGCGCCGCCCCGCCGTGGCGCTGCTCGCCGCCCTGGCCCTGATCGCCGCGGCGTGCGGTGGCGACGACGACAGCTCCTCGGCATCGGACCCGGCGTCTGCATCGAACTCGGCGACCGAAGTCGCAGCTGAACCCACCAGCGAAGAGGAGGCGGACGACCCCGAACCCGAGCCCGAAGAGGCGGCTCCTGAGCCCGAGGCCGAGCCCGAAGGCGAATCCGAGCCCGAACCGGAGGAACCGGCCACGGTCAGCGTCGAGCATCCTGGCGGGATCACCGAGGTCCCGACCGAGGTCGACACCGTGCTGGCACTCGACGAGAACGCCGCCTACGTGATGTGGGAGCTGGGCGTCGAGCCGACCACGATCTACGGCTCGTTCTTCACCGTCGGCACCGCCGCGGTCGCAGAGGGGTTCGGCGTGGAGATCACCCCACACGACCTCGAGGATCCGGCGGTGGAGTCGGCAGCCCAGCTGGCCCCCGATCTCATCGTGGGCACCGACCACCCCGCAACCCTCGAGATCTACGACCTCTGGTCGAACATCGCCCCCGTGGTGCTGTTCCCGTTCGCCGGGGCGTGGCAGGACCAGCTACAGCTGATCGCGGGTGCGTTCGGCGCGGAGGACATCGCGGCCGCCCGCATCGCCGGCCTCGAGGCCGAGATCGCCCGGGTCCGCGACGAGATCGCGGCGGCCTACGACACCCCGCCGGTCGTCTCGGTCATCGGATCGCTCGGCGGCACCACGTTCGCCGTCGCCTCCGAGTTCTCCGCCGTTGCGGACCTCCTGACCGAACTCGGCCTCGCTCGCCCGGAAGCGCAGATGGTCGAGGTCAGCCCCGACTTCGCGTTCATCTTCTTCTCGGAGGAGACCATCGGAGACCACGACGCCGACGTGATCCTCACCCTGACGGGCGGCATCTACGCGGACCTGAGCGAACTCCCGACCTTCGGAAGCCTGACCGGCGCGACCCACCCCGTCGACGGCGAGAGTTTCCTCGCCAGCCATCCCTTCGCCATCGCCTGGATCCTGCAGGACCTCGAGAGCGTGCTGCTCGGTGACGGAGCGACGGGCTCACTCGACGACACCCTCACCCGGTGGCAGGCCTACACCGGCTGAGGATCTGGCTACGTGGGGACCGAAGGAGGAGGCGAAGATGATGGCAGTGGCACCCAACACACCATCCCCTCGATCGCCTCGCACCACGGCTCAGCGGGTGGGCGATCGGAACGCCACATGACGACCGGCGCCATCGACGTCTTCATGGACCTGCGCACCTGGTGGTCCAACCGCGGGGTCGACTACTGGACCGAGGATCCCACCAGCCGCACCGGAGACGGCTGGGTGCGAC
>JBCCFK010000302.1:0-4834 GCA_039029775.1 Actinomycetota bacterium | reverse complement strand
TCGAGGCAGAGTACGAGGCCACGATCGAGTGCACGGACACGGGCGTGGAGGTCGAGATCTCCGTCGAACCGGGACCGATCGGCGACATCGTCGTCGATGGCGCGATCGAGGACACCGTCACGATCGACGACTCGGGAGCCATCGAGGTCCCGATCGCCCAGGAACCGGGCGAGACCAACGACGTCGAGGTGCGTATCGGCGACGACGTGATCGCCGAGGGCGAGTTCTCCTGCGTCGAGGGCCTGTCGAGCCCCGGTGATCCGGACCCCGCCGACCCGGGCGCCGAGGACGATCCGGATCCCGCCCCCGAAGTCCAGGGCCGACAGCAGTTGGCCGACACCGGGGCTGAGTCGGCGATGCTGACGTTGCTCGCGTTCTTCCTGCTCGTCGCCGGCGCGGTCATGACCGCGGGTGGCGTCACCCTCGGTCGTCGCGGCAGCTGACGCGGCCGCCGCGGCGCGAACGCGGCCGAAGAGGCCGCTGCGCACTGCGACCTCTCCGGCTCGTTCCACACACGGACGGAACGGAGAGATCGCCCTGCCCGGACCTCCGTTCCGAGGGGTCCCAGAGGGACACCTACGAAAGGGGCCGGGTTCGCATAGCTCCCTGCAGGACAAGCGACCAGTTACGGCCTGCAGATCATCACTTCCCCACGGCGTCAATGCCGATGTCGTCAAGGTATGCCGACGGCGGCGCCACATCCACGGGTAGAGGTACCCAAGTGGGCGGGAAGATAGAGTGCTCCGGTAAGCGGCAGTCGACAAGTTAGGAGCCGCGACGTGCCTGCGACCATCGTCGTCGGGACCCAGTGGGGCGACGAAGGCAAGGGGAAGTTCACCGACCTCTTCGCCAAGGAACAGCACCTGGTCGTCAGGTACCAGGGGGGCCACAACGCAGGCCACACTCTGGTGGTCGACGGCGAGACCACCGCTCTGCAGCTGATTCCCAGCGGGGTGCTCTACGACCACATCACGCCGGTCATCGGCAACGGTGTCGTGGTCGACCCGGCCGTTCTCATCACCGAGGTCGACATGCTCGAGGCGAAGGGCGTCGACTGCTCGCGACTCCGGGTGTCGGGCAACGCGCACCTCATCCTGCCGTACCACCAGGAACTCGACGTCGTCTTCGAGCGGCATCTGGGAAAGAACAAGCTCGGGACCACCAAGCGCGGCATCGGGCCGGCCTACGCCGACAAGGCGTTCCGGATCGGCCTGCGAGTGCAGGACATGATGGACGAGAAGATCTTCCGCGAGAAGCTGAAGGTCGTCCTCCACGAGAAGGGGCCGTTGCTGGCGAAGGTCTACAACCGGCTCGTCCCCGACATCGACGTCCTGGCCGACAAGTACATCCACGAGTACTTCCCGCGGATCAAGCCCTACGTGTGTGACGCCGTCGATCTGGTTCACCAGGCCTTGGAAGCCGGCCAACACGTGCTGTTCGAGGGGGCGCAGGCCACCTTCCTCGACCTCGATCAGGGCACATACCCGTTCGTGACCTCGTCCAACCCCACCGCGGGAGGTGCTTGCACCGGCGCCGGCGTCGGTCCGATGCACATCAACCGCGTCGTCGGCATCGCGAAGGCGTACACCACGCGTGTCGGCTCGGGCCCGTTCCCGGCCGAGTTGTTCGACGAGGTGGCAGATCACTTCGTGGACGTCGGCCACGAGTACGGCACCAACACCGGGCGTCGGCGACGCTGCGGCTGGTTCGACGCCGTCATGCTTCGTCACGCGGCGCGGCTCAACTCGCTGTCTGAGATCGCGCTCACCAAGCTCGACATCCTCGACGCCCTCGCCACCGTGAAGGTCTGCGTCGCCTATGAGATCGACGGTGAGCGGGTCGAGCACATGCCGTACCACCAGTCGGAGTTCCACAAGGCCAGGCCGATCTACGAGGAGCTGCCCGGCTGGCAGACCGACATCTCCGAGTGCCGCGAGCCGGGCGACCTGCCCGCCGCCGCCCAGGCCTACGTCCGCCTCCTCGAGGAACGGGTCGGGGTGCCGGTCTCGATCATCGGTGTCGGCCCGGGTCGTTCGCAGTACGTCCACTGGAATCCATGAAGGTCTGCGTCGTCGGCTCCGGTGGGCGAGAACACGCGCTCGTCCACGTCCTGTCCCGCGACGCCGAGGTCGTGTGCACGCCGGGGAACCCGGGTATCCCGGGCTCGGTCGACACCCCGGCCGAGGAGATCGACGCCGACCTGTTCGTGATCGGGCCCGAGGCACCACTGGTCGCCGGCTTGTCCGACCGCCTGCGTGCGCAGGGGAAGCTGGTCTTCGGCCCTGGCGTCGACGGGGCGCAGATCGAGGGCTCGAAGGCATGGATGAAACAGCTGCTCCTCGAGGCCGGCGTGCCGACGGCTCGGCACGGCACCTTCACCGAAGCGGAGGCGGCGCTCGAGTTCCTCGCCGAGATGCCTGTTCCCTACGTGGTCAAGACCGACGGGCTTGCTGCCGGCAAGGGAGTCCTGGTCACCGAGTCCCTCGACGAGGCCAGGGACGCGGTGCGCGCCTATCTCGACGGGACGGCCTTCGGCGAGGCCGGAAGCACCGTCGTGATCGAGGAGGGCCTCACCGGCCCGGAGCTGTCCGTCTTCGCCGTGTGCGACGGCACCAAGGCGGTCTTCGTCGGCGCGGCCCAGGACTTCAAGCGGATCGGCGACGACGATCAGGGTCCCAACACCGGTGGCATGGGGGCGTACACGCCCGTCCCGTCGGCCCCGCCCGAGCTGATCGACGACATCATGACGACGATGGTGACGCCCACGCTGGCGGCCCTCCGCGCTCGCGGCATCGACTACCGCGGCACCCTGTTCGCCGGCCTCATGCTGACGCCCGACGGCCCGAAGATGTTGGAGTACAACGCCCGCTTCGGCGACCCCGAGGCCGAGATCGTCCTCCCGCGGCTCGAGAGCTCGCTCAGCGAACTGCTTGCACAGGCGGCAGCCGGTGACATCACCCAGACTCCGGTCATCAGCGACGATGCGTTGGTCACGGTGATCTGCGCCTCGGAGGGCTACCCGGTCGCCCCCCGCACCGGCGACCCGATCGACGGGATGGACACCGCCGCGGCGGTGGACGGTGTCGAAGCCGTCTACTGCGCCGGCGTGACCGCCGCCGACGACGGGCGTCTCGTGACCAGCGGCGGTCGAGTGCTCGCCGTCACCGGTCGTGGGGTGGACATCGCCGCGGCCCGTGCCGTCGCCTACGAAGCGGTCGGCCACATCGACTGGCCCGGCAAGACGATCCGGACGGACATCGCCGCCGCAGCCGGAGCCCGGGAGGGATCAGCAGTCCGATGACCGCCAACGTCCTCGCCACCCGCTACGCCAGCCCCGAGATGATCGAGATCTGGTCACCCGAGAACAAGGTGATCCTGGAACGCCGCCTCTGGATAGCAGTGCTCCGAGCCCAACAGGACCTGGGCGTCGACGTTCCGGCCGGTGTCATCGAGTCCTACGAGGCCGTGGTCGACCAGGTCGACCTGGATTCGATCAACGAACGGGACCGCATCACGCGCCACGACGTGAAGGCGCGCATCGAGGAGTTCTGCGACCTCGCCGGCCACGAGCACATCCACAAGGGCATGACGTCGCGCGACCTCACCGAGAACGTCGAGCAGCTCCAGATGCGAGCGGCGCTCGAGTTGACCCGGGACCGTGCGGTGACGGCACTCGCGAAGCTCGCCCGGCGATCCGCCGAGTTCGCGGCCCAGCCCCTGACTGCTCGATCGCACAACGTCGCCGCACAGGTGACGACGCTGGGCAAGCGCTTCGCCACGGTGACCGAGGAGATGCTCCTGGCGTTCGACGAGCTCGAACAATTCATCGCCGCCTACCCGCTTCGCGGCATCAAGGGCCCGGTCGGGACCCAACAGGACCAGCTGACCCTCCTCGGCTCCGAGGACGCCGTCGATGCGCTGGAGGCCAGGGTGCTCGAGCACCTCGGCTTCGACGCCAGCTTCGCCAGCGTGGGCCAGGTCTACCCACGGTCGTTGGACTTCGCAGCGGTGTCGAGCCCGGTCCGGCTCTCGAGCGGTCCCGCCAACCTGGCCACGACCCTGCGACTGATGGCGGGACACGAGCTCTCCACGGAGGGGTTCAAGCCCGGGCAGGTCGGCTCGTCGGCCATGCCGCACAAGATGAACAGCCGATCCTGCGAACGCATCAACGGGTTCGCCCACATCCTCCAGGGTCACCTGACGATGCTGATGGGACTCCTCGGCGACCAGTGGAACGAGGGCGACGTGTCCGACTCGGTCGTCCGCCGGATCGCGCTGCCCGACGCGTTCTACGCGATCGACGGCCTGTTCCAGACCCTCCTGACCGTCCTCAACGAGTTCGGGGCCTACCCCGCCGTGATCGACCGTGAGCTCGAGCGCTACCTGCCCTTCCTGTCGACCACGCGAATCCTGATGGCTGCGGTGACCGCCGGTGCGGGCCGCGAGGAGGCCCACGAGGTCATCAAGGAGCACGCCGTCGCTGCCGCGCTCGCGATGCGCGAGGACGCCATGGTCGACAACGACCTCGTCGACCGCTTGGCCGACGACGACCGCATGCCGCTCGACCGCGACCAGATCGAGAAGCTCCTCGCCGAGCCGGAGACCGGACTCGCCGAGCGTCAGGTGGCCACCGTGGGTGCCCGCGTGGCGGACATCGCGGCCCGGTACCCCGAGGCCGCGACCTACGAGCCCGGCGACATCCTCTGAATCACCACGCGGTGCGCCGTGGTGGGGGCGTCCTCTGACAGGATGCGGGGATGAGTCGGCAGGCGGCCTACGAGCTCGATCTTCCCCACGTCTACAGCGGCAAGGTCCGCGACATCTACGACGCCGG
>JBCCFK010000301.1:0-4888 GCA_039029775.1 Actinomycetota bacterium | reverse complement strand
GGACGGGACGTCGACCGGCGACTCGGCGCCGTTCGCCACCACGACGATCTCGACGGGTACCTCACCCGCCGTCGCCCTGATCGACGCCAACGCGGCGGCGAGCTCGCGCGGGCGGTCGCCCATCGTCAGCAGGATCCAACTGACGACGGGAGCGGCGGATGGTGAGGACGACACGAGCGCGAGCCTACGGCCACGATCGACTCGTCCCGGTGACGGGCGACCTGTGCGACGGACCGGCTTTCGTAGTACCGACTACGTGTCGTCGGGCACCCGCCGCCACCCGCGCGCGCCATACCCCTACACTTGACCGTCGCCTCGTCTCTGCCCGGGACGAGCGCCACCTCCTTCGCCATGGTCGACACACGCCTGCACGACGAGCAGCAACTCGCTGAACCTCGGACCAGCCCTCGTCAACCCCGCCGCCGACTGCCGCTGGGCTTGCGATGGCTCCACGTCGCCGACCTCCTGGTGCTGGTCGCCGTGCTCGCCGGCAGCGTCCTGGTCCGCGTCTGGTGGGACGATGGCTTCCGGGCCAAGTCCCTCGGTGAGTACGTTGCCGGATTCGCCGCTGCCGCGGCGATCCACATGGCGGTCTACTACTTCGGCGGGCTCTACGAGCCGTTCAAGCGACTGGGCGCCCGACTCTGGCTCCCCCGCACCACTGCGCTGACCTTCGTCGCCGTCCTCCTCGACGCCTCGGCCGCGCTGCTGACCGGGCGCTACCTGATGCCCCGAGGCAACCTGCTCATCCTGCTCGTGCTCGGTTCGCTCGGCATCGCCTTCAACCGGTGGCTGGCGATGCGGCTCCGCAGCCGCCGCTTCGGCAACCCTCGGGTGCTGCTCGTCGGCACACCCGACGACATCAACCTCGCCAGGGCGCACCTGCAGCTGTCCGAGCCCGGTGTTCGCATCGCCGGCCAGGTGGCCAATCTCGATCACCTCGAGCAGGCCATCGAGCGGGTGCAGGCGACCGACGCCCTCCTCTTGAGCGGCGGCACGCTGAGCGACATCTACCCACACCCGCTCGAAGAACTCGAGGAACGACGCATCGGCGTGTTCCACCGCATCAGCCCCGCCGACACCCTCCTCGGCCTCCAGCGCTCGCGCCAGATCGCCGGCATGCCCTTCGTCGCCCTTCGGGCCCACGCGCTGCCGACCCACCGCGCGCGGTTCAAGCGGGTCACCGACCTCGGCTGGCTCCTGGTCCTCGCACCCGTCGTCCTCCTCGCCACGGCGCTGGTGGCGGCCTATGTCCGAGTCCTCGCCGGCCCTCGCATCATCCATCGCCAGGAGCGCGTCGGCCGGTTCGGATCCACCTTCACCATGGTCAAGTTCCGAACCATGCGCCACGACGCCGAGGAGGACACCGGCGCGGTCAAGGCCGCCTCCGACGACCCCCGTGTGGTGCGCGGCCTCGGCTGGCTCCGCAAGACGCGCATGGACGAGCTCCCACAGTTCTGGAACGTCGTGCGAGGGGACATGTCGATCGTCGGCCCCCGCCCCGAGCGCCCCGAGTTCGCCGATCAGTACGAGTTGATCATTCCGGGCTACGGCCGCCGCCACGACATCCCGCCGGGCCTCACCGGCCTCGCCCAGGTCCACGGCCACTACCACACCGACCCCGGGTTCAAACTCGGCCACGACCTGCAGTACCTCGTGAACTGGTCACCGATCCTGGACCTCCAGATCATGGTTCGCACCGTGTGGGTCATCCTCACGGGCCGGCTCTGACGCCGAACCGATGACGTCGCCCGAGCCGAGCGGCGGCGATTCGGCCGTCGGCGCGCCCCGCGTCGCGGCGATCATGCCGGCCCGCGACGACGCCACCCACATCGCGGCCGCCATCGGCTCCTTCCTCTCGCAACGGCACGCGGGAGAGCTCGCGATCGCCGTGGGACTCGCGCCGTCCACCGACGGAACCGCGCGGATCGTGGCCGAGATGGCGGCGGCGGACCCCCGGATCACCGTCGCCGACAACCCGTCCGGACGGACGGCTGCCGGACTCAATGCGGCGCTGCGAGCCATCGATGCCGATGTCGTCGTCAGGGTGGACGCAC
Organism: Actinomycetota bacterium; assembly: GCA_039029775.1. Classification (GTDB taxonomy): domain Bacteria; phylum Actinomycetota; class Acidimicrobiia; order Acidimicrobiales; family UBA8592; genus JBCCFK01. The sequence continues at coordinate 2,831 of JBCCFK010000301.1, read as the reverse complement.
ACTGCGAACTGCCGCCCGGCTACGTGGCGCGAGCGGTCGAGACACTCGGTCGGACGGGCGCGGCCAACGTCGGGGGCATCCAGCGGGCCGAAGGATCGACGCCGTACCAGCGCGCGGTCGCGCGAGCGATGACGTCCCGTTTCGGTGTCGGCGACTCTCAGTTCCACTTCGGCGGCGACGAGGGACCCACCGACACCGTGTACCTCGGCGTGTTCGATGCCGCCGCGCTCCGCGCCGCGGGCGGGTTCGACGAGAGCCTCGTCCGCAACCAGGACTACGAGCTCAACTGGCGGTTGCGCCAGGCCGGGCACCAGGTCTGGTTCGATCCCGAGCTCGCCGTGCGGTACCGACCGCGTTCCACGATCGGCGGGCTCGCTCGCCAGTACTTCCAGTACGGGCAGTGGAAGCGCGAGGTCCTGCGCCGACACCCGCGGTCGGCGAAGCCACGGCAGCTGGTGGCACCGCTCACCCTGGTCGGCGTCCTGACCGGGCTGATCGGGGCGGCGACCGGCCGACGGTGGATGCTCCTCGCCCCTGCGACCTACGCCACCGCAGTCGCGGCCGCGGCAGCGGCGGACTCGTCCTCCCCCGAGGAGGCCGGCCGCCTGGCGACCGTCTACCCCACCATGCACATGAGTTGGGGTGCCGGCTTCCTCGTCGGCCCCGGCAGCATCGACGAACCACCGGATCCGGCTCGGGACGGGCAACACTGATGACCGTGAGCGCAACGCAAACCCTGCACCCGATCGCCGGACGGGCCTCGCTGCGCGTGTACCTGCGGCAGATCTGGGACCGGCGCGAGTTCATCGCCGCGATGCCGCGCCACGAGCTCCACGCCCAGAACCTCGACACCGTGCTCGGCAACGTCTGGTTCCTGTTGAACCCGATGCTGTTGACCGGGGTCTACTGGCTGGTCTTCGGGGTGCTGCTCGACGTCGACCGCGGCGCTGACAACTACATCCCGTTCCTGATGACCGGGGTCCTGTTGTTCCGCCTGTGGGCCGGCGGCGCGACATCCGGCGCTCGGATCATGTGGCGCAACCGAGGCCTCGTCCGCAGCCTGTACTTCCCGCGCTCGGTGCTGCCGATCGCGTCGGCGCTCACCGAGGTCCTCACCTTCCTCCCCGGCGTCCTGATCCTGCTCGTCGTGGCCGTCTCCACCGGCGAGACGCCGTCGTGGCGCTGGCTCGTGCTCCCGCTGCCCATCCTGTTGCTCTCGGTCTTCACGACCGGAACGATGTTCTTCACCGCCCGCCTCGGCCACAAGTTCCGCGACCTCGCCACACTGCTCCCCCACGTCACCCGCCTCGGCCTGTACTCGTCCGGGGTCCTCTACGACCCCGAGCGCTTCACCCAGAACGACGCCGCCCTGCTCCTGTTCGACATCAACCCGCTGTACCAGTTCATCACCCTCGCCCGGTGGTGCGTGATCGACATCGATGTCAACTGGTGGTTCTGGATCACGGGCCCCGCATGGGCCGCCGCGCTGTTGATCGGCGGATTCCTCTACTTCTGGCGGGGCGAGATGTCATACGGATCGAAGGCATGACGGATCACTCGACGGACGAGACGCGCGAGGTGCTGCTGCGCGCGACCGACGTTCACGTGACGTATCGGACCTACCTCGACGGACGGGTCGGGCTCCGCCGACGCCTGCGCCAAGGGCTCCGCAGCGGGGCTCCTCGGTACAAGGACGTCCGCGCCGTGCAGGGGGTCGACCTCGAGCTCTACCGAGGCGAGGCGGTCGGCCTCGTCGGCTCGAACGGCTCCGGCAAGAGCAGCCTGCTGACGGGTCTGGCGGGCCTCATCGAGCTGGAGCGCGGCCACGTCGAGGCCGTCACCCGCCCATCCCTGCTCGGCGTCGGCGCCGCCCTCAACCGGCGGCTCTCGGGGCGACGCAACATCGAGATCGGGTGCATGGCCCTCGGTCTGTCGAAGGCGGACGTCGACGAGCGCATGGAATCGATCGTCGAGTTCACCGGCCTCGGCGACTCGATCGACCTTCCCATGAACACCTACTCGTCGGGCATGCGAGCCCGCCTGGTGTTCACCATCGCCACCGAACTCGAACCCGAGATCCTCTTCATCGACGAGGCACTCGCCGTCGGCGACCGCACCTTCCGTCGCCGAGCGACCGAACGCATCCAGGACATGGCATCGGAGGCGTCGTCGATCGTCGTCGTGTCGCACAACCTGGCCGAGATCACTCGCATGTGCACCCGGGTGGTGTGGCTGGACCAGGGCACGATGGTCATGGACGGCGAGACCGACGAGGTCCTCGACGCGTACAAGGCAGCGTTCCCCGACGACGAGCGGCGAGACACCAAGAAGGCCAAACGCAAGGCCCGCCGCCTCGAACGCGGCAAGGACAAGCTCAGGGCGCAACGGCGCGCCGCCCACGACGGCGAGGATGAGTCATCGGTCGCACCTGCGGACCCCCTGCCTTGAACAGGCCGACCCGACCCGCCACCATTGGGGGGCGCGGAGTTCAGGAAAGGTCACGTGCGAAGCCCCGAAACCCACGAACTCCATGGAATTCCGCTCGTCGGCGCGTCCGGTCCGAGCACCTCCCGGGAACCGAGAACGAGGTCGTGATGTACCACCATGTGGGGCGCCGGTGGGGCGCTGCCATCGTCGCCGCGGTCACCCTGACCGCCGGGCTCGTGCCTGCGCAGGCCCAGACCCAGGCCGACGCCGACTCGATGATCACCATCAGGGGCGGCGGTTGGGGCCACGGCGTCGGGATGAGCCAGTACGGCGCGTACGGTCGCGCCGACGCGGGCCAGACGGCCGAGGAGATCCTCGAGTTCTACTATCCCGGCGCCGAGTTG
>JBCCFK010000300.1:0-4951 GCA_039029775.1 Actinomycetota bacterium | reverse complement strand
GGCGTCGCCCAGGTGATCACGGGTGGCGGTGCCTTCGTGGCGGGCCGTCTTCTCGATCGGTTCGGAGGCGCAGGCCCGTTCCTGCCGCAGGCGGTGCTGGGCGGAGGCCTGCTCCTGGTCGCGACGTGGGCCGACGACGTTCTGGTGTTCGGAGCGCTGTATGCCCTCGGGGCCGGCATCGTCGGAGCGACGGGCTTCTATCACGTCACGACGGTCGCAGCGGCCCGGTCGGGGGGCGGCGTCGGCCCCGAGCGCGCCATTGCGATCCTGACCATGATCGGGGCGTTCGCCTCGCCGATCTTCCTGCCGCTCACGGCGTGGATGGTCGAGACGTGGGACTGGCGGGTGGCGGCCCGGGCGCTGGCGGTCGCTGCGATCGCCGGTGGACTCGCTGGATCGTGGCTGGCGCGCGGTGGAGCGAGCCCCGGGTCGGGGCCGTCGGTCGATCCGATCGCAGCTGTCCGAGCTGCGCTCGGCGACGGTGGCGTCCGCCGGATGCTCGCGGTCTACACCCTCGCCGGGATGTCCTTCGGAGCGGTCCTCGTGTACCAGGTCCCGGTCATGGTCGCCGCCGGGCTGACCCTCGGGGCCGCGGGTGCGATCGGCGGCCTCCGCGGGTTCTGCCAGATCTTCGGCCGCGTCGGGCTGACCGGTGCGATCGGCCGGTGGGGCGCCCGACCGCTCCTGCTCGCGGCGTACACCACGAGCGCGGCAGGTGTGGCCCTCCTGCTCGTCGATCATGTCGCCGCCGCGGTCGCGTTCGCAGTCCTGGCAGGCGCCGGCCTCGGGGCGACGGCCCCGCTGCAGGTGATCCACGCGCGGGCCTACTTCGACGAGGGCGATCTGGGTCTGCTGATGGGCATGCAGGGTGCCGTGATCGGGCTGGCAGGAGGCGTTGGCCCCTTCATCGGCGGCCTCCTCCGGGACGCGACCGACAGTTGGAACCCGGTCATCCTGTACGGGGCGCTCGCGCTCTCGGCAGCCGCGCTGCTCCTGTGGGCCTCACCGCAACCGGCGAAGGCGGCCGCCGTCGATGGCCAGGACCTGGGTGGCGGCGGCGATGGCGATCGGTCGGTTGGAGATCGCCAGGATCGTGGCGCCTGAGGCCTGCATCGTCTCCCACAACGCCATCTCGGTGTCCGCATCGACCGCGCTCGAGAGGTCGTCGACGACCAGGAGCTCGGGCTCCCGATGCAACGCCCTGGCGAGCGCGAGACGTTGGCGCTGACCGCCGCTGAGTCGGACACCCCTCGGGCCGACGATCGTGGCCGTACCCGCCTGCATCCGCGCGACCTCGTCGGTGAGCCCGGCCGCGGCCAGGCTCTCGTCGACCCCGAGGCCGTCGGCGCCGAGTTCGATGTTGTCGATCAGGCTGTCGCTGAACAACCGGGGCGTCTGCGGCAGGTAGGCCGCGTGAGGCGGCGTCATGAAGTTCCCCAGGTCGTCCACCACCTGACCGTTCCAGCGCACCTCGCCCTCGGACGGCACCAGTCCGAGGAGTGCTCGCACAAGCGTGGTCTTGCCCGATCCGACGGTTCCGGTCAGCACGGTGAGCGTGCCGCCATCGAGCGTGAAGGTCGCGTCGCGGACGACCTCGTCGGCGTCGAAGCCGGCGTTGAGTCCGGACACCTCGAGCCTCCGCAGCTGCGTGCGCCGGAGCGTCGGCTGGGGGAGAGGTTCGGGTGAGCGGTCGATGTCCAGGTCGAAGTCTTCGAGGATCGCCTCCGGGCGACCGTCGGCACCGAGTTCGCCCATGCGTTCGAAGGCCACGCCCGTCTGGCGGAAGCGCGTCATGAAGTGCCCGAGCATCCGGGGGAAGAACGTCATGTACCGGAGGTAGGTGATGAACAACGCCAGCTCACCGATGCTGAGCTCGCCCGTCCGCAGGTCGTCGGCGGCCAGCAGCAGCACGAGCCCGATCGAGACGCCGGCGAGCGAGTTGCTGGCGGCGCGGACCGAGTCGGTCAGGACGCGATCCACGATCGCGGCGTCGGAACGTCGACGGGAACGGCGAGCGACCTCGCCCAACACGTCGTCGCGGGCCCGGTACAGGCGAATCGTGTCCTGAGCTGCGAAAACGTCCCGCAGCGTGGCCGTGAGCGCCGATGCGTTCTCGAGGTGACGGCGGTGTGCACGCGTCACCCATGCGCCCAGCAGTCGGGTGGTGGCGGCGATCGCCAGGATCGGCAGGACCGCCACCAGTGTCAGCCACGGGTCGATCAACGCCATGATCGTGATCGACACGATGGCGTAGACCGTCGCTCCGGTGATGTCGACCCAGACGTCGAGGTACCAGGCGACGTCGGTCGGGTCGTCGCGGAAGCGGGCCATGGCCGCACCGGTGTGGCTCACCTGTGGACCCGCGTCCCGCCCGCCGCTGCTGACCTGCCCTCGGAGCATGCCGCCGCGCAGGTGCATCTCGGTCATCGTCCAGACCTTCGACCAGACGATGGCCGCGTTGTGCACGACGAGGCGTCGGGCGATCTCGACGGCGGCGTACGCACCGATCGTGATGGCCAGGTACCGGGCGCTGCGGTCGTCGACGATGCCGTCGAAGATCAACTCCAACAGGATGCCCAGGCCCAGTGCGCCGATGAAGTACAGCGCCCAGCCCGACCCGCCCGTGAAGAAGATCCCGGGGCGCTTGCTCATGACCCGCCACGTCAGGCGGCTCGTCATGAAACCGTCCGGGGTGGTCACGGCGCCTCGACCCCTTCGGTGGCCGCCGTGAGGGCGACGAGACGGGCGTAGGTCGAGTCGTCGGCAAGGAGCGCATCGCGTGCGTCGTGCTCGGCGACGATCCCGTTCTGCAGGACGGCGATCTCGTCGACACGCTCCAGCGTGGCGAGCCGATGCGCGATGACGATCGCGGTCCGACCCTCGAGCAGCCGCGTGATCGACTGGAGCACCAGTTGTTCGGTCTCGGGGTCGACGCGAGACGTCGCCTCGTCGAGCAGAACGACCGCTGGGTCGCGCAGGAACACTCGACTGAGGGCAACCAACTGCGCCTCGCCGGCGGACAGGCCGCCGCCGTCGCCCGTCAGCCGTCGGTGCAGGCCCTCCGGGACGTCGGCCAGTCGGGAGAGCCCGACCTTGTCGAGCGCGTCCTGGACCTCGGCGTCGGTCGGGCTCGGGTCGAAGAGCGTGATGTTGTCCCGCAGGCTGGCGTCGAACACCACGACGTCCTGGGGCACGACGCCGATGAGCCGGCGCAGGTCGGCCTCGCCGATCTGTGCGAGGTCGATGCCACCGATCGAGATGTGGCCGGCGTCGGGTGCCATCGACCGGGTGACGAGCCGCCCGAGCGTGGTCTTGCCGCCGCCGGTGGCACCGACGACCCCCACCGAGCGCCCTGCCTTGATGTCGATCGACAGGCCCTGCAGGACGGCCTCGTCGCCGTAGGAGAACTCGACGTCCTCGAACACGACGGCGGGGGCGCCCTCGGGCACCGGGGTGCCGGCTTCGCGCGGGCGGGCCGGCTCGGACAGCAGGAGCGCTCGCACGCGGAGCATCGCTCCCGCCGCCTTCTGGATCTGTTGGAGCTGGTCGATGATCTGCTCGAGCGGTGCATGCAGCAGCTGGGTGTACTGGAGCACAAGGAAGGCCGTCCCGACCGAGATCCATCCGGCCTTCACCCCGGCCGCTCCGATCGCGAGCGAGAACACGGCGCCACCGATCACGACGCCGGTGGCGCCGTGCCAGAGCCAGACGATCTGGCGTTCTCGTGCCACCGCCGCGTGCAGACCGCGTCGGGCATCACCGGAGAAGCGGTTCATCGCGTGGGCCCCGCCGCCGTTGGCCCGCAGGTCGTCGGCGCCCACCAGGCGCTCCTCGATGCCGCTGTAGAGGCGTGCCATGGCGCCGCGCTCGTTCTCCGACGCCGACACCGCCTTGTCCTTCACGGAGGTGAAGACCAGCGACGCGACGGCGATGTAGCCGAGGAGGGCCACGCCGATACGCCAATCGATGACTGAGACCACGATGACCATGCCCCCCAGCGTGAACAGCACGCTCATGAGGGTCACGGCGAAGTTGGCAAGGTGGTCGCTCACCGCCGTCAGGTCGCCGTCGACGCGTTCGACCAGCTCGCCGGGCGACTTGGTGTGGTGGAACGCGAGCTCGTGGTCGAGGACGTGACCGGTGAGCTCGACCCGCGCGGCGTCGGTCACGTTCCAGGTGAGCTTGGTGGCCGCCCAGAGTACGGCGATGGCGATCACCTGGCTGACGACGGCGACGCCGACGTAGAACCCGGCCGGGACCAGGAGGTCCGCCGTGGCCGCGCCCTCGACGGCTCGGTCGATGATCAGCTTGAGCAGCAGGGGCCCGACGAGGGGCAGCGTGGCGCCGACGGCAGCGATGGCCCCGAGCGCGACGACGCGTCCCTTGAAGGGCGCGAGCAGGGCCGCGAGGGCCTGCCAGTGCCCGCGCGGGCGCGCGTGTTCGTGATCCCCTCCGTCGTCCACCCGACCAGTGGACACCATCGAGCGTCGGCTGGCCACCGACTTGGGACGGGTGCCCCTACGGTGGGGCGCCCATGGGGAGCGGAGCGGCTGCGGCGAGGGTCCTGGCCGGCGTGGCTGCGGCGACGCTGGCCATTGCAGCCTGCACGGGAGGCGGGCGATCCGTCGACCCGGCGCCTCGCGTGATCGAGCCGACGGTGCCCGCGGCGACACCCGCAGCGCCGGCGCTCGCCCTCGAGCCCGGCTGGCAGGCGGTCGACCCGGGGCCGTTGGCCGGGCGGGTCGGCGCGGCGGCGGTGTGGACCGGCGACGAGGTCCTGATCTGGGGCGGTCGCAACGACGAGGGCTCGCTGCGCGATGGCGCCGCGTTCGACCCCGAAACGGGCGGGTGGCGCCTGCTGTCGCCCACACGGTTCTCGGCGCGGGCATGGCCGGTCGCGGTCTGGAGCGGAGGGGCCGTCGTGGTGGTCGGGGCCGTCCCGCCCCCAACG
>JBCCFK010000299.1:0-4958 GCA_039029775.1 Actinomycetota bacterium | reverse complement strand
GCCGCGGTCCCAGAGACCGCGGCAGGTTGGGCATCGGTGGGGCCGCCGTCGGAGGGCGGCCAGCGCAAGGCCGAGTCCTCGGCGGAACGAGCGCCGCACGGGAGCGAGCGAGTCGCCTGCGGCGGCGAGCGGAGGGGGAGTCCGCAGCGGAACAAGCGTTCCGATGCGGAACAGGAATGCGGGAACTAGTTGAGGCTGGGGTTCCACTGGGAGCGGAGATCGGTCTCGCGCTCGATGCCCGCGACTGCGTAGGCGTCGATCTCGTCGAGCGTCTCCCGCTCGAGGAGCGCCGAGGTCAACGCGTCGAGCTTCTCCCGGTGTGCGGTGAGGGTCTGTTTCGCGGCGGCGTAGGCCTCGTCGACGATGCGCCGGACCTCCGCGTCGACCAGTTCGAGGGTTGCGGGCGAGGCTTCGGCCATGCGTCCGAACGGTGACTCCTGACCGGGCGGCGGCATGGTCGTCACCAGTCCGACCGCCGGGGACATGCCCCATCGACCGACCATGTTCCGGGCGATGTGGGTCGCGGCGTCGAGGTCCGATGCCGCGCCGGTGGTGACGGTGCCGTAGACGATCTCCTCGGCGGCGCGACCACCGAGGAACATCTTGATGCGGCCCAGCAGGTACGGGGCGTCGTGGGAGTACCGGTCCGAGTCGGGAGCGGACAGCGTGACCCCCAACGCGCCCCCGCGGGGGATGATCGAGATCTTGCGCACCGGGTCGGCTCCCGGTTCGAGCATGGCGAGCAGGGCATGCCCCGACTCGTGATAGGCGGTGCGTTGCCGTTCGACCGGGTCGACGGCGATGTTGCGCTCGACGCCCAGGAGGATCTTCTCGAGCGCGTTGGTGAGGTCGGCCATCTGGACCTGTGCATGATCTAGCCGCGCGGCGGTCAGCGCGGCTTCGTTCACCAGGTTGCGCAGGTCGGCACCGACCATCCCGGGTGTCGACGACGCCAGCGCGGTCAGGTCCACGTCGTCGGCCAGGGGGACACCCTGGGTGTGGATGTCGAGGATCGCTTGACGGCCGGCCTGATCGGGTGCATTCACCACGACCTGGCGGTCGAAGCGTCCGGGCCGCAGCAACGCCTGGTCCAGGATCTCGGGGCGGTTGGTGGCCGCGAGCACGATCACGCCCTCGCTGCCGCTGAACCCGTCCATCTCGGTGAGGATCTGATTGAGCGTCTGTTCACGTTCGTCGTTACCGCCGAGTCCGGAACCTGCTCCCCGAGCACGCCCCACCGCGTCGAGCTCGTCGATGAAGATGATCGACGGCGCGAGCTTGAGCGCCTCGGCGAACAGGTCCCGGACCCGGCTGGCTCCGACGCCCACCACCATCTCGATGAACTCCGACGCCGAACTCGAGAAGAAGGGCACCTCGGCCTCACCGGCGACCGCTCGTGCGAGCAGGGTCTTGCCGGTGCCCGGGGGGCCACTCAGCAGCACGCCAGTGGGGATCGTTCCCCCCAGACGCGCGTACTTCTCGGGATGACGCAGGAAGTCCACCAGCTCGGCGAGCTCGCCCTCTGCTTCGTCGATGCCCGCCACGTCAGCGAATGTGACGCGGCGTGTGGTGGAGTCCTCGTACCGGCGGGCCTTGGATCGCCCGAGCCCGCCGATGCCGCCCATACCGCTGCCGATCCGGCGGAAGACCAGCACGAAGATGCCGACGAGCAGGAGCGTCGGCCCGAAACTGAACAGTGCGACCCGCCACAGGGGGACGGGCACTTCTTCCGGGTTGGCGTTGACGACCACGCCGCGTTCGCGCAGCAGGTCGAGCAGGCCGTCGTCCTCGGCGAATGTGGGCCGCTCGGTCACGAAGTCCGTGGTCGGCGCGGCATCGATCGTCGGGTGGGCGACCGCGGAGTCGAACACGCCCTCGATCGTCTCGCCCCGGGATTCGACCTCGACGACGTTGCCGGCTTCGACCTCGGTCAGGAAGGTCGTGTACGGGAAGTGGAGCGGCTCGGGCCCCTGGAGGAACGACGATGCGATCACCCAGTTGACGAAGAGCAGCCCGCCGACGAGGAACCAGAACGTCCGGCGTCTCATCGGTCGGAACCATCGTCCGGAGCCACCCGAGTCGTCGTCGACGCCCTCCACGCGCCACTGGGGCGCGCGGTCCTCGGCACCCTCGGGGCGCTGGTGATCCGTGGAGGTGTCGGACAAGGGAAGACTCCGGGCGAACGGGTTGGACCTGCGGTGGATCCATCGGCACTTCCGGCCCGGGTCTGAGGACCAGGGCATACCCGGGCACGGAGGGTCGCGGCCCTACCCTTGGGCCATGCCCGGCCATCACCGTGTGGCCGTTCGGGCGAGGTGGTGGCGGTGACATCTGGCCTCGAACGGCTGGCCCGTTTCTGTGCGCGTCACCGCGGAGCCGTCGTGGTGGTCTGGGTCGTGCTGGCGATCGGTTCGACGGTCGCCGTGCGCGCCCTGGACGTCGAGGCGCGCAGCGAGCTCCGTGTCCCGGGGAGCGACTCCCAGGTGGCCCTCGACCTGCTGGGCGACCGATTCCCGGCGTTCGCCGGCATCAGCGCGCAGGTCGTGTTCCACGACCCGGGAGGCGTCGAGCGACACGAGGACGCGATCGTCGGAGTGCTCCGCAGCGCCAGCGGTCTCGACGACGTCACGCGGATCTCGGCACCCTTCGGGCCCGGCATCGTGTCTCCCGACGGGACCACCACGATCGTCACCGTCCGCTACAACCAGGGCCAGGCAGACCTGCCGGGTGAGGCGTACGGCGATCTCGTCGACACGGTCACGCCGATCGCCGGTGACGGGCTGGTCGTCGAGGTCGGCGGCGCGCTCGGTTTCTTCGACGCTCAGGAGACGTCGGCGGCCGAGTTGTTGGGTTTCATCGCCGCCGTCGTCATCTTGCTCCTCGCCTTCGGCAGCGTGATCGCGATGGGGTTGCCGTTGTTGGCGGCGCTGGTCGGTCTCGGCGTCGGCCTCGCGGTGGTGAACCTGCTCGGCTCCGGGGTCGACATGCCTCGGTTGGCGCTGACGCTCGGCACGATGATCGGCATCGGCGTCGGCATCGACTACGCCCTGTTCATCGTCACGAGGTATCGGGAGGTGCTCGGCCACTACCGATGGGAACAGAACGCGATCGCCGTCGCCTCCCGCACGTCGGGCAAGGCGGTCGTGTTCGCCGGCGGAACCGTGGTGATCAGCATCCTCGGACTCGTGATCTCGGGCGTCCCGTTCGTCTTCTGGCTCGGCGTTGCCGCCGGGATCGTCGTGCTCGTGATGGTGCTCGGTGCGGTGACGCTGATCCCGGCCCTGCTCTCGTTCAGCGGGCGCTCGATCGACCGGTTCCGCGTGCCGGTGCTGGGCACGGTCGACAAGCCGGTGGACGAGCGCTTGTGGGTCCGGTGGGGCCGCCACATCTCGGCTCACCCCTGGCCCTGGATGGTCGGCGGCGTGCTCGTCCTGGTGGTGTTGTCGTTGCCGTTGTTCTCGATGCGACTCGCTCAGAGCGACGCCGGGAGTCTCCCGGAGGAGACCAGCCATCGGCGCGCCTATGACATCGTCGCCGAACGGTTCGGGCCGGGAGCCAATGGTCCGCTGCTCGTCGCCGTCGATCTCGTGCCCGGGGGATCACCGGCCGATGTCGAAGCCGATGTCGAGACGATCGCCGGTCGCCCCGACGTCGCCGCTGCCGGCCCGGTACTGGTGAATGCCGATGCCGACGCCGCGGTCTATCAGGTGATCCCGCTCGAGGCTCCCGAATCGGAGGCCACCGAGCAGTTGGTCGAGTCGTTGCGGACCGACGTCCTGCCGGCCGGGGTGGAGGCCCGAGGCGCTGACGCGCACGTGGCGGGCACCACCGCCAACTTCATCGACCTGGCGGATCGGATCGGCCAGCGGCTTCCCTGGTTCATCGGCGCGATCGTGCTCGCGTCGTTCCTCCTGCTCGTGGTCATGTTCCGGTCGATCCTCGTCCCGCTCAAGGCCGCGCTGTTGAACCTCCTGTCGATCGGGGCGGGCTACGGGGTGATCGTCGCGGTCTTCCAGTGGGGCTGGGCGAAGGGCCTCGTCGGCCTCGAGAGCACCGTCACCATCACGTCGGTGATCCCGATGTTCATGTTCGCCGTGCTCTTCGGGCTGTCGATGGACTACGAGGTGTTCCTGCTGTCGCGGGTCAAGGAGGAATACGACCGGACCGGCGACAACACCGAGAGCGTCGTCCAGGGCATCGCGTCGACGGGCCGGATCATCACCTCCGCCGCCGCGATCATGGTGTGCGTGTTCTTCGGCTTCGTCCTCTCGGACGACCCGATGGTCAAGATGGCCGGACTCGGCCTCGGCACCGCCATCCTGGTGGACGCCACCATCGTCCGAGCCGTGCTCGTGCCCTCCACCATGCGGTTGCTCGGCCATGCCAACTGGTGGTTGCCCGCGTGGCTGGATCGACTGCTGCCGGGCGGACCGAAACCGGCTCGTGCACGCCCTGGTCCCGCAGATCAGGAGCCGATGGCACCTTCCTCGAACGGCCATGGCTCGGTGGACACCCTCGACGGATCGAACGCGTCGATCAACTCCAACGGGGAAGGCTCGGGGCCGGCGGCACCGAGGCCCATGGAGGTGGCCAGCAGCCCCCGGACCTGAGCCGGTGACTCACCCAGTCGTTCGCGGTCGGACAGCGTGCAGACGTAGCGCCTAGCGAGGCGATGATGCAATGGCTCAGTCATTGCTCTCTGAGCTTACGAGAAGTCAGACCTGCAATATTCACCCGAAAGAAAATGAAAAGAAACACGACGAAAACAAACTCAGAAAATATTTTGGGTCGCAGAACGGCCAATGGTCAGGAACAGCGCCCATGTAGCCACTTTGGTTGTTTGAACTTGAGCGGAGGAGAAAGGAGAAACTGGTCCAATAACAGCACATTCCATTTCCATCAACAAAATTTGGGAGGACAGTGAAAATTACAACAAATCACAAAGTCCAAAAAAACTG
>JBCCFK010000298.1:0-4965 GCA_039029775.1 Actinomycetota bacterium | reverse complement strand
GTTGCCGGCGACGATGCCGTAGGTGTAGCCGGCGATGCCGAAATAGGCGACTTGGCCGAAGCTGAGGACGCCGCCCCAGTCGACGCGGGGCTTGTAGTAGTAGCCCTCCATGAACGCCCGGGATGCGATCTGGATCAGGTTCCGGTAGCCGGTGTTGTTCTCGGCCAGCAGGATCAGGTGGTAGTAGAGCTTCTTCCCGCCGTCGGTCTCACCGCCGGAGTCGTCCACGCGACCCCGACGGCTCGGCCGTTCGTGTCGGGAGTCGTGGGCCATGTAGGCCTCGGTCCCGATGATGGGCTTGACGCCCTGGTCACGGCACGCCCGGTAGAAGTCGAGGGTGCCATACATGTTCCCGTGGTCGGTCATGCCCAGTGCGGGCTGACCGTCGGCGGCGGCAGCGGCGACCAGCTCGTCCAGCCGCGACGCGCCGTCGAGCATCGAGTACTCGGTGTGCACGTGCAGGTGCGTGAACGACGATGACGCTGGCAACGCTTGCTACTCCGCGAATCCCGGGGCCCCTACTCCGCACCGCGAACCATCGGGGAAGGTGGTCCACAGGTCATCCACATGCGTCGTCCACAGCTGTGGAGAACTACACGCGTGTGATTCCCCCGTTCTAGCCGCGCGGAGCGACATTCTTCAACCGGTCGACCCCGGCGACAGAGCACGTTGCCCCGGTGCCGAACCGGTCACCGGCGGTGCAGGAAGCGACGAGCGTCGGTTCCCGGCTACAGGTACGTGCCGGGGCGGTTGTCGGGGTTCTCCGAGGGCATCTGGGGCTGGCCCTGCTGTGGCGGCATCGGGCGACCGCCGGGAGCACCGCCCGGGCCGATCTGACCCCGCATGTTGGCGAGCTGCTGCTGGGCGGCCATCTGCTGCGCGAAGAGGGTGGCCTGGATGCCCTGGATGAGGCCTTCGAGCCAGCCGACCAGCTGTGCTTCGGCCACGCGGAGCTCGGCCTCGGAGGGCACGGTCTCGTCGTCGAACGGGAGCGTGATCCGGTCGAGTTCGGCCTGGAGGTCGGGCGACAGGGCCGACCCGAGTTCCTGGATCGAGGTCTCGTAGATGTCGCGCAGACGGTCCCGCGAGCTCTCGTCGAGCGTGGCCTCGCGGAGCTCGTCGAGGAGCTGACGCAGCATCGCGCCCACCCGCATGACCTTGGCGGGCTCCTCGATGTACTCGTCGGGCTTGTCCTCGGCAGGCTCGGCCTGCTGGTCGCCTGCGGGCGCCATGACCTCGGCTTCGTCGGCGGAGACGTGTTCGGACTGGTCGCTCATCGCGCCGAGGGTAGCTGGCCCGGAGAGCTACGCGGAGGCCGTGAGGAGCGGGACGTGCAACTCGGCCGAGGTGAGGCTGCCGTGGCGGCTCTGGAGCATCGGCCCGGGGCGATCCGGGTCCACGAGCGCCACGTCCTCGAAGGTCACCATCGCCACGTCGCCCAGCCGGGATCGGGCTTCCGGGCTCACGCGGCTGCCGAACCACCCCTCGTCGAGGACACGCTCGACCGGTGCGACCCAGGCGACGTCGGCGTGGGCCTCGGACGCGGCCGCGAGCAGGTCCGAGGCGCGATCGCCGTTGGCGTGCAACCAGACGAACCGGGCCTCGCCGCTGATGTGGGCGGTCACGTCGAGGACGTCGTCGGCGATGGGGATCATGTTGTCCCCGACCTGGACTTGGCCGTGGTCGGCGGTGACGGCCAGCGCGGCGCCGGCGGGCAGCTGTTCGAGGATGCGGGCGACCATGGCGTCGACGTGACGCAGCTCGGCGTCGTAGAGGTCGCCGAGACCCGTGATGTGGGCGATCTTGTCGATGCCGTCGTGGTAGGCGTAGACGAACCGGGCCCCCTCCCCCAGCGCCCGCGACACCTCGACGGGGACCGAGCTGGGCAGCCAGTACGGGCGGTAGTCGGTGTCGCGGAGATGGGCGTGGGTGAACCCGGTCTCCATGAACTGGGCCTGGGAGATGACGACCGGGTTGGCGCCGGTGAACGGGTCCAGCGGCTGGAGCTCGGCGGGCTCGATGCGGTCTCGGGCGTCGCCGAGCTCGCTGGCCCATCGCAGGCTGTTCAGCAGCTCGCCGGCGACGCACATCTTGTAGCCGATCAGGCCGTGGTCTCCCGGCGGCGCACCCGTGGCGATCGAGGTGAGGGCCGTGGCCGTCGTCGTCGGTGCGACCGTGGTGATCGACCGGGCGGCCATCGACGCCAGGGTGGGCGCCAGGTCGCGCCGCTCCTGCAGTTGATCCCATCCCAGCCCGTCGACGACGAAGAGGACGACCTGGGGGGCCTCGAGCACGTCGTCGGGAATCCACCCGCGGCCGATCTCGGCATGTTGGAGCAGCGCCGGGACGAGGTTCGAGACGCACGCTCCCGCGTAGTCGGGAAGGATCGGTCCGGTCGTCGGGTCGGCCATCCGGTCACCCTACGGTGTGGAGACCCCGTGCGTGTCCGACCGGTACACTCGACGGTGATGAAGGTCTCGACCAGAGGCGACTACGCCTCACGTGCGCTGCTCTGCCTGGCGCTCCACATCGAGGAGACGCCGATGTCGGTCCGCGACATCGCCGAGCGGACCGGCCTTCCCCAGCCCTATCTCGAGCAGATTCTGCTGGCGCTCAAGGGTGCCGGCCTGGTGCGGTCGAAGCGTGGTGTCAGCGGCGGGTACTTCCTGGCGAAGGAGCCGAACGAGATCCTCCTGAGCCAGATCGTCAGCGCCGTCGACGGCCCGATCGTGGCCGGCGACTTCGCGGAGCCCCACACCGACGGTGCCTGCGACCACGAGGGCCAATGTGTCCTGCTGGCGGTGTGGCAGCACGCGGGTGACCAGATGCGCAAGCTGCTGGAGTCGTACCGGCTGTCGGACATCGCGTCGATGGCCAACGGCGACGAGGCCTGGCCCGAGACCTGATCCCGGGGGCTGCGCTCAGTCCCGCAGCGACGAGAGGAGCCCAGCCAGATCGGCCGGCGGCGCCGCCTCGAATCGGACTTCGTCTCCGGTGAACGGGTGATCGAACCCCAACACGGCCGCGTGCAGCGCCGGGCGGGCGAAGTCGATGGAGTCGCGGCGACCGTCGTAGAGGTCGTCGCCCACCACCGTGTGGCCGATTGCCCGGCAATGGACCCGGATCTGGTGGGTCCGCCCGGTCTCGAGCCGACAGTGCAGCACGGTCACGTCGGCGGGCTCGGTGGCGCGCCGCACGACCTCGTACCGCGTCCGGGCCTCCCGGCCGTCGGCGGCCACCGACATCCGCGTCGGGTGGCGCTTGCTCCGGCCGATGGAGGCGTCGATCAACCCGTGGTCGCTCTCGACGTGGCCCCAGACGACCGTGATGTACATGCGTTCGACGAGCCGGGCGGCCAACTGGTCGGCGAGATCCTCTCTGGCCTCATCGGTGCGAGCGACCATCAGCAGGCCGCTGGTGCCCTTGTCGAGGCGGTGGACGATCCCCGGCCGTTGGGGCTCACCGACCTCGACCAGCTCGGGGTACCTCGCGAGCAGCGCGTTCACGAGCGTGCCCGCCGGCGTCCCGGCGCCGGGATGCACGACCAACCCGGCGGGCTTGTCGACGACGATGACGTGATCGTCCTCGTGCACGACCGTGAGCGGGATCGAGTCGTCCGGCTCCGGAAGCACCTCGCCGGCGAACAACGAGTCGTCGATCGCCACCCGATCGCCCTCGGCGACGCGCTCGGAGACCTTGCGGACCGGCCGATCGTTGCGGACCAACCCGCCGGCACCGATGAGGTCGGCCGCCTCCTTCCGGGTGCAGCCCGTGACCATCGCGACGAGCCGGTCGGCACGCTCGCCATCGAGCGCGGCCGGGACGAGCTCGTCGATCATCAGTGCTCGACCGGATGCGGCTCCGGCTCTTCGCCACCGGGCATGGAGTGCCGGAGGAGCAGCACGACCAGGATCCCGCCACACACGACGCCGATGTCCGCGACGTTGAAGACCGGGTACCACTGGAAGTCGATGAAGTCGATGACGTGGCCGGCCAGGAATCCGTCGCCGGGACGGAAGAAGCGGTCGATCAGGTTCCCGACCGCACCACCGAGTACGAGGCCGAGCGCGGCGACCACGCGCGGCTGATCCGCGAGCCGGCGCGCCGCCACGATCACCGCGATCGAGATCGCCATGGCCGCGATGGAGATGAGCGGAGTGAGGCCGGAGCCGAGACTGAACGCGGCGCCGTCGTTGCGCACCAGGCGGAACTGGGCCGTCCAGAACAGCTCGATCCGGCGGCCGCCGTCGAGCTCCTCGACCGCCCACCACTTGGTGATCTGGTCGATGATGACGACGACGAGGCCGATGCCGGCCAGCAAGGGCCAGGGCGAGCGCACCCGATCGTCGGGAGGGCCCTCGCCGCTGGGCCCGGAGTCCGTCATGACGTCTCCGGGCTCGTCCTCAGCGGAGTCCGAAGCCACCGGCCTTGTACTCGACCCGTTCGGCCGCCCACGGGATCGCCCGCAGTCGCTCCTTCGGGATCGGCTTCTCGGACACGACGCAGATGCCGTACGTGCCGTTCGCGAGACGTTCGAGGGCCGCATCGATCTCCTCGACCGCCTGGCGGGCGTGTGCGCTGAGCGCGAGATCGCGCTCACGCTCGACCGCGAGGGTGTCGCCTTCGCCGGACTCCTCGTCGAACTGGACGTCGCCGGGCTCGCGGCTCTCGACGAGTGCATCGGCCTCGGCTTTGAGGCTCTCCGCGGAGTACACGTAGCGGCTGCGCTCTTCGAGCAGCGCCGCCTTCATCTCGTCGAGGAACTTCTTGTCGAACGGGGACTTGGTGCTCTTGGAAGGCGACTTCTTCGTCGCCGAGCTGGACTTGGACACAGATGCCTTCTTGGAGGGGGTCTTCTTGGCCGTGGTCTTCTTCGCCGGGGCCTTCTTCGCGGCCGCCTTCTTGGCCGGCGCCTTCTTGGCCGAGGCCGACTTCTTCGCTGTCTTCGAAGTGCTCTTGGCGGTG
>JBCCFK010000297.1:0-4997 GCA_039029775.1 Actinomycetota bacterium | reverse complement strand
CTGAAGAACAAGCGGCTCATCTCGCTCGACCTCGGGATGATGGTCGCCGGCGCGAAGTACCGCGGCGAGTTCGAGGAGCGGCTCCAGGCCGTGCTGAAGGAGATCACCGACGCCGAGGGCGAGGTCATCACCTTCATCGACGAGATGCACACCATCGTTGGCACCGGGGCCGGAGGCGACTCGGCCATGGACGCCTCCAACATGATCAAGCCGATGCTGGCCCGGGGTGAGCTCCGCATGGTCGGCGCGACCACGCTCGACGAATACCGCAAGTACGTGGAGAAGGATCCGGCCCTTGAGCGGCGGTTCCAGCAGGTCCTGGTCGGCGAGCCGACGGTCGAGGACTCGATCGCCATCCTCCGTGGCCTCAAGGAGCGGTACGAGGTCCACCACGGCGTCCGGATCCAGGACGCAGCGCTGGTCGCGGCGGGCGTGTTGTCCGACCGCTACCTGACCGGCCGCTTCCTGCCCGATAAGGCGATCGACCTCGTCGACGAGGCCGCGTCGATGCTTCGCATCGAGATCGACTCCATGCCGATCGAGATCGACCAGGTCGACCGGCGCATCCGCCAGCTGGAGATCGAGCGCGTGGCGCTCGAGAAGGAGACCGACGACGCATCGGTCGAGCGCCTCGCCGCGCTCGACGAGGAGCTCGCCAACCTCCGCGAGGAGCTCGCGGGAATGCAGGCGCACTGGCAGTCCGAGAAGGAGGCCATCGCCGACATCCGGATCCTCAAGGAGACCGTCGAGCACGTGAGGTCCCAGATCGAGACACTCGAGCGGGACGGCGATCTCGCCGGCGCCGCCGAGCTGCAGTACGGCAGGCTGCCGGACCTCGACGCCCAGATCGCGGCCGCCGACGCCCACCTGGCCGAGCTCCAGGCCGACCGCAAGATGCTGAAGGAGGAGGTCGACGAGGAGGACATCGCCGAGGTCGTCAGCCGCTGGACGGGCGTGCCCGTCGCCCGGCTCATGGAGGGCGAGGTCCAGAAGCTCGTCCGCCTCGAGGACGTCCTGCACGAGCGGGTCGTGGGTCAGGACGACGCGGTCTCGGTGGTCGCCAACGCCATCCGTCGCAGCCGTGCGGGATTGTCGGATCCCCACCGCCCGATCGGCTCGTTCCTGTTCATCGGACCGACAGGCGTCGGCAAGACCGAGCTGGCCCGGTCGCTCGCCGACTTCCTGTTCGACGACGAGCGGGCGATGGTGCGCATCGACATGTCGGAGTACATGGAGAAGCACTCGGTCTCACGCCTGATCGGCGCACCCCCCGGCTATGTCGGCCACGACGAAGGCGGGCAGCTCACCGAGGCGATCCGTCGCCGCCCCTACGCCGTCGTCCTCCTCGACGAGGTCGAGAAGGCGCACGGCGACGTCTTCAACGTGCTGTTGCAGCTGCTCGACGACGGCCGCCTGACCGACGGCCAGGGCCGGACGGTCGACTTCAGCAACGTCGTGCTGATCATGACGTCGAACCTGCCGGGCGAGCCTCAGGACTTCTTCCGGCCCGAGTTCGTCAACCGCATCGACGACATCGTCCGCTTCGAGCCGCTCGATTTCGCGGCCCTCGGCGAGATCGTCGACATCCAGCTCGGCCACCTGCGCAAGCGCCTCGCCCAGCGTCGCATGACGCTGAAGATCGACGATGCCGCCCGCGGCGCGCTGACCGAGCGCGGGTACGACCCCGCCTTCGGCGCCCGGCCGCTCAAGCGGGTGATCCAGCGCGATCTGGGAAACCCGCTCGCCATGTTGCTGCTCGAGGGTCGGTGCAACGACGGGGACGACGTCCTGGTCACCCTGGGCACCGACGGCGAGTTCGTCTTTGGTTGATCCAGCTCGTCACTCGGCGGGATCCCGCTGGGCTCCCGCCATCGTCCACGTCGCCGGATGGTGTCGAGGGCACGCGGACGCGGGAACGGGGGTGGCACGACCACGCTGGTCGAGCCCACCCCCGTTCGCAGTGGCAGTCTTACCCGTTGAGAACGGCGTCATCCTTGTGCACGCGCGCACCGCGCGGGTGGATGCTGGGATGACATTCGTCACTGGGAGGGCAGGCTTCGCGCGCGCGGCCCGGCCGTCTGACAAGCTGCCGCCATGGAAGCGATCGACCTCTCCGGATTCGCATGCCCGCGCTGCGGCAAGACCGTCTCCGAGGAGTATTACGGCCCCTGCTCGACCTGCCGCGACGGCTTGCGGGCGGAGCAGGGCGGTGACGGCAGGGAGGTCGAGGCGACGGCCTACGAGCCCAAGATGAACGTGACCCCCAACGCGGTGGCGCTGAAGGACTGAGGTGCCCGCCCTCCGAGAGCTCGTCGCCCCGGCGCAGTGCGCCGTGCTGACGATGGAGTGCCAGCGCGGCATCATCGGCGACCTGTCGGCGTTCACCGACCTGGTCGCAGCTGCCCGCGATGGCGGCGTGCTCTCCAACGGTCCACGCGTGATCGACGCCGCGAGAGCCGCCGGTGTGCGCGTCGTCCACTGCACCGCCGAGCGTCGTGCCGACGGCGCGGGTTCGGTCGACAACTGTCGGATGCTCGCCGGCGCCGCGGCGCTCCACGACGCCGGCGGTGGCATCGAAGAGGGCACGGCAGGGGCAGAGTTGGTGCCGGCGTTCGGGCCCGATCCGGCCGACATCGTCATGCCCCGCCTCAACGGTCTGACC
This sequence comes from Actinomycetota bacterium, assembly GCA_039029775.1. Taxonomy (GTDB): domain Bacteria; phylum Actinomycetota; class Acidimicrobiia; order Acidimicrobiales; family UBA8592; genus JBCCFK01. Next base: position 2,335 of record JBCCFK010000297.1, on the reverse strand, counting down.
CCGTTCACCGGCACGTCGCTGGATCAGGTCGTCCGCAACCTCGGCGTCACCACGGTGGTCGCCGTCGGCGTCTCGTTGAACATCGGTGTCCTCGGCCTGGCGTTGTCCGCCGTCGACCTCGGGTACCAGGTCGTGGTCGTCGCCGACGCGGTCGCCGGGGTGCCGCTCGATTACGGGCGCCGGATCCTCGACGGGACGGTGTCACTCCTCGCGACCGTCGTCGAGACCGACGAGCTTCTCGCCGCTTGGGACTGACTCATTTCCCCCGGGCGTGCCAGGCACTACATTGTGCCCACCGTCACACCTGGAGGATGGTGCGCTCATGACAGACGAGCAGCGTGAATCCCGCATCGTCGTCGGCGTCGAGGGGTCCGGCGGCGCCAAGGCAGCCCTCCGTTGGGCGATCGTCGAGGCGGGGTATCGGGGCGCCTGTGTGGAGGTCGTCACCGCCTACTCGAACACCTACGTGCCGGCATCACCCGACTTCAACTATGTGCCGCTCGATCCGTTGGATCTCGAGGCGGAGGTGAAACGGATGCAGTCGGCGGTGGTCGACGAGGTCCTCGCCGAGGTCGGGCAGTGCGGCATCGAGGTGCGCCGAGTCATCTCCCGAGGTCGACCCGCCGACACGCTGATCAAGGCGGCGGAGGGGGCCGACATGTTGGTGGTCGGATCACGAGGTCGCGGCGGGTTCCGGGGTCTGCTCCTCGGGTCGGTGAGCCAACAGATCGCCCACCACGGCGACTGTCCCGTCGTGATCGTCCGTCCGGACCTCGACGTCGACTGACCTCGCGATCAGTCCTGCACGGCCTTCTTGATGTTGGCCAGTGCGTTCTTCTTGAGTTCCTGCACCGACGGCACGTGCTGGGCGAGCGCCTGCATCTCCGTGGCACCCCGGATGGCGGTCCGCATCCCCATGACCTCCATGCCGCGACGGACGGCCCGCTTGTTGATCTGCTGCAGGTCGGGCGCGACCTTGGCGACCCGTCCTGCGATCTCCATGACGCCCGCCTCGAGGTCCTGGGCCGGGAAGGACCGGTTCGCGAAACCGATCTCCGCCGCCGTCCGGCCGTCGATGGCGTCGCCGGTCAACATCAGCTCCATCGCGTGGCGGACTCCCACGAGCCACGGGTGGTAGTTGAAGTCGGGCGGGCTGAGCATCTTCACCACCGGGTGGCCGACCTCGGCGTCGTCGGCGACATAGACCAGGTCGCATGCCGCGGCCAGCTCGGTTGCGCCGGCCAAGGCGTAGCCGTGGATCTGTGCGATGACCGGTTTGGCCAGGTCCCACAGCTGAAGCCAGGACTCGGTGACGTGGCGAGCCCACTGGCCGTCACCGCCCGCGGTGTGGAAGGGGGCGTCGGTCATGAGCCCACCGCTGCTCAGGTCGTATCCGGACGAGAAGCACGGTCCGGCCCCTCGGATGATCGTGAGGCGGACGTCGGGATCACGGTCGTGGTCCTCGAGCGCGGTGATCATCTCGGTCCTCATCGGCGTGGAGATCGCGTTGCGCTTCTCGGGGCGGTTCATCGTGATCCGACGAATCATGGGCGCCGGCTCGTCGACGAGGATGTGCTCGTAGCTCATGGGCACGATCGTGGCACGGCCGCGGCGAGGCCGCCCGGGCGCGACCGAGCCCGGGCCGGAGCCCGGGCTCGTGTCCCGTTCTGATGATCGCAGCGGCCCGCCGCGGACGGATCAGGCGAAGCGTCGGGTGTAGCCGACGACCATGGCGCCGCCGCCGAGCACGGCGATGGCGATGATGGCCAGCAGGCCGCTCTCCACACCGGTGTCGGCGAGTTCTTCCTCGCCGCCCTCTTCGGCGGTCTCCTCCTGAGCAGCGTCCTCGGAGCCGCCCTCTTCGGCGCCTTCCTCGGCCGGAGCGCCGACCGGGACGATGGCGCCGCCGGCCTCGTTCTGGCCCTGCGTGGCGAGGTCGAAGCCGACGATCGCGATGCCCTCGGCGGGCACGTCGACCGTGATGGTGGCACTGAAGTTCCCGTCGGCGTCCGGGGTCACCGGCGTGAGCAGCCCGGTGTCACAGGTGGCCGAGTCGACATCCAGCAGGTCACCGGACTCGGGGGCCGTGCACGGGATGACCGCGGTCGGCGGCATCGTCCAGCCGGCGCCGGAGATGGTGAGCTCGGCCTCGCCCGGGGCTTCCACGTAGGCCGGCTCGACGGTGATCTCACGGGCTTCCTGCGCGCTCGCCGGTGCGGCGAAGACGGCGATGATTGCGAGGCCGAGGCCAAGCACGATCAACTTTGCTCGTGTCATTGAACTGAATCCCTCCCTGGGAACTGCCAGCCATGGGCAGCATCGCCGTGCCGCACGG
>JBCCFK010000296.1:0-5032 GCA_039029775.1 Actinomycetota bacterium | reverse complement strand
GCTTCGGCGCCATGGGCGTCATGGCCGGCGTCCAGGACATCGTCGTCGCCGGTGGCATGCAGAACATGTCGATGATCCCGATCGGTGCCGCCATGGGCGTCATGGACCACGAGTCGATCGGCCACCCCGAGATCGAAGACCCCTTCACCACCTCCAAGGGCTGGGTCGACCGCTACGGCACCCAGGAGATCAGCCAGTTCCGCGGCGCCGAGCTCATCTGCCAGAAGTGGGGCTTCAACCGCGAGGACCTGGAGAAGTTCGCGCTCGAGAGCCACGAGCGTGCCGCCACCGCTCAGGACGAAGGCCGCTTCGACAACGAGATCCTCGCCTACGGCGAGGTCAGCCAGGACGAGGGCGTCCGCCGCGGCACCACGCTGGAGAAGATGGGCCAGCTCCCCACGCTGGAACCCGGCGGTGTCATCACCGCCGCGGTCGCCAGCCAGATCTCCGACGGCGCCGCGGCGATCATGGTCGCCAGCGAACAGGCCGTGAAGGATCACGGCCTCAAGCCACGGGCCCGCATCCATCACATCTCCGTCCGCGGCGACGATCCCGTCTACATGCTCACCGGTCCGATCGCCGCCACCAAGTACGCGATGGAGAAGACGGGCATGTCGGTCGACGACATCGACCTCTTCGAGTGCAACGAGGCCTTTGCCCCCGTCCCACTCGCGTGGATGCACGAGTGCGGCATTCCGCACGAGAAGGTCAACGTCAACGGCGGCGCGATCGCCCTCGGTCACCCGCTCGGATGCACCGGCGCCCGGCTGATGACCACGCTCATGAACGAACTGGAGCGCTCCGGCGGTACCTGGGGCCTCCAGACCATGTGCGAAGGCGGCGGCCAAGCGAACGTCACCATCCTCGAAATGCTGTGAGCGTTTCGTTGGCTGGTTGAGAGTTCTCGGGCCGGGCCTATTCGACGCGGTCGATGAGGCCCCAGCGCAGCGCCGTCACCGCGTTGATCTCCGTCCCCGTCACCGCGAGCCACGCGGTCCGGTGGCGCCCGATGCGGCGCGGGATGCTCACCGTCCCACCGGCGCCCGGCACCAGCCCCATGGCCACCTCGGGGAGCCGGATACGGGTGTCCTCGGCGGCCAGCACCGTGCCGGCGAACGCCGGGAGTTCGATCCCGGCACCGACGCAGTGGCCGTGCAGATGGACTCGCACGTCGCGGGCGAGGTGATCGACCCACCAGGCCGGGCTCCGGGTCACCCGGGTGGCGTGGCCGATGGCCGGATCCGGGACTGAACCGAACTCGGCCAGGTCGCCTCCGGAGCAGAAGGACGCGCCGACGCCACGCAGGATCACCCCCTCGATCGAGGGATCGGCTGCCGCAGTGCGAAGAGCTTCGACCAATGCGTCGCGCATCGGTGCGATGAAGGCGTTGGCTCGCGCAGGACGGTTCAGCACGACGTGAATCGCGGTCCCGTCGCGCTCGACCAGGATCGGCGGCTCGACATCGGGAGGGACGTCCTTGGGGCCCCGGGCGTCGAGCCAGGTCGCGAACTCGGGACCGGACTGCAACGTGCTGTACGTCAGCGACTCGAGCACCAGGCCCTGCGGCACGGATTCTTACGCCCCGATACGAAGCAGTTCCACCAGGGCCACCACCGCGTGTGGGTTCCTCTGGGCGGCCGCGGCGAGCGTGGCGAGACTCTGCGAGGCATCGGCTGTCTCGACCACGGCACCGACCGCTCCCGGCGGTGCGAGCACGATGTCGAACCGCTCAGCCAGTTCTGTCGCAGCCAGTGAGGACGCTTCGTCCACCACGGCCACCGTGACCGCCCGCACCGACGCCAGGGCATGCTCGAGCGCCTCGTCGGAGGTGGCATCGCCGGTCAGGTCGGCCGCGACGACGGGGATCGGCGAGGTGGCGATGTCCTCCAGCCCGAAGGGCGCGGTGAGTTCGGCCGCGACGTCGGCGAGCGGGCGGAACGCGGCCACGCTCACCCCGATGTCACTCGTCCGAGCCGAGGTGGGCGAGGTCCTGGCGCAGGACTCGCCGCAGCAGCTACCCGGTCTCGTTGTCGGGGAGCTCGTCGACCACCACGACGTGGTCCGGTGTGCGCGACGACCGCATGCGGGCCTTCACGAACTCCTGCACGTCGCCGGCGTCGACGTCGCTGCCGGGCGCAGCGACGACCGCGACAGCGATGACTTCGCCCCACTGGGTGTCGGGGATCCCGATGGCAGCCGCGTCGCGGATCGCGTCGTGGGTGAGCAGGACGTCCTCGATCTCGCCGGGGGAGATGTTCTCGCCCCCTCGGATGATGATGTCGTCGATCCGGCCCTCGACGTAGAGGTAGCCGGCCTCGTCGAGCGAGCCGCCGTCGTTGGTCGGAAACCAGCCCTCTGCGGTGACGCGCGAGTCGCGACCCAGGTACTCGCCCGAGACCTGCTCGCCACGTACCCAGATCTCGCCGCTCTCGCCCGCGCCGACCTCGGTGCCCTCCTCGTCGCGGATGCTGACTTCGAGCATCGGCAGGGGTTGGCCGACCGACCCGAGCCGGCGGCGGACGGACTCCTCGTCGCTGGCCACTGCCTCGCGATGGTCGTCGGGGCCGAGCACGGCGATGGTGGAGCTGGTCTCGGTGAGGCCGTACGCGTTGACGAAGTTGGTCTCGGGCATCAACTCGAGGGCGCGCTCGATGACCGGCCGTGGCATCTTGCCGCCGCCGTAGGACAGCGCTCGCAACGTCGGGATGCCACCGTCGCCCCGCTCGTCGAGCACCTCGACGATCCGGGCGAGCATGGTGGGTACGACCATGGCGTGGGTCACGCCCTCGTCACGGGCGAGGTCGACCCAGCTCGCGGCGTCGAAGTTGGGCAGCTGCACGATGCGCCGACCCGCATAGACCGAGCTGCAGATCGCAGCCATGCCCGCCACGTGATACGGCGGGACCGAGACGAGCGTGGCCTCCTCCTCGCCGGCTCCCATGAACTCGACCGATCCCAGGATGTACGAGACCAGGTGCTTGTGTCGGAGGACGGCGGCCTTGGGGGCGCCGGTGGTTCCGGAGGTGTACAGCAGGATCGCGATCTCGTCGGGATCCATGCCCCACATCGGGTCCGGGGCGGAGCCGCCCTGCGCGTCGTCCAGGAAGTCGTGTCGAAGCACCTTGTGCACGCCGTCGACGTCGCCGATGGTGGCGGTCGTGTCGTCGTTGCAGATCGTCACCGAGGGAGCCACCTGGCTGCTCAGCGACACCAACTCCTCGGCCGTGAGGCGGTAGTTGAGCGGCACGAAGGGCTTGCCCGCCCAGGCCGAGCCGAACAGCGCGACAGGCAGTGCGGGACTGGAGATGTCGACGAGGGCGACTCGCTCGACCTCGGCCTCGGTGAAGCCGGATGCCGCGGCGCCCGCGGCCTCGAACAGCTGCTGGTAGGTCAGGCCGGAGCCGTCACGGCTCCCGATGGCGGTGCGGTCGCCGAAGCCACCGGCCGCCATCTCGAGCAGCATCATCAGGTTCACGACGGTCCCCCCGTGCGATCGATCAGGTGTGCGACGTCGGCCGGATCAGTCCGACGCGGGGAGCGGCTTGCTCTCCTTGAGGACGAGCGGTGTGTCCCCGATGCCCAGCGTCCCGGCGCCGGGCTTCGTGCAGAGCAGTTCGAGGCTCTCGTCCTCGTTCACATAGCGCTTGCCCATCTGGGTGCCTTCGGCCAGGCCGTCAGCGGGCGACCCCTTCTCTCCGACGTCTGCGGTGGCGTCGGCCATCGAGGCACCGCCACAGGTGATGTCGAGATCGCCGCCGGCCTTGACCGCGATCACCTCGGTGTCGCAGACCGTGCTCTTCAAGCGGCTTCCGGGCCGAAGTTCCATGCTGTCCTCCTGCTGGCCGGTCCCCACCGGACCGGTTCGGACCATGATTGTCCCTGATCGGGACCCTCGGTGCCACTCATCGAGGGCCATTCGGTACGGTCTCGGCATGGCCGCGGTGGATCGACGAACTCCTGTGGTCACCAGCGCGGACCACGCCGCCGAACTCGTCGAGGACCTGGCCCTGGGGGCGGCCGGCGTCATCGACGTCGACCGCATCGCCGGAGCCCGTCCGTCCTGGCCGATCTGGCCCCAGTTGGCGCTCGATGAACTGGTCGGACCTCCCGGAGTCCGGCTCCCGAGCCTGGACCTGCGCTGGCTCCACCGGTTCCAGGCCGTCGTCGGTGTCCTGGACTCGTTGGTCGCGGCGGTGGGCGGACCCGTCGGGGGCCCGAGCGCCGTGTCGTTGCTCACGGAACGAGCTCGCATGCTCGGCCACACGGGGTGGGGTGGCTGGTCCGCGGGGACGTCGTGCCGTCTCGTCCGCTGTGGCGATGGCTGGCTGGCGGTGAACCTGCCCCGCGAAGAGGACCTCGACGCCGTACCCGCCCTGCTGGGCCAGGACCCGAGCGGCGACGCCTGGAGCCAGCTCGTGGCGGGCGTCGCCGACCGACCCGGGCGCGACGTCGTCGAGACCGCGGCGTTGCTCGGTGTTCCGGTCGCCGTCGTGCCGGTCGCGTGGGAACTCGATGCGCAGCGCGAGTCGCGAGGGGCCGGCAGCCGGGCGCGAGGCGTACGCGTCTCCGAGGATCGGCCCCGCGATTGGCCCGACGCACCGACCGTTGTCGACCTGACCTCGCTCTGGGCCGGACCGCTCGCCGGCAACTATCTCGCTCGCGCCGGCGCTCGTGTCGTCAAGGTGGAGAGCATCCACAGTCCCGATGGCGCCCGCGCGGGGACGCCGGCCTTCTGGCGGCACCTGAACGGCAAGAAGGAGCTCGTCGAGATCGACTTCCGGACCGTCGACGGCCGCGCCGAGCTGGCCGAGCTGGTGGCCGACGCCGACGTGGTGATCGAGTCCAGCCGCCCACGCGCGCTGGAGGCGCTCGGGATCGATGCCGCCGCCGAGGTGGCTCGAGGCTGTACGTGGTGCAGCATCACCGGCTACGGCCGCGCCGGTCCCTGGCGACATCGAGTCGCGTTCGGTGACGACGCCGCCGCGGCCGGGGGCCTCGTCACCTTCGTCGGGGACGAGCCCTGGTTCATCGG
>JBCCFK010000295.1:0-5092 GCA_039029775.1 Actinomycetota bacterium | reverse complement strand
CGGCCCTCGCCGGCCTGTAGGTGCCCGCCGCTGGTCGCGCCCGTCGCGCCGTGGTTACGTTGTCCGCCATGCCGTCCCCGCAGGTGCCGAAGTATCAGGCGATCTATGCGGTGTTGCGCGAGCAGATCCTCGGCGGTGAGCTCGAGGCCGGGAGCCGGCTGCCCCCGCAGCAGGAGATGGCGGCCTCGTTCGGCGTGACGCTCATGACGCTGAGGCAGGCCGTCGCTGCTCTCGAGGCCGACGGGTTGGTGTGGGCGGCGCGCGGCCGCGGGACGTTCGTCGTCGATCGGCCCGTCGACATCACCGTGTCGAATCTGTCGAGTTTCGCCCAGCAGATGCGGGCCGCCGGCGTGGAGCTGAGCACGGAGGTCCTGACCGTCGACGTCGCCGTCGGCGAGCCGGCCGACCGGGCCTCCGCAGCGCTGCAGGTCGACGGTGAGCTCGTCTGCGTGACGCGGCGACGGTCGACCGCGGGAACGCCGTTCGCCCTCCAGCGCTCGTACCTCGACGCGTCGGCCGGTGTCGTCGACCCCGGTGGGTCGCTTCGCGGCGAGTCGCTCTACGACGCCATCGAGGCGGCCACGGGATGGACCATCGGTGAGGCCCGAGAGTCGATCTCGGCGGTGGGTCTGGCCGCAGGCGATGCCGAGTTGTTGTCGGCACCCGCGGGCGCGCCCGCACTGCGATCCGTCCGCACCTCGATCAACCAGTTCGGTCTGCCATTTCTCTACGACGAGGTCGTGCTGGTGGGCGAGCGCGCCTCGATCGCCGCGAATAGGACGTCCGGCGGTCTCTCGCTCGACTACGGCGTCGACTGAGGTCGAGCGGGATCTGTGAACCCAAATGTGCGCGTATTTGGGTTCACAGATCCTCCTCTCGCCGCCTGGCGGGGGCCTGAGGTCGGGGGGCGGCGAAAATCGGGTTGGCGAGCGGGTCGGAAGGGGATAAGTTCTAGAATTATGGAGGACATGACAACCATCGAGGACACGGCCATCGGCTCCGACCTGGCCCCGGTCGCCTCGCCCACCACCATGGGTGCGCCGGACGGGCAGGGGTTCTTCGGCGAGTTCGGCGGCCGCTATGTCGGCGAGCCGCTCATCGGCGCCTGCGAGGAGGTCGAGCGGGCCTTCGTCGACGCCTGGGGCGATCCGGAGTTCCGTCACGACTTCTCCGAGATCCTCCGCACCTACGCCGGTCGGCCGTCGCCCATCACCGAGTGCGTCAATCTCGGACGGCACCTCGGACTCCGGCTCTTCCTCAAGCGCGAGGACCTGAACCACACCGGCTCGCACAAGATCAACAACGTGCTCGGCCAGGCCCTGCTCGCCAAGCGCATGGGGAAGAAGCGCCTCATCGCCGAGACCGGCGCCGGCCAGCACGGCGTCGCCACCGCCACCGCGGCGGCGCTCATGGACATGGAGTGCACCGTGTACATGGGCGAGGTGGACATGAAGCGTCAGGCCCTCAACGTGTTCCGGATGCGTCTGCTCGGCGCCGAGGTCATACCTGCGTTGTCGGGGAGCCGGACGCTGAAGGACGCGGTCAACGAGGCCATGCGCGCCTGGGTGTTCGACGTCACCGACACCCACTACTGCCTCGGCTCGGTCATGGGTCCGCACCCGTACCCGTGGATGGTCCGGACCTTCCACGAGGTGATCGGCATCGAGTCCCGTGCGCAGATGCTCGAGCTCACCGGCGAACTCCCCGACGTCGCGGTGGCCTGCGTGGGTGGTGGGTCGAACGCAGCCGGGCTGTTCTCGGGCTTCGCCGACGACGAGTCGGTCCGACTCATCGGCGCCGAGCCGGCGGGCGGCGCGGCGGCCGGTCGCGGGGTCCCCGCGAACGTCCACGGCATGCGGGCCTATTTCATGCAGGACGAGGTCGGGCAGATCCTCGAGGCCGAGTCGATCTCGGCGGGCCTCGACTATCCCGGCCTCGGACCCGAACACTCGCACCTCGCCAAGACCGAGCGCGCCGAGTACCACCCGGTCACCGACGACGAGGTCGTCGAGGCCTTCCAGCTCCTCAGCCGGACCGAGGGCATCATTCCTGCGCTCGAGTCGGCGCACGCCATCGCGTGGGTCGACAAATACAAGGCGGAGATGCAGGGCCAGACGGTCCTGGTGAATCTGTCCGGTCGCGGCGACAAGGACGTCGAGCAAGTCCAGGAGATCCTCGAACGATGAGCACCACCGTCCTGCACCAGTCGCTCGAGCAGCACCTCGTCGAGCGCCGTGCCGAACGGCGGCTGCTGCTGCCGTACGTCACCGCCGGGCTGTGCCCGGACTGGATCGAGCTCGTCGAAGCGGTGATCGAGGCCGGCGCCGACGCGGTCGAGATCGGCATCCCGTTCTCCGATCCCGCGATCGACGGGACGACCATCCAGGAGGCGTCGGTCGTCGCCCTGGAGGCCGGCATGACGCCGGCCCGCGCACTGAGCGAGCTCCGCGAACGGGAGCTCGCTGTGCCGCTCGTCGCGATGACGCACTACAACCTCGTCTACCGCTATGGACACGAGCGCTTCGCCGCGGATCTCGTGGCTGCCGGTGGCTGGGGCACGATCCTGCCGGACCTCCCGATGGAGCACGCCGCCGAGTGGAACGCGGCCGCCGACGACGCGGGAATCGAGAACGTGTTGCTGGTGGCGCCGGTCACCGACGACGCCCGCCTGCAACGGATCGTCGACGAGGCGAAGGGTTTCGTCTACGTCGTGTCGACGATGGGGACGACCGGTGCTCGCGAAGGTGTGGACGACGCGGCGACGGTGTTGTCCCGCCGGGTCAAGGCGGTCACCGACAAGCCGGCGTTGGTCGGCTTCGGCATCTCCAACGGCGAGACAGCGGTGGTGGCGGGAGCGGAGTCCGACGGCGTGATCTGCGCTTCGGCACTGATGCGCCGCATCCTCGATGGTGCTTCCGTCGAGGACGCCGCGGCCCTCATCGCCGAGATCAGGTCGGCGCTCGACGAGACGTATCCGCCCGGAAGCTGACCTTCCCTCGACACTCCCGAATCGGCATTCGGTTCTGCTCCCGGGCTCGGTAGGGTGACCTCACATCGTCGGAGGAGATCCCATGAGCAAGACCGTCGTCGTCACCGGTGCGTCCGGCTTCATCGGCAAGGCCATCGTCAAGGAGCTGCTCGCCGCCGGGTACGCCGTCCGCGGGTCGGTTCGATCCGACGCCAAGGCGGAGGAGACCCGCCAGGCCGTCGGCCCCGACGGCCTCGACCGCCTGAGCTTCGTCCACCTCGATCTGACCAGCGACGACGGGTGGGACGGCGCACTCGAGGGCGCCGACGCGCTCTTGCACACGGCCTCCCCGTTCCCCTTGGAGACGCCCAAGGACCCCGAAGAGCTGATCCGCCCGGCGGTCGACGGCACGCTCCGGGCCATGCGCGCCGCAGCCGCCGCTGGCGTCGAACGGGTCGTGTTGACGTCGTCGTGTGTGGCCATCTACGGCGACGAGCTCGCGCCGGGCCAGACCGCGTTCGACGAGAGCAACTGGTCACCCACCGACAGCGGCGCGGCGTACGACCTGTCGAAGACACTGGCGGAGAAGGCGGCGTGGGACTTCGTGCGCGACGAGGCCCCCCAGATCGGGCTGTCCACCGTCAATCCCGGCGTGGTTCTCGGCGTGCCGACCGACGACAACTACGGGACGTCGCTCGGGCTGGTCGAGCGCCTCCTCGACGGCCAGGACCCCATGCTCCCGCGGCTGCAGATGCCGGTTGTCGACGTCGACGACGTGGCGACGATGCATGTGAAGTCCCTCGAGGTCGACGCCGCGGTGGGCGAGCGATTCGCTGCGGCGGCCGGCGCCATGTGGTTCGAGGAGATGGCCCAGGTCCTCAACGACAACATCGAAGGGAGCAAGGCCAAGACCCGGGTCGCCCCGGACTGGATGCTGAAGCTGATGGCTCGCTTCATGGCCGACCTCAAGACCGTCGTTCCGCGGCTCGGCAAGCCCGCGCTGGTGTCGGGCGCCAAGGCCGAGCGCGTGTTGGGCATCGACTTCGTCACGCCCGAGGAGGCCGTCCTGAAGTCGGCCCGCTACCTGCGGCGCTGAGGCGCCTGATCGTCGCTTGACGCCGCGAACCCTGGGTCGGGCCCGAGGAGATCGCCGGCCCTGACGATCGTCACGTCCCGCCCACCGGCCTGACGCGCGATGCGGGTCCGGCATCGATCCTCGTCGACGAATGCATGGAGGCAGACCGTTGCGTCGCGGGCGAGGTCCCCGAGCAGGAGGTCGGCGTCGGGCGTGCGGAGGTCGTGCACGATCAGCTGCAGCGAGGACTGGTCGACGGTGTCGAGGATCGACCCCAGCGTCGCGCCGAGCGCCGCGAGGTCACCGTGCCCGATCACGGCCACCGTTCGATCCCAGGCGTAGACCTCGCCGTGGCTGACCGCCTGGGCCGCGATCTGGCGTTCTCGCTCGGCTTGCACGACCGATCCCGGCTCGCACGGGTGTTCGTCGTAGAGCCGTAGGAGGCTCTGGTAGAAGCGTGGCCGTGCCTGTGTGGTGACGTTGGCCGTCCCCGGCCGCATGCGGTATTCGGCGGTCGGGACGTCGACGTAGTGGATGTCGGACTCGGCGGCCATGCGCAGCCAGAAGTCCCAGTCCTCGAGGACCTCGTAGTCGGTGTTCATGCCACCGATGGCGACGGCGAGCTCGCGGTCGAACATGGCCGTGCCGCCGACGATGAAGTTTCTCCAGAGGAGCTCGTCGGGATCGTGGGCCCCTCGGAAGACGACCCGACTGTCGGTGATGTCGCCGGCCTCGTCCTCCTCCAGCATGACCGCGGGGCCGAACACCACGCCGGCCGGCTCACCGGCCGCTGTCGCCTCGTCGAGGGCCGAGACGAGGAGCCGCACGTGGTGCGGGTGGATCGTGTCGTCGTCGGCCTGGAAGTGGGCGTACCTGCCGCGGGCGACGGCGAGGCCGGCGTTTGCTGCTGTCGCCGCGCCGCCGTTGTGGCAGCCATGAGGTTCGCCACCGCCTATTTCGCCTATTTCGCCTATTCCGTCTATTTCGCCTATTTCATGGGTCATGGTATTGCGCTGAATGCGGACAAATTGACGGCATCCGCTGCTATG
>JBCCFK010000294.1:0-5122 GCA_039029775.1 Actinomycetota bacterium | reverse complement strand
TTCAAGGGCCTCACCGACGAGCTGCTGCGGTGGCAGACCGAGGCGTTCCTCGAGCGAGAGACCGGTCGCTCGGGGATCACGGTGCACGTCCGGCCTGAGCTCGTCGTCGAGATCGCCCTCGACGGGGTGCAGGCCAGTACCAAGTACGCCGGAGGGGTCGCGCTGCGGTTCGCTCGGGTGAAGGCATACCGGCCGGACAAGGACCCCGAGACGGCAGACACCATCGACACCGTCCGCTCGATGCGCTGAGGGCTCGGGTCCGGGCGCCCGTTGTACGCTCCGTCCATGGCTCGGCGGGCCGCCCTCACCTCGGTTCTGGCGATCGGCCTCCTCGCCGCGTGCACCGCCACGGACTCGACCACCGGCCCGATCGCCACGCCGCGCCCGACGTCGTCGATCGCGAGCACCCCGACGCCGATCCCGACCGCCACACCCGCGCCTCCGGTCCCCACCCCGACACCCGATCCGGAGCTCCCCGCCGCCCAGCGACCGACGATCGACGAACTCCTCGCACTCGACGTGCCGCTCAACATCGCCCATGCCGGGGGCGACCAGATCGCTCCGCACTCGACGCTCTACGCGATGGCCGTGGCCGTCGAGGCCGGTGCGAACGTCCTGGAGCTCGACGTTCGGCTCACCGCCGACGCGCAGCTCGTGGTGCACCACGACGACACGGTCGACAGAACCACGGGCGCCACCGGGCGGGTCGACGACCTGACCCTCGCCGAGCTGCAGGCGCTCGACAACGCCCACTGGTTCTCACCCGAATGCTGGCCCTGCCAGGACCGACCGATCGAGGAGTACATCTATCGCGGCATCCGGACGGGCGAGGTCGCCCCGCCGGAGGGCGCGACGCCCGACGACTTCGCGGTTCCGACGTTCCGAGACGTCGTCGAGCGATTCCCGACCATGGCGTTCGACGTCGAGATCAAGGGCAGTGGCCTCGCCGCCGTCGGTACCGCCAGCGTGCTCGCGGGTGAGATCGCCGCACTCGGCATCGGTGCCAGCACGGTCGTCGTGTCCTTCGACGACGCGGCGCTGCGGACGTTCGAGACGCTCGCGCCTGCCGTCGAGACCAGCCCGGCTCGCAGCGAGCTGACCGACTGGTTCCTGCTCCAGCTCCCCCTCGACGGAGATCACCGGATCATCCAGGTCCCGCCCGCGTTCGAAGGTGTCCCGGTCCTCACCGAGAGCTTCTGGGAACGCGCCGAGGCCGCTGGACTCGACGTGTGGGTGTGGATGGACGACCCACGACGGCAGGAGAACCTCGAGTTCTACCAGGAGCTCATCGCGCAGGGCGCAGACGGCATCATCGCCGGCCGCCCGAACGAGATGGCGGCCGCCCTGTTGTGAACGCGGCTCAGCGCGCGTTCCCGTCGAGCGGGATGACGGCGCCCGTCAGGTACGAGCTCGCCTCGCTGGCCAGATACAACGCCGTGCCGACCACCTCGTCCGGGCGGCCGCCGCGTTGCAATGCGATGCCGGTCTTCGCGGACGTCTCGAACGCCGCCATGTCCCAGGCCTTGGAGATGTCGGTCAGGAACGGGCCCGCCGCGATGCAGTTGACCCGAACCTTGGGAGCGAAGGCCTTCGACAGGCTGAAGGTCAGGTTCTCCAGCCCCGCCTTGGCGGCTCCATAGGGCACCTCGACCGGCGTCGGACGAGAGCCGGCGATGCTCGACACGTTGATGATCGATCCGCCGTCGGCGGCCGCCATCCGCTCACCGACGACTGCGGAGAGCCGGAACGGACCCTTGAGGTTGACACCCAGCACCTTGTCCCACAGTTCCTCGCTCACCTCCGACAGCGACGGGTACAGCGGTGACATCCCGGCGTTGTTGACCAGGATGTCGACGCGCCCGAAGCGGTCGTACGCGGCATCGGCCAATCCGCCGACCGCGTCCCAGTCGCCCACGTGACACGGGTGCGCGACCGCTGTCCGCCCGGTGACCTCGGTGACCTCCGCCGCCACGGCCTCACAGGCTTCGGCCTTGCGGCTGGCGATGACCACGTCGGCGCCGGCGGCAGCGAACGCGAGCACCATCTCGCGTCCGAGGCCCCGACTTCCACCGGTGACAACCGCAACCTTGTCGGTCAGATCGAAGAGGTGTTCGTGCATCCGCTCAGTCGACCAGACGCTCGCCTCGGCCGCCAGCCGGAGCGGGCTCAGGCCTCGAACGCCACGGCCAGACGGGACATCGCCGCCGCGAAGTCCTCGGGGTCGACGGTCGCGAAGCTGAGCCGGGCCGTCTCGGGACGCGCCTCGTCGATGGTGAACGCATCGGCGGGGACGTAGGCCACCCCCTCGTCCAGCGCTCGGGTGAGCCGCGGTCCGGTGCCGACGCCTGGGAACCGGGCCCAGACGAACATGCCACCCTCGGGGCGTCGGTACACCGCGGCGTCGCTGAACGTCGCGTCGATCGCGGCACAGAGCGCGTCTCGACGGGCTCGGTACTGCGCTCGGATGACCTCGACGTGGCGATCGAACCAGCCGGTGTCGCCCAGGAGCTCGGCGACGATCCCCTGGCTGAGTGTGCTGGTGTGCAGGTCGGCGCTCTGCTTGGCGATCACGACCGCGTCGACGAGCCATCTCGGGCCCTCGAGCCATCCCACGCGGAGACCGGGTGCCAGCACCTTCGATGTCGACCTGAGGCGGACGACATGGTCGCTGCCCTCGCCGATCGGCGACACCGCCACGCCGTCGTACCGGAGCTGGCCGTAGGGGTCGTCCTCGACGATCAGGAACCCATGGGCTTCTGCGAGCTCGACCAGGCGACTGCGGCGGGACTCGGACAGAACCGCTCCGGTGGGGTTCTGGAAGTTGGCGACCACGTAGACGAATGCGGGTCGGATCCGCTGGTCGCCGGTCAGTCGTTCCGCCAACGCATCCACCACCAGACCCGCCTCGTCGACCGGCAGCGCCACCAGATCGGCTCGATTGGCCCGGAAGGCCTGCAGCGCACCGAGATACGAGGGGTCGCCGGCCACGATCGCCTGCCCGGGATCGACCAGGACCTTCGCGAGGAGATCGAGCGCCTGCTGGGACCCGGTGGTGACCACCACGCACTCCGGATCGGGCTCGCGGCCGAGGAGGGGTGCGACCGCCCGCCTGGTGCGGGTCTCGCCGCCGGTCAGCCCGTACTGCAGCGTGTTCCGGTCGGTGGACAGGAGTCGTGCGGTGGCGTCGGTGATCTCGTCCACCGGGAACAGGTCGGGGTCCGGAATCCCGCCCGCCAGGCTGATCACGCCGGGTCGCTTCGCGTGCTCGAGCAGGTCCCTGATGACCGAGGACTGTGCCGTGCGAGCGGGGTCGGAGAGGAGCTGGAGCGGATCTCGGTCGATCATCCGTTCACCGTAGGGTCCCACGCTGCGCCCGGCAGTCCATTTGCCGCACGAGGACACCGGCCGCGACCGGCGCTCCACCTACGATGCCCCGCATGAGCACAACCAAGGTTTCGGAGATCTTCGACCCGTCGCGCTGGACGGAGATCGACGGCTTCGGCTTCGAGGACATCACATATCACCGCGCCGTCGATCAGGGCACGGTCCGCATCGCCTTCGACCGTCCGGAGGTCCGCAACGCGTTTCGACCCGGGACGGTCGACGAGCTCTATCGAGCGCTCGACCACGCCCGTATGTCGACCGACATCGGGTGTGTGCTGCTGACGGGCAACGGACCGTCCCCCAAGGACGGCGGCTGGGCGTTCTGCAGTGGTGGTGACCAGCGCATCCGCGGCAAGGACGGGTACAAGTACGCGGAGGGCGAGACCTCCGACACGATCGACCCGGCCAAGGTCGGCCGGCTCCACATCCTCGAGTGTCAGCGGCTGATCCGCATGATGCCCAAGCCCGTGGTGTGCGTCGTGCCTGGTTGGGCGGTCGGCGGCGGGCACTCGCTGCACGCGGTGAGCGACCTGACCATCGCGTCTCGGCAGCATGCGATCTTCAAGCAGACCGACACCGACGTGGCCTCGGTGGACGGCGGCTTCGGTTCGGCCTACCTCGCACGCCAGGTCGGCCAGAAGTTCGCCCGTGAGATCTTCTTCCTCGGCGACGACTACTCGGCCGAGGACGCGCACCGGATGGGGATGGTCAACCGGGTGGTCGACCACGAGGACTTGGAGAACGCGGCACTGGACATCGCGGCGAAGATCAACCAGAAGTCGCCGACGGCGAACCGGATGGCGAAGTTCGCCTTGAATCTGATCGACGACGGGCTGGTCGGCCAGCAGGTGTTCGCCGGCGAGGCGACCCGCTTGATCTACATGACCGACGAGGCCGAGGAGGGACGCGACGCCTTCCTCGAGAAGCGACCCCCCGACTGGACGCAGTTCCCCTACCACTTCTGAAGCCGTGTTCCCGACCGACCACCGCGACTGCCGCGACGCCTTCGAGGAGGCGGCGGGCGCAGCCGACGTCGTCGAGCGGTTCCCCCTCGCGGCCACCGGCCCGGCCGGCGAGGGCCTGTGGCTCACGGTCGCGCGATTCGGGCCGGTGGATGCCCGCCGGACCGCGTTGATCATGTCAGGTGTGCACGGCGTCGAGGGTCCATCCGGGTCCGCACAGCAGACCGCGATGCTCTCCTCCGGCTTCTCCCTGCCCGCCGACGCCAGCGTCGTGGTCGTCCACGCGGTCAACCCATGGGGCATGGCATGGCTCCGACGCCAGAACGAACGCAACGTCGATCTCAACCGGAACTGGGCGGCGCATCCCGTCGCCGACGTCAACGACGCCTACGCCGAGGTCCACGACCTCCTGTGTCCGGGCGGCACCGACCTGCCCGACGGCGACGCCTTCGTGCGTCGCCTGGCCGGCCTGGCCGAGCGACGTGGCCTCGACTGGGTCCGCCGGGCGATCTCTGGGGGCCAGTACAGCCACCCGGACGGTCTCTACTACGGCGGCCGGGAGCCGGAGGAGTCCACCCAGGTGCTCCAGGACATCGTCGATCGCCACGTGGGAAGGCCGGATGAGTTGTCGATCCTCGACCTCCACACCGGGCACGGCCCGTATGGAGCGGCGACGGTTCTGAGCCGGGCCACGCCGGACTCCACCGAGGCGAGATGGCTCGCCGCCGCGTTCGCCGGCGAGCGGATCGAGTCGTCCGCCGTCGACGAGGACGACC
>JBCCFK010000293.1:0-5175 GCA_039029775.1 Actinomycetota bacterium | reverse complement strand
CCGAGATGCAGGGTTGCTCGCTCGCATCCATGACGACCCGCGCCTCGTCCCGGCCCTGGTCGAGGAGTCCCTGCGGCTCGAGCCGGCCGCGGCCGCGGTCGATCGCTACGCCACGGTGGACATCGACATCCGCGATGCACGGATCCGATCGGGGGACTTCGTTCGGGTCTCGCTCGCTGCGGCCAACCGCGACCCCGAGGTCTTCGACACCCCCGACCGCTTCGCGATCGACCGCCCCGACGCTCGGCGCCATCTGGCCTTCGCGGCGGGCCCGCACCTGTGCATCGGGCTGATGCTGGCGCGAATCGAGACCGTCGCAGCCGTGGAATCCGCCGTGGCCGGGCTGCCCGCATTGCGCCTCGACGAGGATCGCTCGGATCCGCCCACGGGTCTGGTGTTCCGAAAGCCGCAACGCCTCACGGCGCGGTGGGATTGACCGTTCAGTCGGCCAGGAGCGCGTCGATCTTCGCGACGCGCCCGGCGTGGCGCCCGCCTTCGAAGTCGGCGGCCAGGAACGCGTCGAGCGCCTCTTTCGCCACCTCGGGCCCGATCAGACGCTCGCCCATGCAGATCACGTTGGCGTCGTTGTGCTCGCGAGTCAGGTGGGCGGATGTGACGTCGTGGACCGTCGCGGCCCGTACGCCGGGGATCTTGTTCGCCGCCATGGCGATGCCGATCCCGCTGCCGCAGACGCACAGCCCGAGGTCGGCGTCACCGGACGCGACCGCCCGGCCCACCGCTGCGCCGAAGTCGGGATAGTCGACCCGCTCCGTCGAGTCCGTGCCGCAGTCGACGACCTCGTGGCCTGCCGCCAGCAGGTGCTCGATCAGCTCGGTCTTGAGGTTGAAGCCGGCGTGGTCGCAGCCGGTCGCAATGCGTGCCATGACCGCAAGATAGTGCCGCCGCTCTCGGGCAGGGTCGACGATTCCAAGTTTAGCTGGACATCTAATATCTGGATATCTAATATCCATGACATGAAGATGAGCGAAGGAATCGAGTGGAGCCTGCACTGCTGCACCGTCCTCGGATCACTGCCCCCAGGGGTGGCCCTGCCCGGGGCTCGGCTCGCCGAGTTCCACGACGTTCCACCCGCATATCTCGGCAAACAGCTGCAGCGTCTCGCGAGGGCCGGCATCGTCGAGTCGGTCGCGGGACGCAAGGGCGGGTTCCGGCTCGGCCGAGCGGCCGCTGAAATCACCCTCCTCGACGTGGTGGAGGCGATCGAGGGCACGGCACCGGCGTTCAGGTGCACCGAGATCCGCCAGCAGGGCCCGTCCGCGATCGGTCGTCGGCACTACGTGAAACCGTGCGGGATCGCTGCGGCGATGCATCGAGCCGAGGACGCCTGGAAGGCCGAGCTCCGCGCCGTCACCGTCGCCGACCTGCTCGCGGAACTCGAGACCGGCGTCGACATCCGACAGACCGACAAGGCCATCACGTGGCTCACGGAGGTCCTGACATGAAGGTCTATCTGACCGGTGCCACCGGGGTCGTGGGCCGCCGGACACTGCCCGCGCTGATTGCGGCCGGCCACGACGTCACCGCCGTCGCCCGGTCCGACGACAAGGCCGACGCCGTCGGCGCCGCTGGAGCCACCGCGTCTCGAGTCGACGTCTTCGACCGCACGGCCGTGGCGGAGGCGGTCGCCGGCCACGATGCCGTGATCCACCTCGCCACGAACATCCCGACCGGCGCGGACGCCGCGGTCAAGCGTGGCTGGCGGATGAACGACCGGCTCCGGACCGAGGCCGCCGCCAACCTCCGAGACGCCGCGACCGCGGCCGGGGTCGGGCGATTCGTCCAGGAATCGATCACCTTCCCCTACCTCCCCAACGGCGACGGGTGGATCGACGAGAACCACCCTTGCGACTACTTCTGGGGGAACGACACCGCCCGCCGCGCCGAAGCGGGATGTCACGACTTCACCACCGCGGGCGGGTCGGGCATCGTGCTCCGATTCGGCTTGTTCTTCGCGGCCGACTCGGCCCACGTCCAGACCTTCGTCACCACGGCACGCAAGGGCCTCTGGACGGTGACCGGCAGCGACGACACCCCGGTCAGCTGGATCCACGTCGACGACGCCGGCGCGGCGGTTGTCGCTGCGCTCGAGGCGCCGGCGGGCACGTACAACGTCGCCGAGCCCGATCCCCTCGCCCGCGCCGAGCACCGCAGCGCGCTGGCCGACGTGGTCGGCCGCGATCGGCTGCGCGCGATCCCTGCACCGGTCCAGCGCGCCCTCGGCGCCGCCCTCGAGACCGTCTCGCGCGCTCACCGCATCGACTCGACAAGACTGGGCGACGTCACCGGGTGGCAGCCTGTCAAGCGGGTCGTCGATCACTGGAAGGACTGCGCATGACGCACGTTCGCTGGATTCGCATCGCACTCGGCTACGTGGCCGTCGTCTCATTGCAGGTGGGGTTGTGGGCCCTGTTCGCCCCGCGGTCGTTCTACGACGACTTCCCCGGCCTCGGTATGGCATGGGTCAACGTCGACGGCCCGTACAACGAGCACCTCGTCCGCGACGTGGGTGGGCTCAACCTCGCCCTCGCGATCGTGGTGATCGCCGCCGCCGTGACGCTGAGCAGGCCGCTGATCTTCACGGCGGTCGGCGCATCGCTCGCGATCGGCGTCCCGCACTTCCTGTACCACCTGGTCAAGGCCGATCTGCTGGACGCGTCCGACGCGACGATCAGCCTGATCGGGCTCGGGTTGGCCGTGGTCCTGCCTGCCGCCGTGGCCTGGGTGACGATCACCCGCCTCGAGCCGAGCCCGGCGCACTGAGCGCGGTCAGGCAGGCCGTCGCGCCGTGAGCGCTCGATCTCGGCCCGACAAGTCGGGTCGGATCGAGATGTCGACCAGGCCGGCCGCAGCGGCGGCTTCAGCGGCCCAGGCGGTCTGGGTGGGGTCCATCTCCAACACGAGCGATCCGCCGGGCCGGAGCCACTCCCCCACACCACCGATCAGGTGGCGCAGATCGGCGCGGCCGCCATCAGGGGCACGCAGTGCCTCCAGCGGCTCCCAGTCGGCGACGACACTCGGAAGCGGATCCGACTCGGCCACATAGGGCGGGTTGGAGACGACGACGTCGACCCGGCCCGCGAGATCCGGAGCGAGGGCCTCGAACCAGGACCCCTGGCGGATCATCACGCGGGTCGCGGCTCGACCGATCCCCGTCAGATTCGCCCGGGCGACCTGGAGTGCGTCCTCGGACGCATCGGTCAGCACGACGTGCGTGTCGGTCCGCTCCGCGGCGAGCGACAACCCGATCGCCCCGGACCCGGTGCCGAGGTCCACGGCGGTGAGCACGTGACCGGGCTCGGCGAGTCGGGCCAGTTCCGCGAGGGCGAGGCCGGCGACCACCTCGGTCTCGGGCCGTGGGATCAACACCCGGCGGTCGACCATCAGATCCAGCGTGCGGAAACCCCAGCTGCCGACGACGTACTGCAGGGGCTCACCGGCGAGCCGGCGCTCCATCATGTCGTCGAAGCGGACGACGCCGCGTTTGGTGGCCAACCGATCGAGTCCGAGATGGAACTCCGCACCTTCGAACCCGGAGGCGGCCTCGACGATCCGGCGAGCATCGACGTCGGGTGCGTCGACGCCGGCGGCGGCCAACCGTGTGGTGGCCTCCCGGTGGAACGAGCGCCACGCCACGGTGGACCCCGACGGGTCGTAGCCCGTGGGATCCGAGGTGTCGGCCATCAGCCCCGGTCGTCCTCGTCGTCACCCAGGCCGGTGAGCTGCTCGGCCCGCTCGTGCTCGACCAGGGCGTCGACCACCTCGTCCAACTCTCCACCGAGGACACGATCGAGCTTGTAGATCGTCAGACCGATCCGATGGTCGGTGATGCGGTTCTCCTTGAAGTTGTAGGTCCGCACCTTCTCGGAGCGACCCCCGCCGCCCATCTGACCCTTGCGTGCCGCCGATTGCTCGGCCTGCAGCTTGTCCTGTTCGGCCTGGAGGATGCGCGCCCGCAGGACCTGGAGCGCCCGAGCCTTGTTCTGGAGCTGGCTCTTCTCGTCCTGCATCGACACGACGATTCCCGTGGGCTTGTGGGTCACCCGCACGGCGGAGTCCGTGGTGTTGACCGACTGACCACCGGGACCCGAGGCGCGATAGACGTCGATCTGCAGGTCGTTGTCGTCGATCGCGACCTCGATCTCCTCGGCCTCGGGGAGCACCGTGACCGTGGCGGACGACGTGTGGACCCGGCCCTGCGATTCGGTGACCGGGACGCGCTGGACCCGGTGCGGGCCGCCCTCGTGCTTCATCCGGCTCCAGACCGAGTCGCCCTTGAGCATGAAGGTCACGTCGGACCAGCCCCCCATGTCCGACTCGTGACCGCCCATCATCTCGAGGGTCCAACCCTGACGACCGGCGTACCCGGCGTACATGTCGTACAGGTCTCGGGCGAAGAGGTTCGCCTCCTCGCCACCCTCCGCGCCACGGATCTCGACGATCACGTTCTTCTCGTCGTTGGGATCCTTGGGGAGCAAGAGCTCGCGGAGGCGGTCGTCGAGCTCCACGATGGTCGCCTCGGCGGTCTCGACCTCTTCCCGGAGCATGTCGCGGTCGTCGCCGGCGGCGTCGGCGAGCATCTCCTTCGCCGTCGCGACGTCCTCGTGCGCCTGCCGAAGGCCGCGTATGCACTCGACGATCTGCTCGAGTTCGTTGTAGCGCTTCGCCGCGCTCGCGTAGGCGGCCTGGTCCGCGATCAGGTCGGGATCACCCAGACGACTCTGGAGATCCTCGTACTCACGCTCGAGCTCGTCGTGCACCTCGGACATCGATGGCAGGGTACCGACCGCCCGGGCCCGTCATGGCCAGGGGTGCTGCGACCACCGGAGTCGTGGCGGCCCGCCTAGCGGGGCGACTCCCAAGGGTCGCGGACCGCGGTGAGGGTGGCGGGCACGGCGAGGCGATCGGCCATGCGCCGGATGATGTCGTGGTGGTCGCGCTCCGGGAGCACCAGGATCACCTCGTCGGGGCGCCGATCGCCGACGTGGGCGGCGGCCATCGGGACCAGGTCGAGGTCGATGCCGGTCGAGCAGACCGCCAGCACCTCGTCGTGGGGGGGCCGCGCCCCCCCCCCCCCCCCCCCCCGCGCGGGGGTGCCCCCCCCCCGCCCCCCCCGCCGGCCCCGCCGCCACCAGTAGAGGACCAGCACCGGCGGGG
>JBCCFK010000292.1:0-5176 GCA_039029775.1 Actinomycetota bacterium | reverse complement strand
TTCGACGTCGTGATGAACGAGCCGGTCCCCGACAAGGGTCGGGTTCTCATGGCCACCTCGGCCTTCTGGTTCGAGACCCTGGCCCACATCGCAGGCAGTCATCTGATCTCCACCGACGTCGACGACTTTCCCGAGCCGGCGCAGCGTCCCGAGCTCGCAGGCCGGTCGATGCTCGTTCGGAAGGCGGAGATGTTGCCGATCGAGTGCATCGTGCGTGGCTACATCACGGGCTCGGCGTGGAAGGAGTACAAGGCCGCCGGGACGATGCACGGGATCGAGTTGCCACCGGGAATGCGGGAGTCCGATCGACTGCCCGAACCGGTCTTCACGCCCTCCACGAAAGCCGAGGACGGTCTGCACGACGAGAACATCAGCTTCGAGCGTGCAGTCGAGATCGTCGGCGAGGACCTGGCGAAGGAGTGCCGTGAGATGGCGCTGGCGTTGTACACGGCAGGGCGCGACCACGCAGCCGACCGCGGGATAATCATCGCCGACACCAAGTTCGAGTTCGGGTTCATCGAAGGTCGCCTCTGCGTGTGCGACGAGATGCTCACGCCCGACTCGAGTCGCTTCTGGCCCGCCGATGCCTGGGAGCCGGGCACCACGCCGCCCAGTTTCGACAAGCAGCCGGTCCGGGACTATCTCGACGGCCTCGACTGGGACAAGACCCCACCGCCGCCGACGTTGCCCGCCGACGTGATCGCCGCCAGTGCGGCCCGGTATCGCGAGGGCTACGAACGCATCACCGGCCGGTCGCTGGCGGACTGGCCCGGCGCCTGACGATCCTCGAAGTTGGCGCGCAATGTGGTCTGACCAGAGAGCGCGTCAACTCGGGCTGGTGCGCTTCGAGGTCAGGCGAGCTTCGCCTTCACCTTGTCGGCGACGACGCGGCCCTCGGCCCGACCGGCGACCTCGGCGTTGACAGCCTTCATCGCCTGCCCCATGTCGGCCATCGACGAGAACCCGTTGTCGGCCAGGACCCGATCGATCAGCGAGTCCAGCTCGTCGTCGCCCAGCTTCTCCGGGAGGTATCGCTCGAGCACCGCGAGTTCGTCGCGCTCGCTCGCGGCCTGCTCGTCGCGGCCACCGTCGTCGAACGCTTCGGCGGCCTCCGTTCGCATCTTGGCCTGTGCTGCGATCACCTTCTCGACGCCGGCGTCGTCGAGCTCGACCGCCTCTTTGCCAGCGGTCTGCGCTTCCTGGACGGCGGCGATCACCGACCGCAGCGTGCGGAGCGTGACGGCGTCCTTCGCCTTCATCGCCGCCTTCATGTCGTCTCGGATGGTGTCGATCAGCATCCGCCCATTCTCGCGTGTGATCGCTACCCCTCGGCGATGGGTTCCGCGTCCCAGAGCTGTGTCTGGGGTGGGTCGCCGTAGAGCAGGGCGGCCGGGCTCTGCTTCTCGATGTTGCCGCTGAGGCCCTTGTACATGCCGAACCCGCACAGCTGTCTGAGCGCGGGAGAGAAGGTCGCGACGATCTCGGGTGCGATGCCGAGGTGCTGGTTCTCCTGCTGGCGGATGAACCCGGCGCAGTAGTTCATGGCGACCCCGACGCGGATCTCGTCCGCGGTCGTGTTGGCGCCGCCGCCGTGCCATGTGCTGCCCGTCCACACCAACACCGACCCGCGGGGCATCTCGGCGGCGACCGACTCGATCTCGGTGGGGTCGCCGAAGTAGTCAGGGTTGTCCCAGCGATGGCTGCCCGGCACGACGCGGGTGGCGCCGTTCTCCTCGGTGAAGTCGGTCAGCGCCCACATCGAGTTGCACACGGTGGGGACGTGCGGTTTGGCGATCGGGTGGATCTGGTCGTCGGCGTGGATCACCTGGGCGGTCTCGCCCGGAGCGAGGGAGATCGAGGCGAGGGAGGACACGAGGAACTCTGCACCCAGCTGCGACTCGATCAGCGTGCAGACCTCGGGGCGCACCGGCACTTGCTGCCAGACATCGCCGTGGGCGAGCAGGTTGTAGGTACGGGTCGTCCGGTTGCCCTCGAAGCGGTTGTTGTCCGGCGTCCGATCGAGCTGGGCCTCGAGGCGATGCACGTCCGCCAGCAGCGCGTCCACCACCTCGTCCTCGATGACGCGCTCCAGGATGGTGAAGCCCTGCTCCT
The DNA here is from genome assembly GCA_039029775.1 of Actinomycetota bacterium. Taxonomy (GTDB): domain Bacteria; phylum Actinomycetota; class Acidimicrobiia; order Acidimicrobiales; family UBA8592; genus JBCCFK01. Next base: position 3,064 of record JBCCFK010000292.1, on the reverse strand, counting down.
CGAGTTCGGCGACGTGATGGGCGAGATCCATGCGCCCAGTCTGGCGCGGCTCAGGGGTTGGTGGCGACGCCGACGTAGAAGTACGACAGCGGCTTCGGCCCCTTCGCGTAGGACGCGTCGACCCAATCGATCGTGAAGCCAGCGCCGGCGATCAGCTCGGGCATCTTGCGCGTGAGGTGGCAGCCGTCGAACACCCGCTTCTGGACGGGCTCCATCCGTCGCTGCCAGGTGGCGACCGAGCCGGTCGGAGCGTGGCCATGTTCGAGGAAGTGCAGCCGGCCGCCCGGCTTGATGACCCGGCGCAGCTCGCTCAGTGCCTTGTCGGCGTCGGGGATGGTGCAGAGCGTCAAGGTGAGGAGGCCGCAGTCGCACGAGTCGTCCTCGAGCGGGATGTCTTGGCCGTCGAGCCCGATGAAGTCGACCGCCACGTCGGATTGGTCGACGCGCTTCGCGGCGAGCTGCTGGCCCAGCTCAGCAGGATCGATGGCGTAGACCCGCTCCACCTCCGGTGGGTACCACGGGACGTTCAGCCCCGACCCGAACCCTGGCTCCACCACCACGCCGTGCAGGCCCTCGACGCAGCGCCGCCGCCACTCGGCGAGCTCTTTCGTCCCCGCTGCGACATCGATGATTCGCGGCAGGATCTTGTCTCGGTAGATGGCCATGGCTCACCCCTCGGTTCGTTCGCGCACCTCAGCATCACCCGCAGCCGCCTTGTCCTTCAAGGCCTCGCGGTGGTCGTCGAGCGCAGCGGCCAGGTCGGGGTCCGAGACCGCCAGGATCCGGATCGCCATCAGTGCCGCGTTGACCGCACCACCGATGGCCATGGTCGCCACCGGCACGCCCGACGGCATCTGCACGATCGAGAGCAGGGCATCCATGCCGTCGAGGGCGGTGATCGGGACCGGCACACCGATCACGGGGAGCCTGGTCACCGAGGCGAGCATGCCCGGCAGGTGGGCGGCGCCGCCGGCCGCCGCGATGATCACCGAGTATCCGTTGTCGGCGGCCGTGCGACCGAAGTCGATCATCGCCTCGGGCGTCCGGTGGGCCGACACGACGCGGGCGTCGACGTCGATGCCGAACTGCTCGAGCGTGTCGACGGCGGGCTCCAGCGTCGGGAAGTCCGACGAACTGCCCATGACGACTGCGACCTTCATGCTGTGCCTCCCATGTCGTCCGGGACGTCGCCCCGGAGGGCCTCCACCACTCGCCACGCCCTCGCGGCGCCGCGGTCCACGTCATCGTCGCAGACCGTGACGTGGCCGACCTTCCGGTTGGGCCGCGCCTCCTTGCCGTACAGGTGGATGTGGGCGCCTGCATCGGCTGCCAAGCCGGCGGCGAGGTGAGCCTGCGGATCGTCGCCGGCCTCGTTGCCGATGACGTTGACCATGACGGCGGGGGTGTGGAGTGATGGATCGCCCAGCGGCATGTCGGCAACCGCTCGGACGTGGTTTTCGAACTGGGAGGTGACGGCGGCGTCGATCGTGTGATGACCGGTGTTGTGCGGTCGGACGGCCAGCTCGTTGATGCTGACCTCACCGTCGACGACGAACAGCTCGACCGCCACCAGGCCGACGACATCGAGCGCTTCGGCGACCTGTGCGCCGATCGATTGCGCCTCCGCGACGAGGTCGGACGAGACCGCGGCTGGCGCGACCACCTGCCTGCATTGGCCGTCGACCTGGATCGTCGCGACCGGGTCGTAGGTCACCGCGTCGCCGCCGGGACGTCGGGCGACGATCACGGCGAGCTCCATGTCGAAGTCGAGCCGCGGCTCGACCAGCAGTGGTGTGCCTGTCGCCGTGAGGTCCTCCGCGAGCCGCCGCCCGGCATCGGCGCCGTCGACCATGAACACGCCTCGGCCGTCGTAGCCACCGCGGCTGAGCTTGACGACCGCATCGGGCCAACGCTCGAGGGCGGCCATGACCTCGGGCGCGGTGTCGGCTCGCTGCCAGGCCGGGATCGGGAGCCCGGCGTCGGCCAGCGCAGTGCGCATGGCGATCTTGTCGGCCACCGCTGACAGCGCCCGATGCCCCGGTCGGAACGCGGTGCGAGCAGAGAGCTCCGCCAGCGCCTCGAGATGAACGACCTCGTGCTCGAAGGTCACCACCGGGCAGACGTCGGCGAACGCAGCGAGATCCTCGGGGGACATCGCCGACCCGGTCCGCGCATGCAATGAGACCTGGGCCGCGCTGTCGTCGAGCGCGTTGCCCATGAACCAGAGGTCGATCCCGAGCGGGATGGCCGCCTGGTGCATCATGCGACCCAACTGGCCCGCCCCGACGACGCCGACGTGGCTCGGAGCGAGTCCAGGTGATTGGGGGTCCGGCACGCCCGGGACGCTACCGGCTGTGCGACTGAGAGTCGTGGTGTCTGGCGAGACGCTCGCTGGCCTACCGTCTCTGCATGCGCATCCCGTCGTCGGTTCTCGTCGTCCTGGTCATGATCTGCAGCGCATGCGGGTCGGGCGACGGGGCGTCGTCCGAGCCCGCGGCGGACGAGCCAGCTGCGGCGGTCGACGATGTGGACGAGCAAGCGGGGACAGATCCGACGCCGCTGCCGACAGCTCAGCCGACGGCGACACCGGCGCCCACGCCGACACCGGAACCCACAGCGACCCCGGTCCCCGTCGTCGATCTTGCGGGGTACTCGTGGCGTCAGGTGACCGACGGGGCTCCATGGGGAGGTCGTGCCGGTCTCCGGATCGCGGAGGTGGACGGTTCGGTGTATCTCTTCGGTGGGCGGACGCCGCGCGACTCGACGCTGCCCGGAGACAGCGACATCTTCTCCGACGTCTGGAGGTCCGATGACCTCGGCGCGACCTGGGACCTGGTCCTCGAATCCGGTGGTGACCACTGGTCACCGCGGGCGTACTTTCAGTCCGTCGTCAAGGATGGATTCATCTACGTGATCGGCGGTCAGGACTTCGGTCTGGAGCCAAACCCCTTCTGTGCGCTGCTCGAGCAAGGTCTCGAACCGCCCCCGGGCCTGGGCATCGATCCGGACGCCCCCTGCCCCGAGTTCCTGCCGACATCGGAGTTCTTCAACGACGTGTGGCGCT
>JBCCFK010000291.1:0-5209 GCA_039029775.1 Actinomycetota bacterium | reverse complement strand
GCCATCGTGATCACGACCGGCTCCAACGACTCGTCCGCCGGCCCCGGCGGATTGTTGATCGCAGACTCGAAGGCCGCGGCGCCGTTACCGTGAATGGCATCGTCGGCGCGCCCCAAGGGCTCGTCATCCATGGGCTCCTCGTCGTCCATCGGCTCTTCTTCGGCCGGCTCGTCGTCCATCGGCTCTTCTTCGGCCGGCTCTTCTTCGGCCGGCTCTTCGGCTGGTTCTTCCTCTGCCGGTTCCTCGGTCAGAACGGAATCACCGTCGTCGCCGGCTGCGTCACCGTCGTCGTCATCGCCACCGCATGCGGCAGCGACGAGCGCGAAGGCGAACAGGATCGCCAGCAGCTTCATCAACATGCTGTTTCTCAAGGGTCCTCCCCCTCCTCTGCAGCGGGCGGACCCGCTACAACTGATCACCTAGACCAGAGACCGGCCGAGATTCGGCCAGCGGCGAAAAAACTAACCGCTCAGTTAGATCCGTGCAGCTTCGTTGCCCTGGAAAGGACAAAACCGCTGGTCAGCGGCCTGTCTAGGACTCGCGATAGTCACCGAACTGCCGATCCCGGTCGCTCAGAGACTCCTTGAGATCCTTCTGGCCGAAGCCGGACATGTACGCCTTGGAGCTCTCCTGGTGGAACCCCATGGCCTGGATGTCGGCCGTCGCCCTGATCCCGTTGCGGATGCCCATGGCGTCCATCGCCCGGTGTGCGGCTCGCTTGTTGAGGGTCAGCAGGTCCAGGGGGATCTTCGCGACCCGCTCCGCGACCGCCAGGACCTCGGCATCGAGCTCGCCCTCGGGGAAGGCGCGGTTGGCGGCGCCGGCGGCAACGGCATCGGCGCCGCTCATGTGATCGCCGGTGAGCAGTGCCTCCATGCCGCGTCGCAGGCCCATCATCCACGTCTGCCACTGCATGTCGGGTGGTGACATCAGCCGGACGGGGGGATAGCCGATCTTGGCGTCCTCCGCGACGTAGATCAGGTCGCAGGCGTTCATCAACTCGGTACCACCAGCGAGGCACCAGCCGTGGACCTGGGCGATGATCGGCGTCGTCATGTCCCACATCTCGAACCAGTTGTTGACGACGTGGCGCGACCACCAGCCGTCCTGGGTCGCGATGGCGCGTTCGACGGGTCGATTCGGGTTGCCGAGGTCGTAGCCGGCGGAGAAGGCGGGTCCGGAACCGCGGATGATCATCACCGAGATCGACTTGTCGCGGTCGCCGGCACGCAGCGCGTCGAACAGCTCCTCCCGGATCTCGTTGCCCAACGCATTGCGCTTGTCGGGTCGATTCAGGGTGAGCCGCCGGACCTTGTCCATCGGCTCGTCGATGAGGACGGCAGGCTCGTCGCTCACTGTCCCGACCCCGCCGTCCACGGCGTCGCCGTGCCTGTCGCCCTGCCGCGCAGTCGTCGACGCGCGACCTGTCCGGACGACCCTGGTGCGATGGGGCTGCCATCGATGGCGCTGCCGTCGGGGCTCTCGTTCATGTCAGGTCTCCTGCGAGGTAGGCGTCGCGGAGCTTGCGCTTGTTGATCTTGCCCATCGTGTTCCGGGTGAGGTCCGACACGATCTCGTAGCTCCTCGGGCACTTGTAGTGGGTCAGGCGCTCCCGGAGCCATCCCGCGAGCTCCTCGAGGTCGGGGGGATCGGTCGGGTCCTCGGGCAGGACCAGGCCCTTGAGTTCCTCGCCCATCTCGGGGTGGGGCACGCCGATGCAGCCGACGTCGGCCACATCCGGGTGGTCGATCAGGAGTTGTTCGGCCTCGGCGGGATAGATGTTCACCCCGCCCGACACGATCATGTCGCTGAACCGGTCGGTGATGAACACGTAGCCGTCGTCGTCGATGTAGCCGATCTCGCCAAGGGTGAAGAGGCCGGGCTCGGGATTCGAGGCCGCCGTCTTCTCGGCGTCGTTCGGGTAGACGATGCCGCGGCCCGTGGCGTCGCGGAAGTACAGGCGCCCCTCGGTGTTGGCGGGCAGTTCGTTCATGTCCTCGTCGAGGATCAGCGCGGTGAACGGCGGGATTGTCCGGCCCACCGAGCCCTTGTGCTCGATCCATTCCTCGGAGCTGATCGTGCACACGGTGCCGACCTCGGTGGCGCCGTACGCGTCGCGGAACACCGGTCCCCACCAGTCGATCATGTCCTCCATCACGTCGATCGGGCACTTGGCGCCGGTGTGGGACGCGAGCCGCATCGACGACACGTCGTACCGCTCCTTCACCTCGTCCGGGAGTGCGAGCAGGCGGACGAAGTGCGTCGGCACCATGACGGCTGACTCGGTCTTGTACCTGTCGATCGCCGCGAGCGTCTTCTCGCCGTCGAAGCGGCCGAGGATGACCGACGATGTGCCGGCGGCCAGCAGTCGCATGCCCGCCAACGGGCCGGTGTGGTACATCGGCCCGACGACCAGGTGGGTGCCGAACTCGGCGAAACCGCTGGCGGTGAGCCCCTCGAGGTGCTCGGCCATCGTGTCCCCACCGGCGAACATCGTCGGTGGAAGCTCGGTGCCCTTCGGTCGACCCGTGGTCCCCGACGTGTAGAGGAGGTTCGGCCGCGGTGGCACCTCCAGGGGCGGGTCCGCCGGGTCGCCCTCGGCGAGCCAGCCCTCCCAGTCGGTCACGCCGTCGACGTCGTCGCAGGACCAGCCGACGACCAGGTCGACACCGCCGAGCCGAGCGGCCTCGACGCCTCGGGCCGCGGTCTCGGGACCGACGAACACGATGCCGGCCTCGGAGTCCTCGAGGATGTAGGCGGCCTCCTCTGCCGTCAGGTGGAAGTTGACCGGTACCGACGATGCGCTGCCCATCAGGGCGCCCAGGTGGGCCAACGCGGTCTCGGCGGCGTTCTCCGCGAACACGGCGATCCTACGCTTCTCGCCGAGCTCTGCGGCGAGGATCAGATTGGCGCACCGGTTGAGTGCGTCATCCACCTCGGCCCAGGTCAGCTCTCGGGTGGGGTCGACGAGGGCGAACCCGGTGGGGTCGGCCTCGGCTCGGGCCTTGGCGAAGGCGGGCATCGATGCTCCGTGGTCGAGTGCGGTGCCCGTTTCGTATCGCCTCGGCCACGGGGCGCGCAAGCCATCAGTCCGCGCGGTCGACGAGACGACGCATCGGTCGGGTCGCGCCGGCGACGACCGACACCAGGCCGTCGGAGCGGAAGATGGCGACGGCGATCAGGGCGGCGCCCACGACGGCGTTGCGGAGCACCTCGCCGCTCGCCGACGTCGACGTGGTGAGTCCGCCCGGCGCCAGCACGCCGCCGAGGAGGGCGCCGGTGACCCGGCCGACCCCGCCGAGGAACAACAGCGCGACGTTGCCGATGCCGGCGATCGCGCCCCATGTGTCGATGTTGAGCACCGTCTGCTGGTAGGCGGTGAGGATCCCGGCGATGCCCGCGATGGCCGAGGCGATGCCGAAGCCGAGCAGCTTCGCGCCGACGACGCTCACGCCCGATGCCTCGGCCGCCCGTTCGTTGGACCGGACGGCCAGGAACTGGCGGCCGACGGTCCCTCGCCGCAGGCCGACGACGGCGAGCACGACGAGCGCGAGCCAGAGCAGCGCGAACATCGCCAAGCGGGTGCGGCTGGGGAGCCCGTTGCTGTCGGTCACCACGCCGACGTCCACGCCGAACCACGTCGGCGGTGGCACCGTGACGTTGGAGCCCGCTCCGGGCCCGATGATCGACGAGTTGCCCAGGACGAGCTCGGTCGCCGCGAGCGCAGCGGCCAAGGTCACGACGGCCAACTGCAGACCGCGGATCCGGACGGCGGGCACCGCGATCAGGACACCGACGATCACGGCGACGACGATGCCCAGCACGGCGGCCAGGGGGTCGGGCAACCCCGGGCCGTCCAGCACGATCGGGCTCACGCCGACGCGGGTGCCGTCCGCCGCGAATCGCGTGGTGAGATACGCCGCGACGCCGGCGAAGGTCAGCGCGGCGAGATTGAGCTGGCCGAGGTAGCCGATGAGGACGACCGACGACAGCATGAGGATGGCTGCGATCGTGCTCGACACCAGCTTGCCCTCGGTGACCCGCGAGGCGTCGGCCAGGATCCAGAGTCCGATTCCGACGACGGCGACGACGGTGACCCAGGCTCGGTGGATCGGCGGCGCCTCGGGCTGCCGCTCGGTCAGTCTGGTGCTGCGGACAGGCAGCGCATGGCCGCGAACGAACTGGAACACCACGATCACGAGGAGCGGAACCGCCTGTCGGACCCCTTCCTGGGGAATGAAGTCCGGCCACCAGTCCTCGATCGTCAGTCCGGCGGCGCTCGACTGGAACATCCCGAGACCGACGCCGCCCACGGCGGCGAGCCACGGCGAGGACAGGTTGCCGACGAGGGCGGCGCCGAGGGCCGGTACGACGAACAACGTGTAGCGCGACGGCGTCAGTGAGATGAGGTCGAGCGCCAGGATGCCGGCGAGCCCGGTGATGGTCGTCGAGATCATCCAGTTCACGGTGGCGATCCGATTGGGCGAGTACCCGAGGAGGGCCACGCCGATCTCGGCGTCCTCGACAGCCCTCGTCGCCAGCCCCGTCGCGGTGCCCCGGTACCAGAGCGCGAGGAAGGCGCCGACGGCCAGCGCGATCACGGCGAAGGCGATGCGGTCGTACGGCAGCCGTCCGTCGAGGCCGAACGGGCGGTCCCAGCCGCCGTCGGGCAGGATCCCGTCGACGCTGCGGGCTCGGCCGCCGAACTGGAACAGCGCCACCGAGCTCAGGTAGAGCAACGCACCCAGCGAGCCGATGATCTTCGAGATCGCCGGCTTGTGCCGCAGCGGGCCGAAGACGAGCGTCTGCACGATCAGGCCGAGCAGCAACGACATGAACAGGGCGGCTACCAGTGCGACCGGCTTCGACAGCCCCTCGCCGGCCAGGCTGATCCGGTAGGGGATGTCGATCGGGCCCGGGACGAAGTCGAACCACGGGAAGTACACGTCGCCGGTCTCGCGGACCGACACGAAGGTGAACGCCGGGTACATGGCCAGGGCGCCCTGGTCGAGGTTGATGAGCCCCGAGCCCTTGTGACCCACGACCACGCCGCACGCGAGCAGCCCGTAGAAGCCCCCCACGCCCAGGCCCAACAGGGCCAGTGGGATCACCGGGTACACCTTCAGCAGTTCGCAGCCGAGCGCGTGTTGAGCCATCGGCGGGCCCGGCACGTTGACCGCGAGGGTGTCGATCTGGCGCGACCGGTGCG
>JBCCFK010000290.1:0-5246 GCA_039029775.1 Actinomycetota bacterium | reverse complement strand
TCTGACGATCTGAGCTGAACCGGTCGCCCTTCGGGGCGGCCGGTTCTCGTTTTCGGTGCCTAGCCGAGCGAGGCGGCGACCTGCGCCGCCTCGCGATCCCTGGTCGCCTCGTCCTGCGCCGGCAGGATGAAGCCCCAGTAGGGGAGCGCAAAGCCGCTGAACTGCCACGCCCCCTTGGGGCGGCCGAGGAACCACACGTGGAAGTGCGACCCGCCGTCGCCCCACCGGTTGACGTGGACGCGGCCGACCGTCCCCAGCGCCATCATGGCCCGCTCGAGGCGGACGCAGAGGAGGCCGAACTCGGCCGCCATGTCGTCGTCGAGATCGCCGAAGTCCATGTGCTCGACCGTCTCGAGCATGTACGCCGGAAACGGGGAGCCGCTACCGGGCTCGCCGAATGAGATGTGGTGCAGGACCCAGCGGTCGTTGCTCCAGATGGGCGTCCTGTCGTCCTCACCGCCACACCGGCACGGTCTGCCGTCGGGCTCGCCCGCCCGCGGGTACTCGTGGTCGAGCCGCGGCGCGAGCTCCCTGACCTGCAGGTCGCCCTCGAACGGGAAGATCGGCCAGTTGACGACATCCGGCAGCGGGAGGCGTTCGGTCATGGTCTCTTGGTAGTGCGAATGGACGCGGGTGCGCTGGGATTTCCTGCGAGACTCGTCGCCATGACGATCAAGGTCGGGGTGTTGGGCGCCGCAGGGCGCATGGGGGCGACGGTCTGTGGCGCGGTGCACTCCGATCCCGACCTGGAATTGGTCGGCGGGATCGACGCCTCTGGCGTCGGGCAGACGATGGCCGCCGTGGGCGGACCCGACCTGGACATGGCGGTCGGTTCGTCGGTCGACGACCTCGTCCGCGCCGGGGCCGAGGTCGTGGTCGACTTCACGATCGCACCGGCGGCGCGAGAGAACCTGCCACTGGTCGCCGACGCCGGCCTCCACGCGGTGGTGGGGACCACGGGGTTCACCGACGACGACCTCGCGACGTTCCGCAACGCCTTCACCTCGAGCAACTGCGTGATCGCCGCCAACTTCGCCATCAGTGCCGTGTTGATGATGCGGTTCGCCGAGCTGGCCGCGCCGTTCTTCGACACCGCGGAGATCATCGAGTACCACCACAACGCCAAGATCGACGCACCGTCGGGTACGGCCGCAACCACGGCCCAGCGCATGGCCGCCGCATCAGCGGACTGGGCCGCGGACCCGACCGAGAAGATGGTCTACGAGGGCGCACGCGGGGGAGAGGGCCCTGCCGGGATCCGGGTCCACGGGGTCCGGATGCACGGCATGCTCGCCCACCAGGACGTGATCCTCGGCGCCGAGGGCCAGACGTTGACCATCCGCCAGGACAGCTACGACCGCTCCAGCTTCATGCCCGGTGTCGTGTTGGGCTGCAAGCGCATCGCCGACCATCCGGGACTCACGATCGGCCTCGATCCGCTCCTGGAGATCTGAGTGGCGGTCATCGCCCTGGTCCTGTTCATGGTCGCGACGGTGTTCGGCGTGGTCGCCTTCGTCGCGTGGCGGTACGAGCGCGTGCCCGCCGACAAGGTCCTCGTCGTGTACGGCACGAGCGGGCGGGAGCCACGACTCATCGTGGGAGGCGGCGGCACCCTGGTGCTCCCTGTCGTCGAGGGGCGCGCTTGGTTGGACCTGGCCCCGCTTCGCGTTCCGATCGCGGGCAACCGAGTGCGGTGTGCGGACGGCGAGTTCGTCGACGTTCGCGGTCACATCGTGACGCAGATCTCGATCGATCCATCGCTCACGCCGCGTGCGGCCGAGCGGCTGTTGAACCTGGACCGCGACAAGATCGCGCAGCTCGTCGTCGAGATCGGCGTCGGGAAGATCAGGGAGACCTTTGCGGCCGTCGCTGTCGCCAGCGAGCCCGGGCTCGATGTCGTCGGAGTCGTCGGGCCCGAGCTCGACAACGCGCTCGCCACGCTGGGGCTCGAGATCTCCTCCCTCAGCGTCGAGGTCGTGCCGAGATCGGACGGCTGAGGACGCGGCGACGGTGACGGTTCGTGCCGGCCGACTGCGGTTGGGCCCACGTGCACCCGTAGCCTGAGGGGCGATGGAACGGTTTCTGCGGCCGAAGTGGATCGTGTCGCACGTCTTCGTGGCGGTGTTGATCGTCGCCATGGTCATCGCGGGCTTCTGGCAGCTCGGCCGCTACGACGACCGTCGCGACGTCAACGACGAGGTCACCGACCGGCTGGAGGAGCCGCTCGTCGACATCGGACGGATCGTCTCGATCGACGACGCGTTCCCGGTCGGCGACGACGTGCGGTTCCGCCTGGCGTCGGCGACAGGCGAGTACCAAGTCGACGACGAGGTCCTGGTCCTGAACCGATCGCTGAACGGCGCACCCGGCTACTGGGTGCTGACCCCGCTGTTGCTCCGCGACGGCACAGCGGTCGTCGTCAACCGCGGATGGATCCCCTTCCGCTTCGAGCCGGGGACAGCTCGGCCCGAGGCGGCGCCACCGGGCGGGACCGTGACCGCGGCCGGCATGGTGCGTCGGACCGTCGAACCCGAGGGCATTCAGTCCGGTGACGAGGAGGGTGTCGTCCTCGACGCGCTGGCCCGCCCCGACCTCGAGCGCTATCAACAACAGCTGGAGTATCCGATCCTGCCGGTGCTCATCCAGCTCGAGGCACAGGATCCCGCCCCCGGAGACCTGCCGGTCGAGTTGCCCAGGCCGGCGCTCGACAACGGACCGCACCTGTCGTATGCGTTCCAGTGGTTCATCTTCGCCACGATCGGCGTGATCGGGTACCCGCTGACGCTGCGCCGCATCAACCGCAGCGAGGGCAAGGACGGCCGTCACTCCGACATCCCCGTCGACTACTTGTAGCAATCGGGTCTTCGGCCCTCCGGGCCTCGGGTCGGAACCCTGCCGGGTTCCCCTCTGCGGAGCGCAAGCGCCGTTCCCCCCCGGCCGACGAAGCCGGACCGGGCCACCCGAGTCGCCGTCGCAGCACACTTCCTGCTCGGCGGCGTCGGAATTGGGCTACTGGGCGAGAAGGGCGCGCTGGTAGCCTCTGGGAGGCCTGAGACCGCGGGCAGCGAAGGCGAGAGGACAGCCATGGGTCGATTCGGCAAGGTACTGACAGCGATGATCACGCCGTTCGACAAGGACGGCGCCCTCGATCTCGATGTCGCTGCCCAGCTCGCGAACTGGCTGGTGGACCACGGCAATGACGGACTCGTCATCGCAGGCACGACCGGCGAGTCCGCCACCCTCACCCACGACGAGCAGATCGAGCTGGTCAGGACCGTGTCCGGCGCCGTCGACGTGCCGGTGATCGCCGGGACCGGCAGCAACGACACCGCGGCGGCGATCGAGCTCACCCAACGAGCGACCGCCGCCGGCGCCGACGGCATTCTCGTCGTGACCCCGTACTACAACCGACCGTCACAGGCCGGGCTGCTCAGCCACTTCAAGGCCGTGGCCGGGGCCACGGACCGCCCGGTCGTCGTGTACGACATCCCGGTGCGGACCGGGCGCAAGATCGAGACCGACATCCTGCTGGAGCTCGCCCACGACGTCGACAACATCGTCGGCCTGAAGGACGCGGCGGGCAATCCGGCCGAGACCGCGGTGTTCATCTCCGAGGCGCCCGAGGACTTCGACGTCTACAGCGGTGACGACAACCTGAGCCTGCCGTTCATCTCCGTCGGTGCTTCCGGCGTGATCGGCGTGGCCACCCACTGGACCGGCGCCGAACACCAGGACATGTTCGCCGCGATCGACAAGGGCGACCTCGCAGCCGCGACGGCCATCAACCAGTCCCTGCTCCGGTCGTTCGCGTACGAGACCGGTCTGGCCGCGCCGAACCCCATCCCCACCAAGGCGATGATGCGGGTGATCGGCCTGCCGGTCGGGTACGGCCGGCCACCGATGGACGTCGAGCCCGACGGGCTCGAGGAGGCGGCGCGGACGGTCCTGGTCACCACCCAGTTGGGAGCCGAGCTCGGGGTCTCCTGAGCCTGCGACATGCCGTCACCGGTATCGATCACGTTCCTCGGCGGCCTCGGCGACATCGGTCGCAACTGCGCCGCCATCGAAGCGAACGGCGAGGTCCTGCTGCTCGACTGCGGGCAGTTGTTCCCCGACGAGTCCATGCCGGGGGCCGACTCGGTCCTGCCCGACCTCAGCTATCTCGACGACAAGGGCGATCGGATCGTCGGGTGCATCACGACCCATGGGCACGAGGACCACATCGGGGCGCTGTCCCACGCGCTGCGCCGGTTCGAGTTCCCCGTGTACGGCTCGGCGTTCACCGTGGGCATGGTGCGCAGCCGCCTGGAAGAGGCCGGGGTGCTCGGGCGGACCGAGCTCGTGGCCGTCGCCGACAACGAACGGCTGTCGATCGGGTCGTTCGACTGCGAGTTCCTGCCGGTGACCCACTCGGTGCCGAGCGGGCTGATCTCGGTCATCCGCACACCGCAGGGCGTCCTGTTGCACTCGAGCGACTTCAAGCTCGACCCCAACCCCGTCGACGGCCGTCTCACCGACATGGCGCGTATCGAGGAGATCGCCGCAACCGAAGGCATCCGTGTCCTGTTGTGCGACTCGACCAATGCCGATGTGCCCGGTTCCACGGCGTCGGAGAGCGAGATCGGTCCGGTGCTCGAGCAGGTCTTCGCCGACAACGAGGGGCGCCGGATCATCACGGCGTCGTTCAGCAGCCACATCCACCGCGTGCAGCAGATCGCCACGGCGGCGCTGAACAACGGTCGGAAGATCGCCACGCTCGGGATGTCGATGAAGCGCAACGTGGCCCTCGCGCGCGAGCTCGGACTGCTGCGCATCCCGGACACCGAGTTCATCGACCTCGAGGACGCTCCGGACTATCCGCCCGGCCAGGTCTGCGTGGTGTCGACCGGCTCGCAGGCCGAGCCACGGTCGGCGCTGGCGTTGGCCGCGATAAGCGACAGTCGGTGGATCGAGATCGGCGACGACGACACTGTCGTGTTGTCCTCGACCCCCGTGCCCGGCAACGAGGCGCGGGTGTACCGGATGATCGATGATCTGGTCCGCAGGGGAGCACGCGTCCGCCACAGCGGTCACATGGGGCTGCACACGTCGGGCCACGGCAAGCAGGAAGAGCTCCGGGCACTGCACCGCGCCGCGGCCCGACGTGTGCAGCCCCATGTGACCGCTGTGGCGGACGCCCGAACAACTCCCTGGGAACGAGTCACGGTTGTCCTCGACGGAGGAGACCAAAAATGATGGCGACTGCT
>JBCCFK010000289.1:0-5252 GCA_039029775.1 Actinomycetota bacterium | reverse complement strand
GTCTCGCGGGATTTCAATCCGATCCATAACAGCGATGCAATGCGCAGAATGTTGAGGATCAGCAACAGGCCCAGGCCCCACCCGAGGCCCGGCCACTTCAAGCGTCCTTTGACGGGAAAGGTCAACACGGCGAAAACGAGAATGGCCATCGGCCGTAGACCGTCGCAACCGACCTTGATCGAGATCGAAAATCCCCGGGCGCTCAGGGTGTCTTGAAAGGTGTTCACATCGAGGCCGGACAGTTTGAGCAGGACCCCGGCGATCCGGGCGCTGTGCATCAGGTAGGCATCGAAGAGGGCGCTGCCGATAATCCATTCGTAGTAGATGACGTGGAAGATCCCGATCAGGACGAGGAACAGCACGACGAACCGCAGCAGAGGGTTTCCCTTACGCCCCTTCTTCTCCGGTTTACTCTCTTCCTTCGCAACAACTTTCGGCTTGCCCTTCTGAGCCTGCTGGGCCCGTTGTTCCCGGCGTTCACGTTTCTTTCGGCTGTTCTTTCCCATAAAGTATCCCTCAGCCCGGATTTCCCGGCCGTCTGGTTCCGGGCCACTGGCGCCAGTCGGCTTTGTTATCGTTCATGATCGGCGGCGGCAGGTTCGCTTTGAGAAAATTCTCATATCCCGAAGCCCGGCGGTCCCGGTCGATGATCGCCTGTTCCCATTCGAGACTCATCGCCGGATCGTAGGCCTGGCCTCGATGCGTCAGGCGACGGTGATGTTGCGGCGCCGGGCCTCGGCCAAGACGACGCCGGGGCGGGAGGGCGCGATGGCGACGCCGTCGATCTCCCTGACCGTTGGCCGGGCGCCCGGCTGGGGGCGGTAGCCGATCTCGACCGGTTCCTTGACCAGGATCTCCAAGGCCAGTCCGGTGGCGCCGGCGGTGAGGTCGGCCGCACTGGTGTCGGCCAGCGCAGGACCGAAGGCGGCGATGGCCGTCCGCTTGAAGAGGACCGGGTCGCCGACGCTGAGGTGGTCGTGGACGACCAGTCCCGCCGGGACGAACACGAGCCATCGTTGTGTGAGTTGGTGCAGGGCGCGGCCGACGACCACCACGAGCCCGACAGCCAGGACGGCCACGACGAAACCGAGGATCCACTGCTTGGCGGCGAGCAGGAGGGCCCCCGCCGCAACCGAGCTCACCACGGCGGCCCACGCGAGCGGGATCGGGCCGGCGACCATCGGCCCGGGGGCCCGGAGCGGGACACGGCGTTCGTCGCCGTAGGACGACCCGTTGATCCACGTGCCACCGATCGCCGGCGACATCACCACCGCGGCGACCCCGGCGGTCACGGCGAGTGCCGCCAGGGTCCAGCCCGACACGCCGTCGGCGAGCGCCGCCCAGACCGCCACGCCGAACGCAGCCGGCGCGAGCACCCGGAGCGGACTGAGGGTGAGCGTGTGGGGCACCAGCGTCAGCAGCAGACCGAGGCCCCAGAGCGTCCAGGCACCGACGGTTCCCGTCAGCTGGACGGGGCGCGACGTGCCCTCGAGCGCGTCGCCGATCTGGGCGCCGAGCGTGAACGGGAGGGCGACCCAGAGTGCTCGCAGGACCCAGGGGAGGGCTGCGTCGACATCGATGTCGGCACGGCGGCTCATGAGGCTCATCCTCGCCGACCCCTCGCGCAGGGGGCCAGTCGTCGCGTCGCTGTTCATGCTCGTGGAACGTCGGTGGCCACCACTAGATTCCTCGTCGTGGCAGCCGAGGACCGGATCAACGAACTGCGGACGATCATCCGTGGGCACAACGAGGCCTACTACGAGCAGGATTCACCCACGGTCCCCGACGCCGAGTGGGACGCCCTCATGCGTGAGCTGCGCGAGCTCGAGGAGCGGCATCCGGAGCTGATCACCGCGGATTCGCCGACCCAGCTCGTCGGCGGGGCGCCGAGCACGCAGTTCGCTCCCGTGCAGCACGCCGTGCCGATGATGTCGCTGGACAACGCCTTCGACACCGAGGAGCTGGCCGGATGGGCCGAGCGCCTGCAACGCCGCCTGGGCGAGGACGTGGACCCGGGCGACTGGGTGTGCGAGCTCAAGTTCGACGGTCTCGCCATCTCGATCCGTTACGAGGACGGCAAGCTCGTGCAGGCCGCCACCCGAGGCGACGGTCGGACCGGCGAGGACGTCACCCACAACGTCGCCACGATCGCCGGCGTCCCCAAGACGATCGACGGCGCACCGCCGGTGCTCGAGGTCCGCGGCGAGGTGTACCTGCGCCTGTCGGACTTCGCCGACCTGAACGCCCGGAACGTCGCGGCCGACCAGAAGCCCTACGTGAACCCCCGCAATGCGGCCGCTGGTTCGCTTCGGCAGAAGGACCCGACGATCACCGCGACACGGAACCTGTCGATGTGGTCCTACCAGCTGGGCCAGGTCGAAGGTGGGCCCACCTTCGAGTCGCACTACGAGACGCTCCAGTACCTCAGTGGGCTGGGGCTGCCCGTCAACGAACACGCCCGCCGGATCACCGACGGCGTCGAGGGCGTGATCGCGTACGTCGAGGAGTTCGAAGCGCGTCGCCACGACCTCGACTACGAGTTCGACGGCATCGTCGTCAAGCTCGACTCGCTGGGCCGCCAGCGGGAGCTCGGCAGCACGGCCAAGGCCCCCCGGTGGGCGATCGCGTACAAGCTGCCGCCCGAGGAACAGGTCACGACGCTGCTCGACATCGAGGTCTCGATCGGCGCCGCCGGGTCGGCCACACCGTTCGCCCGTCTCGAGCCGGTGTTCGTCGGTGGCGTGACCGTCACCACCGCAACGCTCCACAACCAGGACCAGATCGCCGAGAAGGACGTGCGTCCCGGGGACAAGGTGATCGTCCGGCGCGCTGGTGAGGTGATCCCCGAGGTTGTCGGGCCCGTGCTGTCCGAGCGACCCGCCGACCTGCCGCCCTGGACCTTCCCGAAGGACTGCCCGGTGTGCGGCGTGCCCCTGATCCGCCCCGAAGGCGAGGCGCGACATCGCTGTCAGAACTACGACTGTCCCCGACAGGTGCGCGGCCGGATCGAGCACTTCGCCCAACGCAGCGCGATGGACATCGAGCACCTCGGCGAGCAGCGAGTCGACCTGTTCGTCAGCGAGGGGCTGCTCGGTGACGTCGGCGACATCTACCACCTCGACTACGACCGCATCCGCGAGTTCGAAGGCTTCGGCGAGACGTCGGTGACGAACCTCCAGGCCGCCGTCGACGCGTCGCGCTCACGGCCGCTGGGCAACATGATCTTCGGCCTGTCCATCCCCCACGTCGGAAGTACCAACGGTGAGGTGCTGGCGAGCGCGTTCGGATCGATGGACGCGGTGATGGACGCCTCGCTGGAGGACCTCCAGGCGGTCGACGGTCTCGGGCCGATCATCGCCCAGGCGGTCCACGACCACTTCGCGGAGCCCCGTAACCGAGAGATCGTCGAGAAACTCCGTTCCGGTGGTGTCAACTTCCAGGGCCCGGAGGTCGAGGACGTGCCCCAGACGCTGGAGGGCAAGACCGTCGTGGTCACGGGAACCCTCGCCGGATACTCGCGCGACGAGGCGGCGTCGGCGATCAAGTCACGCGGCGGCAAGAACCCGGGGTCGGTCTCCAAGAAGACCACCGCCGTGGTCGTGGGAGAGTCGCCCGGGGCATCGAAGCTCACGAAGGCCGACGAGGCGGGTGTCCCCGTCATCGACGAAGCCGCGTTCGAACACCTGCTTGCCACCGGCGAACTGCCCTGAGCGGGACTGGGCGCTGCCGGCTCAGGCGACGGTGAAGCACCAGCTGGTGGTGCGAACGTCGCTCGGGTCGGCGATCGGCCAGAAGGTGGCCACCACGCAGTTCTCGTCGCCCTTCAGTTCGGGGACGGCACGACCTTCCAACGGCTGGTAGAGGAACCGGTTGATCGTCTCGGCGAAGACACCCGGCGCCTCGGCGCTCTCGTCGGGGTTCTCCGCGTTGCGGAGGATGTTCACCTGATCACGAGGGATCGGCACGCCGTTGATGACCAGCTCGGCGTCGAATCCCGCCGTCAGGTCGATCCCGACCTGCGACTGGCGCAGCACCTCGGACCCGGGCACCGGAAGCAGGGCCTCGATGGCGGGATCGTTGAAGATGATGTCGTCGCCGGTGTCGGTGTCGGCCAGGACGAATGCCAGCACAAAGATGACGACACCCGCCGCGAGCCCGACGGGAACGAGGAAGCGTCGTCCGAGGGTCTCGAGCCGGCTGGGTTCGGCGTGGTGCGGCGCCTGTGATGTCACGGGTCCATTCTGCCCCTCTCCGGTCCTCTTTGGGCAGTCGGGCACGGTGACGCGTGCCACCGGCGGTCGACTGGCCCCGGGCCCGGGTGGCACCGATCGCGGCATCTCTGGCAGTAATCTCGGCGCGTGTCCGAGTCTCGTGGCGACCATGTCGGTCGGGTCCTCGGTGGCCGGTACCGATTGATTGCCCTGATCGGCGTGGGTGCCAGCGGCGAGGTCTACCTCGCCGATGACACCCAGCTCCGCCGTCAGGTCGCGGTCAAGGTGCTCCACCGCGTATTGGCCGACGACGAGGTGTTCCTGGAGCGCTTCCGCGCCGAGGCGCGCATGGCCGCCGGCCTGAACCATCCCAACGTCGTCGCCGTGCACGACTGGGGAGAGGACGAGGTCCCGTTCCTCGTCACCGAGTACCTCGGGGGCGGAAGCCTGCGGGCGATGCTCGACCAGTCGGGTCCGCTGACCCCGTCCCAGACGCTCCTCATCGCGCTCGAGGCCACGCGAGGGCTCGAATACGCGCACACGCGTGGTGTCGTGCAGCGCGACCTCACGCCCGGCAACCTGCTGTTCGACAGCGAGGGCCACGTCCGCATCGCCGACTTCGGTCTCGCCAAGGCGCTCGCGGAGGCGTCCGCCACCGAGCCGGGTGGCACGATGCTCGGGACCGTCCGGTACGCCTCGCCCGAACAGGCCCAAGGTCAACGGCTGAGCGCCGCGAGCGACATCTACTCGCTCGGGCTGGTGATGGTGGAGGCGATCACGGGGTCGTTGCCCTACGACGTCGACACGACCATCGGGACGCTGATGGCCCGCGTGGAGAACCCGGTCGAAGTCGACGAACGGTTCGCGTCGCTGCGGGGTCCGGTCGAGCGGGCCACGCGGATCGATCCCGAGGACCGCCCCGATGCCGGCGAGTTCCACGTCGCCCTGATGGCCGCGGCCGAAGGCCTCCCGCGACCCGAGCCCCTGCCGCTGGCCGTTGTGCACGAGGACGAGGATCTGCTGGTGGTCGACAAGCCGGCG
>JBCCFK010000288.1:0-5290 GCA_039029775.1 Actinomycetota bacterium | reverse complement strand
TAGACGATTACAGCCGATACATCTTCGCCTGGAAGCTGTGTACGACGATGAAGACCGAGGATGTGACCGACACACTGGACCTCGCCTTGCAAGCCTCAGGCTGTGATCAGGCAACGGTGCTGCACAAACCGTCGATGACCAGGTAGTCCATCTCGCCCCACTGGACGTCCTCGAGGAAGTGGCGGACGGCGCGGTTGAGGATCAGGCCCCGCCAGTTCAGCGAGGTCGACTCGTCCTCGACCAGGAAGCCCATCGAGATGACCTTGAGGAGCCCGGGCCCGACGACGCGCTCGTGGGGCACGATCTTCTTCGAGTCGGTCTCGCCGCTGAGCCGACCGTCGACGCCCAGCATCCTCGGGACCGAGAAGCCCCAGATGTCGGCGTCCATGACACCGACGGTGAAGCCCTTGGCCGCCAGACCGGCGGCGATGTTGACGGTGACCGAGGACTTGCCGACGCCGCCCTTGCCCGAGGCCACCATGATGACCTTGGTGGTCGGCGGAACCTCGGTCTCGGGCTCGTCCTGGGAGATGTTGAATCGGGCCTTGGCCATCGCCGCGGCCTTCTCGTCCTGGGTGAGTTCCGACCAGGTGATCTTGACCTTCTCCACGCCCGGGAGGCCGCCGACGCGGGCACGCACGTCCTTCTGGATCTGCGCCCGGAGCGGACAGCCCGACGTGGTGAGGGCGATGGTGATGGTGACGATTCCGTCGTCGCCGATCTCGACGCGCTTGGCCATACCCAGCTCGACGATGTCGGATCCGAGCTCCGGATCGACGACGCCGCGGAGCAGCGACATCACGTGCTCTTCGGTGACCGGCGGCTGCGTCGCGTCCGGGGGCGGGCTCATGGGATGAATTCTAACGGTAATCACCGTGTAATCTAAGTGGTGTGACCGCTGAGACATCGGGTGAGCCCACCCTCGACGCCGATTCCACCTCGGGTGAGGTGGCGAGCCTCGACGTCCTGAAGGCGCTCGGCGACAACACCCGGTACGCGATCTACCTCGAGCTCGTGCGGGCGCCGTCGCCGCTCGCCACCGCCGACATCGCCAAGACGCTCGGGTTGCACACCAACACGGTGCGCCCCCACCTGGAGCGGATGCGCGACGTCGGTCTCCTCGAGGTCCACACCGCCAGCACCGGCGGCGTCGGCCGGCCCCAGCACCGCTATGCAGTGGGCGGCGCGGCTCCCCGGCTCGGCTTGGAGCCGCCGCTGTTCCCGACGCTGGCCCGCATGCTCTTGCGCCTGGCCGCCGAGGTCGGGGCCGACGCGGCGGACGCGTGCGAGAGCGGTCGCGAGCAGGGCCGGGCCGACGCCCGCGCCTACGGCGACGAGGACGGTGCCGTGGCACTGTTCACCGAGCTGGATCGGCTGGGGTTCGACCCCGAGGTCGTGGTCGAGGACGACTCGGTCACCCTCGGGTTCTCCCACTGCCCGTTCCAGGACCTGGCCGAGTCCAATCCCGACCTCGTGTGCGGGCTCCACCGCGGGATGGTCGAGGGGTTCGTCGACCAGATCGGCGACTGCCGCGTTCATGAATTCCGCACCCTGGTCGATCGGAATGCCTGCCAGGTCGACCTGGTTGACAACTGAGGGCCGGCCCGTTCCACTGGTCGGACTGCCACCCCTCACTAGTACACTCTTGAAGGAACAACTCGAAGGAGCGTCCCCGTGATCACGCTGACCGAAGCCGCAACCACCAAGGTCGACGAGCTCATCAAGGCCGAAGGCGACGAAGAGCTGGCGCTGCGCGTCGCGGTTCGCCCCGGCGGCTGCTCCGGCTTCAGCTACGAGATGTACTTCGACACCGACGTCGCCGACGACGACACCACCGTGGACTACTCCGGTGTGCGGGTCGTGGTCGACCAGTCGAGCGCGATGCTGCTCGAGGGTGCGACCCTCGACTACAAGGACGGCCTCGAGCAGTCCGGCTTCAGCATCAACAACCCCAACGCCCAGCGCACCTGCGGCTGCGGGCAGTCGTTCAGCTAGACCTCGTCGAGCGTCGCCTCTGTTCTCGAGACGACCGCAGCGGAGCAGTCGCCCCATCGCGTGGGAGAACGCGCGGCGTTCTCCAAGGAACTCGACCGGAGGGAGCGTTCCCGCGGCCAGTCGTTCTCATAGCTGACCGAGGCTGAGGCGAGCCTCTGGGGGTGGCGCGCCAGACCGCGCTACAGCACCGTCGAGAGCGCTTCTTCCATCTCGTCGCGGTCGAAGGTGTAGTCGAGACGCGCCGTGACGATGCCATCGGCGTCGGCGACAACGAAGCTGGGCTCGAAGTCCATGTCGTAGGTCGTGACGATGGGTCCGATGAGGCTGGTGAAGTCGTTGACCTCTCCCAGGCGATCGGGCTCGGTGTAGACCTCGCCGTGGATGACGTTCATGCCGACCGGGTCGAGTTCCATCAACAGCTCGACCACCGGGCCGCAGATCACGGTCTGGCAGAAGCCGGGCGTGGCGACGAGCAGGGCCGTCGGCCGGCCCGAGCCGATGGCGTCGGACAGGTTGACCTCGTGGAACGGGCACGGTTCGAACCGGGTGCAGATCGGGTCGTAGCCGCGAGCGTCGTCGAACGTCGGCGTGTCGACGGGACGCAGCGGATCGCCGGGGGCGACCAGCGAGACCGACCCGCGCTCGGCGACGACGAACTCGACGCGCTGGCTCTCGCCGCCGATGTCGGCATCGATCGTGTAGGTACCCGCCGCCTCGGGCGTGAAGACGAGCGGATAGTGCGGCGTCGGGATGAGGGCGTCGCGGCGACCCACTTCGATGACCTCCGTCGTCCCGCCTGGCGCGGTCACGGTCATCTCCACCGCGTCCGGTACCCCGTTGACGGCGGGCAGGCCGTCGGAGCCGAAGATCACGAACGGCGCTCGCTCGGGTCGCCCCGCCATCAGCGTCGTCGGGATGCGGAGCCCGTCTGCGAACCCCGCCTGCAGCCACAGCGTGTCGTCGAGGCCGGGCCCGCCGGGCTCGGGACCGGACGACGAGGCGGCGGTCGATTCACCACCCCCGCATGCGGTCAGGACCGCGGCAGCGGTCGCGGTGGCGAGGAATGACCGGCGGTTGATCTGGCGCCCGGACGGGGGAGTCGGCATGCGGCGAAATTATCCTTCGCCAGGTGTCTACCCACAGTCACCCGATCCAGCTGCACGTCAACGGCGAGCGCGCGGCCATCGACGATGTCGGCGGCTCGCTGCTCGAAGCGCTGCGCGACCAGCTCGGCATTCGGTCGCCCAAGGACGGGTGCTCGCCGCAGGGCCAGTGCGGATGCTGCACGGTGCTCGTCGACGGCCAACCCCGGGTGTCGTGCGTGACGCCCGCTCGGCGGGTGGCCGGTCGAGCCGTCACCACCGTCGACGGCCTCGACGACGCCGACGACTGGGCCGACGCGATGTGTGCCACCGGCGGAAGCCAGTGCGGCTTCTGCACGCCGGGCATCATCGTGCGGCTGTCGGCACTGCGGGCGAAGTACGGCGAGCTCGACGAGGATCGTGTCACCGACGCACTCAAGGCGCATCTGTGCCGGTGCACCGGGTGGCAGACCATCGTCGAGGCGGCGGTCGATCTCCCGGGCATGGACCCGGGACGCGATCTGGCCGCGGCGTCGCAGCGTGCGACGCTCGAGGGGCGGGCCGATCAGCGGGTGCATCCCGACGTCGCCCTGGGCGCGGGCGGATTCGCCGACGACGCCGCACCTGTCGGGGCCGCGGTGGCCGTCCGGGACCAGGGCGGCGCCTGGGTCCGCGCCGAGAGCGTGACGGCCGCACGACAGGCGGCCGGCAAGGTCCAGGGCCGTCGCACCACCCGTGTCTCGGAGCCTCCGATCGAACTGCCCGCCGGCGAGTGGGCGATCACGCTGCGGACGTCGTGGGTCGAGCCCGCGTACCTCGAGACCGACGCCAGCTGGGCCGTGCCCGGCGGGGAACCGACCACACCGCTCGCCAACGGAGGCGCATTCGGGGCCAAGCTGGACACCGACGTGGTCCACGAGGCACGGACGCAGGCCGACGCCGTGGGCGTTCCGGTCCGGGTGCTCGCCTCCCGCGAAGACACCGTGCGGCACGGCCCGAAGCGCCCGCCGATCGCGGCCGGCCTCGATGCCGACGGCAATGGCGTCGTCCGCGTCGCCCGCACCGCCGGGATCGCCGACGCGATCCGACGGGTCGCGCCCGGTCTCGTGGTCGAGGAGGTCGACGTCGAGGGGCCCTCGACCAGCGTGGCGATCCGCGGTGCCGGGTGGGTGGAGGCCGCGGTGCTGCGCGCTGCGGCGTCAGCGAACGCGACGATCACCAGCCCGGAAGGAGCGGTCGCCAGCGCGTCCTACGACGGTCGGACGATCGACGTCGAGGTTCGCTGCGGCCGGGTGCTCGACGAGGTCGTCCTCCGGTCGTACTGCATCGGTGCGGCCCACATGGCGTATTCGTGGGTCACCTCCGAGGCGCTCACCGTCGAGGACGGTGAGGTGCTCGACCTGACGGTTCGGAGCTTCGGCATCGTCAGGGCCGTCGACATGCCGCCGGTGCGGGTCTCGATCATCGAGGAGGAGGCCGAGCCGGTCAACGGGTCCGACGCCGCGTTCGCCGCGGTCGCGGCGGCCGTCTGGCGTCATCACGACCACGGCGAGGTCTGGCCTGTGTTGGTCTCGGGCGACTGACCGTCGAGTACCCTCGCACCCATGACGAAGCCCGTCGGTCCCTACACCCCGATCGTCCGAGCCGGCGACTGGCTGATCTGCTCCGGTCAGGTCGGCATCGCCGATGGCGCCCTCGTCGAGGGCGGCGTCCAGGCGGAGCTCCGTCAGGCGATGACGAACATGGCGGGGTTGCTCGAGGGCGAGGGTGCCTCGATGGGCGATGTGGTCAAGACCACGGTCTTTCTGACCGATATGAACCACTACGCGGCGATGAACGAGGTGTACATCGAGCTGTTCGGTGACCACCGGCCTGCACGGTCGGCGGTCGCGGTGGCCGAGTTGCCGATCGGCGCGCTGATCGAAATCGAAGCCTGGGCCCTGGCCCCGGCGGACTGACGAACCGACCCAGGAGTCCCCAGATGGGTGGAACCGTTGTCATCATCATCCTGCTCGCGGCGGTCGTCCCCGTGATGATCATCATGAGCGGCCTCGCGGCCTCGGCGGCGCTGGGCTTCGTCCTGAAGAAGGACGACCGACCACGGCCCAATGTTTATTCAAGCCTGAACGATTGTCTAAAAAGTGTACAGTACGTACGGGCATGCATAAAAGTAACGTACTCCGGGCCTGTGTACAGTCACACAGTGTCAGGCC
>JBCCFK010000287.1:0-5300 GCA_039029775.1 Actinomycetota bacterium | reverse complement strand
GGGAAGCTGAGCAGGTCGAGCTCGTTCGCGAGTTTGCGGTGGTCGCGCTTGGCGGCTTCCTCGAGGCGATGGAGGTGGGCCTTGAGCTGCTTCTTGGTGGCCCAGGCCGTGCCGTAGATGCGCTGGAGCATCGGGCGTTTCTCGTCGCCGCGCCAGTAGGCACCGGCGACAATCATTAGCGTGAAGTGACCGAGCCGGCCCGTGGAGGGGACGTGAGGTCCGCGGCACAGATCGACGAACGCATCGCTGTTCCGGTAGAAGCTGATGATGCCGTCGCCGTCCACCTCGGACGCGTCCGCGGCCTCGATGATCTCGCGCTTGTAGGGGTGGTCCGCGAACAGGACCGCCGCCTCCGCGGCGTTGGTCTCGCCGCGCACGAACGGCTGGTCGGCCTCGATGATCTCGCGCATCTTGGCCTCGATGGCCTCGAGGTCGTCGTCGGACAGCGTCTTGCCCTCGGGCAGGTCGAAGTCGTAGTAGAAGCCGTGCTCGATGGGCGGTCCGATGGCGAAGGTGGACCCCGGGTAGAGCTCGAGGACCGCCTGGGCGAGGACGTGCGCCGTCGAGTGCCGGAGCGTGAAGATGCCCTGGTCGGAGTCGGCCACCACGATGCTGACCTCGTCGCCGTCGCCGAGTGGCACGTCGAGGTCGATCTCGGTCCCGTTGGTCTCGGCGATCAACGCCGCCTTGGCGAGCCCGGGGCCGATGTCGGCCGCCAGGTCGCCCGCAGTCGAACCCGCGGGCAACGCGCGCGTGGATCCGTCCGGCAGGGAGACCGTGATGTCACTCATGTCGCAAGTGTACGAGCGGGCCCAGGCAACAGAGCGGAGTTTCAGAGGCATGGGTTACGGTCCCGGCCATGGCCGATGGACTCGAACTCCCTCCCGACGTCTCCGCCGACGATGCGGAGATCCACCGCAGCGGCTCGGGCCGCCCGTTCGTGCGGACCCCCGACGAGTGCTTCGACGACCTGGTCGACTTCCCGTGGGAGCCCAACTACGTCGAGGTCGACGGCATGCGCATGCATTACGTCGAGGCGGGAGACCCGGCGGGCGAGGTCGTGCTGCTCTTGCACGGACAGCCCGACTGGTCCTACCTGTACCGCAAGATGATCCCAGTGCTCGCCGACGCGGGCATGCGCGTGATCGCCCCCGATCACTTCGGCTTCGGCCGATCGGACAAGCCGGTGCAGCTGGGCGACTATCGCTACCTCCGACACGTTGCCTGGATCACCGAGTTCATGGACGCGCTCGACCTCCGCGACATCACGCCCGTCGTCCAGGACTGGGGGTCGCTCATCGGCATGCGCTGCGTGGGCGACGATCCCGACCGGTTCGCTCGCCTCGTCGTCGCCAACGGACAGCTACCGGTCCTGCCCGAGGGGTTCGCTCCGTTCCCGATGCCGGACTCGCTCGAGCCCCGAGATCTCGAGTTCCCGTTCATCGCGGGCGAGGGCGGCGGCATGGCTCGATTCGGCGAATGGATCTCCTACGCGCTGGTGAGCACGTCGTTCATGCCGTCGGTGGTGATGGGCGCGTCGATCCGGGTCCCGATCTCAGAGGCGGAGCTGGCGGCCTACGACGCGCCGTACCCGAGTCGGATCCACATGGCGGGCCCCCGGACGTTCCCGTCGTTGGTGAACACCGTGGGCGACGCCCCGACCAACGAAGGCCCCCGAGCGGCGCTCGATGCCTTTCCGCGCCCGGTGCTCGGCATGTTCGGACTCCAGGATCCGCTCTTCGCCAACGACGACACGATGAACGCCACGCGCGTCCAGATCGCGGGTGCGGCGGGGCAGCCGCACAAGGACTACCCGGACGCGGGCCACTTCATCCAGGAGGATGTGGGCGCCGAACTGGCGACCGACATCGTCGACTGGATGCGAGCGACCCGCTAGCCCTGCGCTCCCCTACTTGGGGATCTCGGTCCAGGCGACGTCCTTGTCGACGCGGACGTCACCGGGAAGGCCCAGGACACGCTCGCCGAGGATGCTGCGCATGATGTCGCTGGTGCCGCCCTCGATGGTGTTGGCCTGGGACCGGAGGAAGTTCTTCGACAGACCCCAGTCGGCGCGGCCCCGCTCGCCGGCGCGGTTCAGCGGATAGCCGGCCTCGTGGATCATGCCCTCGGTGCCGAGCAGGTCCATGCAGGTGTTCCAGATGCGCTGGTTGAGCTCGGCCGACGCCAGCTTCCCGGTCGACCCCTCGGGACCGGGGTTACCCGTCGCCGCGTTCGAACGGGCCCGGATGGTGGTGAGGCGGCCGACCTCGGCCTCGATCCACAGCTGGGTCACGCGGTCGCGCATGATCTCGCGCTCGGCCTCGGGGAGCTCGGGGCCACGCTTGGCCCACAGGTCGACGAGCGACGCGATCGTGCCCGAGCCGCGCGGTGCGGTGCTGCCGCCCAGGGCGACGCGCTCGTTCATGAGCGTGGTGGTGGCCACGCGACAGCCGTCGCCGACGTCGCCGAGCAGGTTCGAGTGCGGGACGCGGACGTCGGTGAAGAAGACCTCGTTGAACTCGGCCTCACCGGTGATCTGGTAGAGCGGACGGATCTCGACGCCCTCGGACTCCATGTCGAGGATGAAGTACGACAGGCCCTTGTGCTTGGGGACGTCGGGGTCGGTGCGGACCAGGAGCATGCCGTACCGGCTCACGTGGGCGCCGGACGTCCAGACCTTCTGGCCGTTGACGATCCACTCGTCGCCGTCGCGGACGGCGCGGGAGGACAGGCCGGCGACATCGGAGCCGTGGGTTGGCTCGGAGAACATCTGACACCAGATGTCCTCGCCCGTGAAGATGCGCTTGAGATGCTTGTCGTGATGCTCGTCGGAGCCGTAGGTCAGCACCGTCGGGAGGCCCATGCCGATGCCGATCACGTTGACCATCAACGGGTGGTACCCACGGCCGGCCTGACGGATGGTGTCCTCGACCACACCGTTGAGCTTCGGTGGGGCGCCGAGGCCGCCCTTGCCCTCGGGGTACTGCACCATCGCGAGACCCGCGTCCCACAGTGCCGACCGGAACTCGACCTCGCCGGCGTCCACGCCGACCTCGTCGAGGACGGCCTGCGTCCGCTCGCGAACTTGTTCTTCGGTGATCGTGCTCACGGCAATCCCCTCGGTTCCCCTCGTCGATCTGGAGACCCAATGCTGGCACGCCCGGGGAGAGCACGGCGAGGCGTACGGCGTGGACCTACCCTGTCCGCACTGTTCCAACCATCCCCTCACCACAGGAGCACCACCAGATGAAGGTCGGGATCACCCTGCCCGCGCAGTTCCCGCTCGACAGCACCGACATGATGCTGCCGTTGTACGAGGAGATGGGCGCCGACTCCTACTGGGCTCCCGACCACATCCTCGGCGTGTTCCACCCGGGGCTCTGGTCGGAGATCCCGCTCTCGGCGATGGCCGCCGACCCCGACGCCTTCTACGACCCGTTCGTCTACGGCGCGGTCGTCGGCACGAAGACCGCCAAGCCCTACGGCATCTCGGTGACCGACAGCACCCGCCGGCGCGCCGCAGACCTGGCCCGCACCGCGCTGAGCCTCCAGGACCTCATCCCCGGCGGCTTCATCCTGGGCATCGGCTCGGGCGAGGCCGAGAGTCTGCTGCCGTTCGGCTACCCGTTCGACAAGCCGGTCGCGCTGCTCGAGGAGTGTCTGGTCGAGCTGCGCTCACTGCTCGACGACGGTGTCATGCCCGACGGCGTCGGCCGCATGGGCCTGCCCCTGCAGACCGGCGACAAGGGCGGTCCGGCCGTGTGGGTCGCCGGCCACGGCCCCCGCATGCTGCGCCTCACGGGCCAGTACGGCGACGGTTGGATCCCCGCCTGGGGCATGTCGCCCGAGGAGTACGGCGACAAGCTCCGGACGATCGCCGGCCACGCCGAGGCCGCAGGCCGACCGACCCCCGAGGCCGGCATGCTCCCCTTCACCCTGTTCAGCGAGAGCCAGGAGCGCAGCGAGGAGATGTTCGAGGCCGAACCGCTCGGCAAGCTGTTCGGCCTGTTCGCCATGGGCCACGTCTGGGCCGAGCACGGGCTGGAGCATCCCCTCGGCAACGAGTCCAAGGGCTTCATCGACGTGATCATGCACGGCCTCGACCCCGACGACCTCCGCGACATCGCTCCGACCATTCCGTTCGAGATGGTGAAGCAGGTCCTGTTCGTCGGCAACGCCCAGGAGCTGGCCTCCCAGTTCGAGGCCTACGCCCGGCAGGGTCTGGAGCACATCGTGCTGGCAAACCTGACCGGCGTGGTGGGTGGCATGGACGAGATCATGGCCCGGGGCGCCGAGCTGCCGACGCTGACGGCAGCGCTGCGCGAGTTGTGAGCGGCGTCACCGACTGGCTCCGGGACGTCACCGGATGCCAGTCGGTGCACGTCGGCGAACAGCTGAGCGGTGCGACCACCGCCACGGTCCAGTCGTGTCTGGCCATCCGGGCCGACGGATCGGTCGATCCGCTGATCGTCAAGATCTACGACCAGGGCATCGAGGGGGTCGGGCCCGACGACGTGAGTCGCGACGCCGCCGCGATGGTCGCGGCCGCCGAGGTGGGCGTGCGCGCACCGATGCTCGTCGATGCCGACGCCGCGGGCGATCGTCTGGGCTGGCCGGCGATCGTCATGACGCGGCTCCACGGCGTCCCCCGCGGCGCCGGCGGGTCGGATCCAGCTGCCTGGGTGGCCGGCCTCGCCGACGAGCTCGCGCTCATCAGTGCGGCGCCGATGCCGCACCGGCCGCTCCCGTCGTGGGAGCCGTGGTTCGACCTGCCGCTGGAGGCTCCGACCTGGGCGAGCGATCCCGGGCTGTGGCGTGACATGGAGACGGTCGTGTCCGAGCCGCTCCCCCACGACCGTCTCCGCTTCATCCATCGGGACTTCCACCCGCTCAACGTCCTGTGGGACGGCGCCACGGTGAGCGGCACGGTCGACTGGGTCAACGGCTGCATCGGCCCGATCGAGAGCGACGTCGCCAGCTGTCGACTCAACATCGCTGTCGGCGACCGCTCGCTCGACGGCTGGGCACTGGCCGACGACTTCCTCGCGCGCTGCGTCGACCGCGGTGTTCCGTGGCACCCGGCTTGGGATCTCGACATGATCGCCGGCCTGTCCCGTCCCGACGGCCTGATCGCGAACGCCGACGCCGGGGCGAACCTCACCGTCGAGAGCATCCGCGCCACGTACGAGGCGGGTATCCGGCTGGCCCTCGCGGCGTTGGCCTGAAAACCCGACGTGGGGTACGGCGCAGTCGCGCACGGCCCCCCCCACGGGGCCGAGGGGTTGGGGCGACAAAAAGGG
>JBCCFK010000286.1:0-5304 GCA_039029775.1 Actinomycetota bacterium | reverse complement strand
CGTCGAAGGTCACGAGGAACGAGTTGGCTCCGATGTCGGGCAGGCTCGGCTCGGTCGATGCGGCGAAGAACACCGGCATCGAGCCCTCGGTGACCTGGAGGACAGGCTGGCCGAAGTCGGCGAAGGGCGGGCCGATCAGGAAGTGGGCGCCCCAGTCGAGCAGCTCCTGGGTGGCGAGGGCGGCGTCATCGCCGACCTCGGCCACGCGGACCTCGACGGGCGAGCCGTTGATGCCGCCCGCGCAGTTGGCCTTCTCGGCCACGTAGGGCACGAGGTTCGAGCCGGGGATGTCGACGAAGCCGACGACGTCGGAGAAGTCCATCGCCATGCCGACCCGGATCGGGTCGCCGGTCAGATCATCGGCGCACGACGCATCAGCCGGTGCTGCGAGGATGGCGTCGATGTCGAGGCTGTGGGACTCGTCGTCCATCATCTCCTCGGCGTCGTCGTCCATCGGCTCCTCCTCGGAACCGTCGTCGCCTGCGGGCTCTTCGGCGCCGTCGCCGGCCTCGGCGGCCGGCTCCGAAGCGCTGCTGCTGTCGTCATCATCGCCACCACAGGCGGCTGCGACCAGCGCAAAGATCGCCAAGAGCGCGATCAGGAATCGGAACTTCATGGTTGGAGACCCCCTCCTCGGGTTCGTGCGTCAGCGACGTCACGGGGAGCGGCACGGGTGCCCCGCCCCCTGAAGCGCGCACATTAGGGGGCCAATCGTTTGGAAGCAAACGAATCTTGTATGCAATATTCATTTCGTGCCTCGCTCACCACAAGACCAACCCCTTCCCCCCGACGGGCCCTACTACGACGACCTGGAGACGGGGCTCGTGTTCCCGGTGCCGCCGCCGGTCACACTCGATGCCGGACTGGTGTCGGCGTACCGAACGATCGTGGGCGATCACTGGGCGCCAGGGCTCGACCATCGTCTGGGCGCGGCACTCTCCGGCGCGGCGGCCCCGCTTGTGCACCCCGCCCTGGTGCTGGTGATGTCGACGGGGGCCAGCACCGTCGCCACCAAACGGGTGATCGCCAACCTCTTCTACCGCGACGTGATCCTGCACCGCCCCGTCCACCTCGGCCAGACCCTCAGGACCGAGACCCGCGTGCTCGCCATGGCCGACGCATCGCCCAAACCAGGGGTGGCCCCGCGCGGCAAGGTGCTCCTCGGCATGACCACGACCGCCGACGACGAGGTCGTCCTCGAGTACCAGCGGTGCGCCCTGCTCCCCTGTCGCGGCGAGGTCACCGCGGGCCATGCGGACGACCTCGGCCCCACGGCGAACCCGCTCGATCTGGCGACCTACGAGCGCGCCATCCCCGGCCACTGGAAGCTCGACCCGCTCGGCCCCACCGACGGCTGGGATGTCGGCCAGAGCCGACCCGACGACCTCCGCGACGTCGTCGACAACGCCACCGGACTGGTGCGCCTCTCCCACAACCTCGCCGCCGCCCACCGCGATGCCGAGCGATCGCCCTACCCGGTACGCCTGGTCTACGGCGGCCACACGGTCGCCCTCGCACACACCTCCCTCGACCGCACCGTCGCGGGGATGGCCACCCTCCTCGGCTGGCACAGCTGCAACCACACGGCCCCGGTATTCGAGGGCGAGACCCTCGGATTCGAGCACACGCTCATCGAGGAGCGGGTCGTCGACCACGGCCGCATCCGTGCGGTTCGGGTCGTCGTCGACGCCGAGCGCGACGGCCGATCGGTGACCGTGCTCGACTGGACGCCGGTCATCTGGACGACCTGAGCGCGATTCATCGGCGGTTCCCCTTGGGGGTGCAGCACCGATGCCGATCAGAAGTGGGATGATCCACGGCGCCCCACCTCGTGCCATGGCCGACCCCACCCCCCGCCCTGAACTCGAACCCCCGAGGCCCGCGCGCCGAGGCGGACCGGTCGTCGTCGCGGTCGCGAATGCGAAAGGGGGCGTCGGCAAGACGAGCATCGTCGCGAATCTGGCCGGGTTGGCGTCCGCCGGGGGTCGCCGCGTCCTGACGATCGACCTCGACCCTCAGGGCAACCTCGCCACCGACTTCGGCTGCAAACACCGCAGCGACGACGGCCGCAGCCTCGCAGACCTGCTCAGCGGGCGAGGAGCCGTCCGCGTCGTCCGCCAGGTCCGCGCCGGACTCGACATCTGGCCGGGCGGACCGGCCCTCTCCTCGATCGTGCCGGGCGCGTTGATCCCCATGGCCGACGATCCCCTGGCGGCGGCGATCGCGGCCGAGACCCAGGACTACGACGTGGTCTTCATCGACTGCCCGCCGACGCTGGGGCCCCTGGTCGACGCCGGCCTCAGCGCAGCCGAGCTCCTCATCGTGCCGATCCGGGCGGACCACGCGTCTCTCGACGGACTCAACCTGATCGGCGATCGGATCCGGACGGTTCGCGAGCGCAACCCCGGCCTCGAGCTGCTCGGCGTCGTCCTGTTCGACGTGTCCCGGAACGCCACGGCGCTGGTGCGCGACGTCGCCGACGCACTGAACCGCGACCTCGCAGGCCTCGAGCCGCGACCGCTGCCCGCGATCCGCCGCTCCGAGCGCAGCGCGTTCGAGATGCGCAAGGCAGGCCGCCTGGCGCACGAGCACGCCGCGAGTGCTCCCACCGACAGCCCGGCCACCCACCTCGCCGCGGACTACGCCGCCTTGGCCCACGACGTGCTCGAGCGGATCGACGCACTCGCCGACTCCTGAGACGAGGCGTCAGACCCGGGTGAGCTCCAGGAGCAGGGCCGACTCGGCATGGAGGGCCGGCGGCTGCATTCCCCGCCGCATCAGCTGCGCACCCGTCACCGCAGCCCCATCGCTGAGCCATGCCGGCGCCACGCGACCGCCGTCGACGGCTGAACCGAGTTCGTGGACGACGTCGACCCGGTACACGGCGTCGGGATCGAGCCCAGCGAGCAGGAACGGGCTCGGCACCATGGTTCGCGAGGGCGAGAGCTGCACGTAGGCGAAGAGCGCCCGGCTGTGGTCGCCCGAGACCACGCCGTGCACCAGCGCGGCATCGTCGGCGTGATCGACGCGCACGGTGTCCCCGCTGTGCAGGAGTGCCCGAAGTCGCCGATGCACGGCGACGGCCGCGGTCACGGCGTCGAGCTCCTCACCCGTCGCGCTGAGCAGGTTCCACTCGATCCCGAGGTGGCCGAAGAGCGCGGTCGCCGCTCGGAAGCCGACGTCCTGGCGCCGATTGGTGGTGTGGGCGCGATCCGGCCCGATGTGGGCGCCCATGACCTCCGGCGGGAGCAACATCGAGCAGCCGCGCTGGATCAGCTGACGCTCGAGCGCGTCGTTGCAGTCGGAGGTCCAGATGCGGTCCGTCCGCCGGAGGATGCCCATGTCGGCTCGGCCGCCGCCGGAGGAACAGGACTCGATCTCCACGGTCGGGTGTTCGGCCCGGAGTCGGTCGAGCAGCTGGTACAGGCCGACGACGTGGCCGTGGGCGCCGGCGTGGCCGTGGTGTGACCCCTGGATGACGTCACGGTTCATGTCCCACTTGAGATAGGCGATGTCGTAGTCGCTCAGCAGCGTGTCGATCGAGGTGAAGAGGTGCTCGCGGACCTCGGCGCGGCCGAAGTCGAGCACGAGCTGGTGGCGGCCGAGCACGGGCTCGTAGCCCTCGGTCGTCAGGGCCCACTCGGGGTGAGCCCGGTACAGGTCGCTGTCGGGGTTGACCATCTCGGGCTCGACCCACAGACCGAACTCCATGCCGAGGCCGGTCACGTGGTCGACGATCGGTCCCAGCCCCTGCGGCCAGACCGCCTCCGAGACCCACCAGTCCCCGAGGCCCGCCGTGTCGTCACGGCGGCCGCCGAACCAGCCGTCATCGAGGACGAAGCGCTCAACGCCCACCGCGGCCGCCCGCTCGGCGAGCGCCTCGAGGACGTCGAGGCGGTGGTCGAAGTACACGGCCTCCCAGGTGTTGAGCAGCACCGGCCGCGGCGTCGCCGTGGTCGCCGGCAGGTCGGCCCGGACCTGGCGGTGGAACGCCTGGCTCGCCGGCGTCAGCCCGGCATCGGACCAGGCGACGACCACGTCGGGGGCGGTGTAGGTCTCGCCCGGGGCCAGAACGACCTCGCCGGGCGAGAGGAGTTCGCCGACCTGGACGTGCCGGCGCCCGTCGGCCAGGCGCTCGGCCGCCAACTCGAAGTTCCCGCTCCAGGCCAGTTGGACGCCCCAGACCTCGCCGTGCTGCTCCCCGAAGGCCGACGTCCCGGCGAACGCCGCGGGGAGCCGCTGGTGCGACGTCCTCCCCCGTCGGTTCTCGACGACGGTCAGCCCTTCGAACGGCTGCCGGTCGGGCTGGAACTCCATGCACCACCGACCGCCGAAGGTCATCAGGTCGGTCGCGCCCGCCGGCACCGGCACGCTGGGTGAGAGCCGTTGGACGCCGTACGGCGACTCGCCGGTGTTGGTGAGCGCGGCCGAGATGACGAGCGTGTGTCCGACGCGGAGGTCCAGTGTGAGTTCGAGCTCGGCCAGCGGATCGGCGAGGACGTACCGGACCGACGCGGCATCGACCTCGACCGCGGACCGTGTGAAGACCGGGCTCCAGCCGCTGCCGTCGGGACGCGCCCCGACCAGGCCGGGCCGCCCGCCGTGCCCGGCAGCGTGCTCCGACACGAGCCCGAGCGCGGTGCCGGCGTCCAGCGTGCCCTTCGGGACCGGCTGGGCCAGGACGCCCGGGACGAACCCGTCGAGGCGCGGACCCACCGACGCGATCTCGGGCATGCCCCCGCCGTCGTCGACGAGGACGACGGCGAGCGCCTCGGATGTGAGGACGGTGGGCTCGGCCAACGTCAGCCCTTGTCGGCCCCGAGCGCGAGACCGGCGATGAAGTGCTTCTGGAGCGCGAAGTACACGGCCAGCGTGGGCGCCGCCACGTAGACCGACGCCGCGGCGATCAGGTTGTCGTCGGTGAAGAACTCACCGCCCAGGTTTGTCAGCGACGAGGTGATCGGGAGGTCGGCACCCTGCTGTTCCAACACGACCGCCCAGAAGAAGTCGTTGTAGATCCAGGTGAACTCGAGGGTCGCGAGGGCCGCCAGCGCAGGGCGCGTGAGCGGCATGATGATCTGCCAGTACAGCGTCCACACGCCGGCGCCGTCGATGCGCGCGGCCTCGTTGAGTGACTTCGGCAACAGCTTCATGTAGTTGCTGAGCACGAACGTGCAGAAGCCGCTCTGGAACGCCACGTGGATCAGGATGAGGCCCCAGGTGGAACCGAGGAGGTTGCCCGACTCCGAGATCGACTCGGGCAGCGGGAACCGCTTGTACATCTGGAACAACGGCTGGATGATG
>JBCCFK010000285.1:0-5352 GCA_039029775.1 Actinomycetota bacterium | reverse complement strand
GGATCGCCGACCTGACCGAAGCGCGGCGCATCCTGCTCAGCGCGTGAAGGGCCGCTCCGGCGCACACGGGCGTACGCGAGACTCCGGGTCATGGTGAAGCCCGCAGGCCTGGTCCTGTTCCACGGCGCCGGAGGCAATCGCGACCACCGGCACTTCCTCGCCTTGGAGGCGGCGCTGGACATCCCCGTTCGGCGAGTCAACTTCGCGTACCGCGATCTCGGAGCCCGCCGTCCGCCGCCGAGGGCGCCGAAGTTGATCGAGGAGCTCAACGAGATCGTGCCGGCGATCGCCGACGAGCTCGGCACGGAGCCGAAGCGCCTGCTGCTCGGCGGGCGATCGATGGGCGGGCGGATGGCGTCGATGGCGGTCGCCGAAGGCCTTCCGGCGCGGGGACTGATCCTGCTCAGCTATCCGCTGCACCCGCCGGGCAAGCCGGATCGGCTGCGGGTCGACCACTTCCCGCAGCTGCGGAAGCCCTGCCTGTTCGTCTCGGGCGACAGGGACCCGTTCGGGCTGCCGGGGGAGTGGGACGACCACCTGGGCACGATTCCCGGCGCCGTCGACTTCCATTGGCTCGCCGGCGATGCCCACGATCCCAAGAAGAACGACGACGAACTCGTGGACCTCGTCGCCCGCTGGGTCCGCGCCCGCCGGTAGCGCCGGTCAGGTCGGCTGCTGCGGAAGATACGGCCGGAAGAGATCCATCTTCTTCCACTCCGGCTCCGGCGTGTCCTCGCCCTCGCGGGGCACGTGCGGCGCCGGGCCGGTGCCCTGGTCGATGTAGCGACCGCAGTTCGGGAACAGGCGTCGGATCTCCACCACCAGCGCCGCTTGGGCCCCGTGCAGACCGTCGACCACGGGGCCGGCGGTTTCGACACGACCGACACCGTGGAGGCGGAGCCGCCAGGGCCTGGTGGTGTCGACGAAGAGCATGGCGAGCCGAGGGTCCGCGGCGATGTTGCCGAGCGAGCGGAACATCCCGTTGCCGTCGTAGCTCGGCATGACGAGCGTTCGCCGATCGACGACGCGGACGAAGCCCGGATCGCCGCCCTTGTACGAGACGTCCGGCCAGCCGACCTCGTCCACGGTGGACACGAGCACGCTGGTCTGGGCCTCGATCAGCCCGATGTCGTCGTCGGTGAGCTCGTCGTGGATGGTCAGCTCCTGCAGGCGATC
Source organism: Actinomycetota bacterium (assembly GCA_039029775.1). Classification (GTDB taxonomy): domain Bacteria; phylum Actinomycetota; class Acidimicrobiia; order Acidimicrobiales; family UBA8592; genus JBCCFK01. Next base: position 4,176 of record JBCCFK010000285.1, on the reverse strand, counting down.
CGCCAGCCGACGGCTGTCGAAGGTGTCCTGCAGCGCCCGGGAGCCGTCGCCGTAGAGCGCGCCGAGATCGTGGTCGGTCATGGAGCTGGTCCTCGCGGGTCGGGAGTGGGCGAGCGGTCGCCCGGGTTGATGTCCTCGAGCTCACGATGGGCCGTTTCGGGGAACAAGGTCAACACGAGGACGACCACGATCATGGGCGCGATGGCGACGATGGAGAACGCCGCGACGAAGCTGTCGAAGCGCTCGGAGAGGTCGCCGACGATCAGCAGGCCGAGCGCGCTGCCGCCGAGCCCGACCAGCGAGACGATGCCGTTGGCGCGACCGCGCCTGGCGGTCCCGAACATCTCGGCGCTGTACACCCCCAGCGCGGGGGCCGCCATCGATCCGATGATCGACGCCATGACGCTGGCGCTCCACATCCCCCACCCGTCGAGCCCGTAGGTGGCGAGGGTCAGCAGCGTGCCCCCGAACACGGCGAAGGCGCCGATCGGCCGTCGGCCTCTGCGATCCGCCAGCTTCCCGGCGATGGCCACGCCGATGCCGACGGGGGTGTTGGTGACCACGACGAACAGGCTGACCTGGGCCGCGGTGAAGCCGCGCTCGTCGCGCAGGAAGTCGTTGCGGAACTGTGAAGCCGGCGCCGCGAACAACAGGATCAGGAACCCGACGGCGGCGATCAGCACCAGTCGTCGACGGAGCATCGCATCGCGGTCCTGCTGTCCGCCCGCATCGGCCTGGAACTGCTGGAATCGGCTGGTCTCGCGGAGGTTGCGGGCGAGCCAATAGGTCACCGGCAGACCGATCACCGGCAGCAGGTACAGGAGCCGCCACGCCCGGATGCCGACGTCGGCGATCGGCAGGAACCACACGACCATGCCGGCGCCGAGGCCGGCGGTCAGGCTCAGCACCGAGGCGACATAGGCGCGGGAGTTCCGAGGCGCGGCCTCGGCGGCCATGATGCCGATCAGGATGGAGATCGCCGTCGCCATGCCCCGTGCGACCGCCTGACTGCCGCCCAGCGTCCACAGGTCGGTCGAGGCCGCGCCCAACAGCGTCACCGTGCACCCGATCGTCATGGCGGTCAGCAGCAGGCGACGCCGGCCGTGACGATCCGCCAGGGTCGTCATCACCAGGGTGAGGAGTGTTCCCAGCCGGACGGCCGCGAAGAGGAAGCCCTGGGCCCGATCGGACGTGCCGAACTCGTCGGAGGCGAACGTGGCGGTCTGGCCGATGATCGCGCCCAGGTAGCCGGTGACGATCATCCCGATGCAGAGCAGGCTGACCGTGCGAGCGGTGAGGGTGTCGAAGCGGTCGGGCGGCGCCCACCACGGCACGTCCTCGCGGCGCTGGGCGAGGGCGCGGCGCATCGGCCAGGTCAGCAGGGGCCGCCACAACGGCGCGGCCACGCGGAACGAGACGGTCTCGGTGACCTCGATGGAACCGTCGGGGGCCGGCCGCTCCACGATCGTCCGCTCGTAGCGGTCGAACGGCCCCTCCTCGGCGGTGAACCGGCCGTCGCCGTCGGCCTCCTCGAGCACGAGCACGCAGTCCCGTGGAACCCGGCACGCCGCTGCGGCGTCTGGGTCGCATGTCGTGACAGTGGTGACGGTGGCCATCGGACAGAGGGTCAGGCGATCCGGCGATCTCGGAAACCGTCATTCCACAGCACGGCGGGAGCATACTGAGAGGGTCAGGAGTAGAGGGTTTCGTGGACCGGATCATCGTTCGCCGCAGCGGACCGCTCGAGGGTGCGGTCCACATCAACGGCGCCAAGAACTCGGTGTTGAAGCTGATGGCGGCCACCGTGCTGGCCCCTGGCACGTACCGGCTGCACAACGTGCCGGCGATCACCGACGTCCAGATCATGGCCGATGTCCTGCGGGCGATGGACCTCACCGTGACCGATCTCGGCGACGGCGAGATCGAGATCGTCCGACCCGACGACATCACGCCCGAGGCGCCCTACGAGCTGGTCGAGCAGATGCGTGCCTCGATCGTGGTCCTCGGACCGCTGCTCGCCTCGTGCGGGGAAGCCCGGGTTGCGCTGCCGGGCGGTGACGACTTCGGGCCGCGGCCCATCGACATGCATCTCCGGGGCCTCGAGGTCCTCGGCGCGACGTTCGAGTCCTCGCACGGGTACATCCGGGCCCGGGGCGATCAGCTCAACGGCGCGCGGGTGATGCTGGAGTTTCCGAGCGTCGGGGCGACCGAGAACGTGATGATGGCGGCCGTCCGGGCCAAGGGGATAACCGTCGTCGAGAACGCCGCCCGCGAGCCCGAGATCGCCGACCTGGCCGCGTTCTTGAATCGCATGGGTGCCCGGATCCTGGGCGCCGGAACGCCCACCATCACCATCGACGGGGTGGAAGACCTCCACCCGGTCGAACACCGGGTCGTCCCCGATCGCATCGAGGCCGCCACCTACCTCGCCGCATGCGGCGTCGCCGGTGGCGAGATCACGCTGGTGGGGGCCCGGCCGGACCACATGGACATGATCTGCCAGAAGGTCGGCGAGATGGGGGTGCGGACCTCCACGGATCCCGACGGGTTGTGGGCGATGGCCAACCGCCGTCTTCGCAGCGTCGACGTCGCCACCCTGCCGTACCCGGGCGTGGCCACGGACTACAAGCCGTTCCTCGTCGCCATGTTGACCGTCGCCGACGGCGTCAGCATCGTCACCGACAACATCTTCAGCGGCCGGTTCCGTTACGTGGACGAACTCGTGAGGATGGGAGCCGACATCCGCGTCGAGGGGCACCACGCGGTGATTCGCGGATCGGAGCGACTGTCCGGTGCCCCGGTGCGATCCCACGACATCCGTGCCGGTGCCGCTCTGGTCGTCGCGGCGTTGGCCGCCGAAGGCGAGACGGCGATCCTCGACCCGCACCACATCGACCGTGGGTACGCCGACCTCGTCCCACAGCTCCAGGGTCTGGGCGCCGACATCGAGCGCGTCACGGACTGACGCGACCCACGGCGACGGTCAGCGGTCGATCGGCTTCTCGTCGGCGAGGCGCTTGGCGCGTCGATTGGCCATCACCAGGAGCAGCCACAGCAGGACCAGCGGCCCGGCGACGAGCAGGATCTCGTCCCATCCACCCTGATGCGCCAGCACGGCGGTCTCGACGGACACGCTGTCGATGATAGGGATCCGCTGGAATCAACGCCCACCGGGGAAGCCGAAAGCGGTCCCGGAGCTGCGACAATGGTGGTCACCATGGCCGACACGCCCCCCGCTTCCACGTCGCAGCCCACCACCTGTTATCGCCACCCCGACCGCCAGGCCGGCGTGCGGTGTCAACGCTGTGACCGCCACATCTGTCCTTCCTGCATGACCACCGCATCTGTGGGTTTCCACTGCCCCGAGTGCGCGAAGGCCGGTTCGCAGAAGGTCCACACCGCCGGGTCGATGTTCGGCGCACGGCCTGTGGTCACCCAGGCGCTGCTCGCCATCAATGTCGCCGTCTTCCTGATCAGCGTCGGCCTCGGGGACGGGTTCGCCCGCGGCGCGGTGGCCCGCGACGGCTTGCTGGTCGACGGCGCGCTGTTCGGTCCGTTCGTGGACGCGGAGGGTGAGTGGTACCGCATCTTCTCGTCGGGCTTCCTGCACTACGGCCTGTTCCACATCGGGTTCAACATGTACGCCCTGTGGATCTTCGGGCCCACGTTCGAGCGCAGTCTCGGTCGCGTCCGCTTCCTGTTGACCTACGTCGCGGCGTTGCTCGGCGGCGCATTCGGTGCCTTGCTGGTCTCGCCCCTCTCGCTCACGGCGGGTGCCTCCGGAGCGATCTTCGGTCTGCTCGGCGTGGCCGCGCTGTCGCAGCGGTCGCTGGGCCTGTCGATATGGGACACCGGCTTGGGCACCGTGTTGGTCTTGAACTTCGCCCTGACCTTCGGCATCGGCAACATCTCGGTCGGCGGCCACGTCGGCGGCTTCCTGGTGGGAGCTGCCGCCGGTTGGCTCGCCTACGAGCTGCCTCGCCAACGGCAGTTGCCGCGCTACGCCGTGGATGTGGTGATCGGGGCCGTCGGCGTGGCCTGCTTCGTCGGCGCCCTCTGGGCCGCCGGGACCTGGACGGACCCGATCTTCTAGTCGGCGGTGGGCCGGGTCAGGCCCGCGGCCTTCTCCTCGGCCTGGCGTCGGCGTCGGCGATCACCCTCGGCGGCGAGGGCGGC
>JBCCFK010000284.1:0-5452 GCA_039029775.1 Actinomycetota bacterium | reverse complement strand
GGTTGAGGATGGGCGAGAACGTCGTGGTATCGATCGAGAAGACGTTGATGAAGTTCTGCACTTCGTCTTGCTGGTATCGTAAGCCGCCAATGAGCGACCACGTGGGATTGAAGGCATAACGAAGGTCGGCGTAGAGCGCGCGGCTCTTGGTTTGGTTTTCGCTCTCGCCAAGTTGAATCGGCGTTAAGAAGGGGTCTGGGATGCCAAACAAAATGCCGCCTACGTTCGCGGAGATGGACGTATCGGTGTGCGCTTCATAGTTCCCATAAAAGCCACCGACAACACCCGATAGGCCGGTGCCTTCATTCTTGATCTCTAGGCGCAGGTCTTGGGTGATGTCTTCACCGTCGCGAAGGTCGTCACGTACGTAGAAGACCGCCGCTGGACCGGTAGCGATTCGCAGATCGGTATCGATCACCGCTGATGTGGACTTCACCGTCAACGAGTCGTTGATCAACGCGATCCGCGACGGCCGCGAGACCATCGGTTGGGCCGACATCATCAAGGCCAAGCAGATGAAGGACCACGGACTCGCCGACGACTTCGAGTACGTGGAGCACGAGCGCCACGCACTCGCGATCCACGAGGCCTGCCACGCCGTCTCCCTGGCGCGGGTCAGCAATCACCGCATGATCGACATCGTCACGATCGAGCGGCGCGGAAACGTGGGTGGCTTCGTCTCCCACATCCCGCCTGAAGACCGCTTCACCCACTGGCGGTCCGAGTACGAGTCGGATCTCAAGGTGTCGCTCGCCTCGCTCGCCGGTGAGCGGATGTTCTTCGACGGCGACAACTCCTCGGGCGTCGGCGGCGACCTCCGCAACGCCACCCAGTTGGCCACCATGATGTCGGGCTACTGGGGCATGGGAGACACGCTCGCCAGCCATGCGGTGCAGCGCGCCTTCGGGATCGGCGGTGGTCGAGGCCGCGGCGGCGACGGACCTCCGGACAACGAGGACCAGGAGCAGAAGCTCCTCGAAGGCGGACTCGGTGACCAGATCGAGGGCCGCCTGGCGACGATGTACAGCGAGGTCTCCCAGTTGCTCGAGGACAACCGTCTCGAGGTGCTGGCCGTGGCCCACGCCCTCGAGACCCATCGCACCATCACGGGCGAAGACGTCACCGCGATCATCGACGGCACCGAAGGCCCGTTCATCGACGGCGCCGGGTACTACACGATGGAGGCCGCCGAGACGCTCGAGCGCTACCACGAGGCCGTGCTGATCAAACGGCGTCAGGGCGAGACGGAGCTCCCCCCGCTGCCCGAGATCGAGGGCGTCACCGGTCGCCTCGTCGACAGCATCCCGGTGCCCGCCGTCGCCGTCGCATCCGAACCCGCAGAGGACTGAGCCTCAGGCGGTCCGGTGCCGGACGGGCTCTGCTCGCACCGGCGTTCGCAACACCGCGGCGACGGCCCCCAGCACGACGAGGCCGGCCGCACCCTGGATCGCCGTCACGGGTTCGTCGTGCACGGGCCACGCCAACACGACTGCCCAGATGTTCATCGTGAGCAGCGTCAACGAGGAGCGAGACGCCTCGACGTAGCCGTGCACCCAACTCATCAGGACGTGCCCGAAGACGCCGGTGACGTAGGCGAGGACCGCCAGCCAGAACCAGTCCCGTCCGCTCATCTGGTCCAGGTCGCCGAGGTCGGCCAGGAACAACGTGGGGGGAATGACGGCGATCAGGGCCCACAGGTTGATCGCCGCCATCCACTCGACGGGGTCGACGTCGGTGGTCGCGCGCGCCAGGCGGGTCAGGACGAAGTAGGCCGTGAAGGTCACGACGGCGAGGAGCGCGAAGGTGATGCCGAGCGCGGACGCGCGCAGCTCTGACCCCGCCCCGAGGACGACACCGATCGCGCCACCCACGCCGACCAGTGTCCAGGCGACGTGACGTCGGGTGGCCCGCTCGCCGAACATCGGACCGGCGATCAACAGGATCAGCGCCGGTTGCAGTGTGGTGGCGACGGCCAGCACGGCGACGGTGGCCTCCTGGACCGCTCGGAACACGAAGATGAGGTTGATGCCGAAGGACAGGCCGGGCAGCATCGCCCGGGCGAGCGTGCCGCGCCCCACCGACGAGCCCTGGAGGCGCACCATCGCGAACAGGACCGGGACCGTGATGCCGTAGCGCAGGAACACGCCGAGGACGGCCGGCGCCGTGATCAGCTTGGTGACCACGGGCCCCGATCCCCAGGCGAAGACGACGGCGCCGAGCGCGATGTACGGGAGTGCCGTCGTGCGTGCTCGGTCGTCCATCGTCGGTGATGCTGTCATGGCCGCGGCCGAGCGTAGAGCGGCGCCGCGGCGACCGCCGACACATACGGGCACCAGACGCGGCCACGCAGGGTGGCGAACTGGGTCGATCGGCTCAATTCCCCCCTAGGCCCTTCGGATTGGTATGGACCCTCACCGATGGCACTAGGGTGCAGCGGAGTCACAGAGGGCGGTGGCTGGATCCCAGTGGGGTCCACCGAATGAGGGTTTGGACATGACGATCGCAGCCGCCTCCCCACGACGGCGCTGGCTCACGATCCTGACGGTTCTCGCGTTGGTGATGGCGTTGTTGGCGTCCGCCGGAAACGCCCAGCCGTCGAGTTCGGACATCTTCGTGGCGCCCGGAGCGTCGGGCGCCGGCACCCTGGCCGACCCGGCTTCGCTGTCCGCGACCCTCGAGTCCCGGAGCATCGCCCCGGGAACCACGATCTGGCTCCGCGGCGGGGTCTACGAAGAAGGACCCTTCGACAGCAACTCCGATGGAACGTCTGCTGAACCGATCGTCGTGAGGCCGTACCCCGGCGAGCACGCGGTGATCGACGGCAACCAGACCCACGGGGTCGCGGCAAGCGTGACCATCAACGGTGATTGGCAGACCTGGCGTGACCTCGAGTTCACCAACTCGGCGCCTGAGCGGTTTCTCATCACCACGCTGGACCGTCTTGCCAATCTGGCGGTCCATGGCGTCGGCACCGCCCTGATCAACAACGAGATCCACGACGGCGGCGTGTGCCTCGGCTGGTGGAAGGCCGCCCAGAACAGCCTGGTGTACGGCAACCTGATCTACAACTGCGGCCACCAGTCCTCCGACCGAGGTCACGGCCACGGCGTGTACATCCAGAACAACGACGGCGGCCGCAAGACCTTCGAGCACAACCTCGTCGGCTCGACCTATGGACGCTCGATCCACATCTACGGCTCGGACCGAGTCCACGACGTGGACATGGTCGGCAACGTGTTCGCCGGCGGCACGTCGCTCGCATCCGAGTTGCGTTCGCCGGTGTACATCGCGGCCGACATCCAGGACCTGCAGTTCCGGTCCAACCACGTGTACACGCTGCAACGCTCGGCGGTCAGCATCGTCGAAGCCGACCGCGACGTCGTGGTCTCGGACAACTGGATGATGACCCGGGGCGATGCGGTCGCCGGGCTGTGGATCCGTTCCGGTGACCCCATCAGCGGAAGCGGGAACCACATCAGCAGCGACAACCGGCAGGTGCAGCTCGAGCCCGGCGTCAGTCTCGGATCCTGGGACGGCAACACGTACCACGGCCCCGGCGTCTTCTCTCCGGGGACGACCTTCGCCGGCTGGCAGTCCCAGACGGGCAGCGATGCCTCGAGCTCGGTGGTCGGCAGCGATCCGACCCACATCGAGGTGACCCCCAACCGCTACGACGGCGACCGCGCGATGGTCACCGTCTGGAACGGGGCCGGTGCGTCCTCGGTGGGGGTCGATCTCTCCGACATTCTCGAGCCGGGTGACCGGTACGAGATCCTCTCCGGACAGGACCTCGGAGGCACCCCGCTGGTCACGGGCACCTTCGACGGTGGATCGGTCACGATCCCGTTCACATCACGGCCGGTCGGCGCTCCCATCGGCGGCGACGCTCCGGAGCCGTGGGGCCTCGAGTTCGGCACATTCCTCGTTCGCGGTCAGGGCCCCGAGCCGATCGACGATCCGGGCGGCGAGCCCGGCCCGTCCGACACGCCCGGCGAGACGCCCACCTGCCAGGGGCGGGCCGCCACGATCGTGGCCCGACCCGGCATCCCGACCGTCGGGACCGATGGTCCTGACGTCATCGTCGGCACGTCGGGGCCCGACGAGATCCGTGGTCGAGCCGGCGACGACGTGATCTGCGGGCGAGGCGGACGCGACATCATCCACGGCAACGAGGGCGACGACACGATTCATCCCGGCAAGGGTCGGGACACGGTTCGAGCCGGCAAGGGAGACGACCGCGTCCTGGCGTCCTCGGGCGGCGACACCATCTGGGGCCAGACCGGCCGCGACGACATCCGCGGCGGCACCGGTGGCGACAACATCCGTGGTGGATCCGGCGCCGACGTCATCCGTGGTGGCAAGGGGGCCGATCGCCTCCGGGGCGGCAGCGGTGGCGACACGGTGGCCGGCAACTCCGGTGTGGACGACTGCGGCGGCGGCGCCGGTCGAGACGTGCTCCTGTCCTGTCCGTAGCCGACTGGCACCGGACCACGACTACCATCCGGGTGGTGCGGCAGTCGGTCCTGTGGCGCGCGGGCGCCGTGCTCGCGATGGTGTGCGCCGCCTGCGGCGGTCAGGACGCCGATGACGCCGCAGCGCCGACCCCGACGGCGCTCCCGACAGCGACCGCCGCACCGGCACCGGCCGCCACGGCCACTCCCGTGCCGACGCCGACGCCGACACCCGTACCCGTCGAGGTGTCGGGCGTGGTGCGTTCCTCGGTCGACGGTGCTCCGGTGGCGGCTGCCGTCGTGCAGGCCGGGGGAGTGGCGGTGACGACCGGCGTCGACGGTGGGTTCACCCTGCGCGTCGGCGCCGACGTCGAGACGGTCGACGTCACGCGGCCGGTGTGGCAGGCCGCATCGGCCGTGATCCCCGACGACGGCGTGGCGCTGGAGATCGAACTCGACCCAGTGATCGTTCGCGGTCTCCGCGTGTCCCAGCAGGTCGCAGCCGACGACGAGGCCTTCGCCGAGCTCCTCGCCCTCGCCGACGCAACGACCGTCAACACCCTCGTCTTCGACACCAAGGACGAGGCCGATCTGGTGCTGTACGAGACCGACGTGGCGTTCGCCCACGAGATCGACGGTGTGGGGCCGGTGTACGACCCGGTGCAGCGGATCGCTCAGGCCCGCGAGCGTGGTCTCTACACGGTGACTCGCATCGTGACGTTCGAGGACCCGGTCTGGTCGCGCGCTGCACCCGACGCCGGGCTCGCCGGTCACTGGGTCGACGCCGCCGATCCGGCCAACTGGGAGTACCCCCTGGCGTTGGCCGAGGAGGCCTGCGCGATCGGGTTCGACGAGGTGCAGTTCGACTACGTCCGCTTCCCCTCCGGGGAGACCGCTGCGCGCGCCGCCAGCCTGGTGCCTCCCACCGAGGAGGAGCGATCCGCCGCGATTGCGGGCTTCCTCGGTTCGGCTCGCGACATCCTGCACCCGATGGGCTGCGG
>JBCCFK010000283.1:0-5474 GCA_039029775.1 Actinomycetota bacterium | reverse complement strand
TGTCCGAGCTGATCGATGATCCGGAAGCCGAGCATCCGTCGGGCGGAGATCCGACCGACCCGGTGGTCGATGATCCGGTCGAGTGATCCATCGAACGCCGCCAGCGCCGCAGCGGCAGCATCGGTGACCTGTCCGACCGCGTCTGCGTTCTGCGGGTCGAGGCCGGCCTGCGCCTCGACGGCTTCCGCAAGCGACGCGCCGGCCAGGACCTCCACGGTGAATCGCTCGCCGGCCACAACATGGTCGACGACATCGAACACCGACCATTGTGTACACGGTGAAGGCAGGTCCCAGTGCTGGGGTTCGAGCGCCGCCACCACGGCGGCAAAACCCGCCATGGTCTTCGCCATCGCATCGCGCAACTGATCGTCGCTCGCCATGGGCCGACACTATCTACCGGCACGCGTGGAACTCACGACGTCAAGAACCACCATCCCCCTAACGCCGGTTCGGGGACACTCGCTGCTCGACTCCGCCGCTCGGGCCGCAGCGGGCCAAGCTTGGACGCATGTACGGACTGCGACGTCCCTCCGAGCACGCACTCGCCTCGCTGGCCGAGGCGCAGCGCGGCCTGGATGTCACCTATGCCGATGTGGGCGTGACGGCGACTGACGAGACTCCCGCTCGACACCACCGGCACGCGTGGCAGCGAGCGGCCGGGCACGGCGACGAGGCGTTCGATCGGTGTGCCAGTGCGATCCGTGCGTGGGCGGGACATCGGAGGGCGGGGGCACTGGTGCACCCTGGTGATGCTCCGATCGAGGTGGGGTCGGTCGTGGCCCTCGCCCTGCCGGTGACGGGCATCTGGGTGACAGCGGCGTGTCGGGTCGTGTTGGTGGTCGACGAGCCGGATGCGTTCGGGTTCGCGTATGGGACGCTCCCCCATCACCCGGAGTCGGGAGAAGAGAGCTTCGTGGTCCGGCGCGCACCGGACGGGAGGGTGGCCGTGGAGATCGTCGCCGTGTCCCGACCGCAGACGCTGTTGACCAAGCTCGCGGGGCCGATCGGCTCGCTCATCCAACGCCGAACCGCGCAGCAGTACCTCGCCGGCCTGGCTCAGGAGTCCGCGGGCGGGTAGATCTCGGAGAACTCCCGCCGTTCGGCCTCACAGGCGTCGCCGTTCTCGGGAGCGATGACGGACGCTGCGATCAGGTCTCCGGCACGGATGGCGTCGAGGTTGACCTGCACCCGCTCCCAGCCGGGCCGGTCGAGGCTGAAGCATCGACGCCACAACTGGTCGAAGAACGGCAGGAACTCGGTCTCCATCTGCCATCCGTCGGCGAGGAGGAGGTCGGTGGCGGGTTCGATGGTGTCCGGCAGACCGGTGAGCGGAGCGCGGTAGGTCCCGTCGACGCAGCCTGGGTCATCGGCGGCCGTGAACGACCGGCCGGCAACAACCGAGCGCAACCCGAGGAGGACCTCCTCCTGCTCGGCGGTGACGTCGGAGCAATCAGAGATCCGCTCGCGCGTGGTGTAGAGGACCACCGCAGCGAAGATCGCCACGAACACGGCGGTGATCGCAGCGCGCCGGGTGAAGATGCGGAGGATCTCGGCGCACCACCGCAGCCCGTCGATGACGCTCTCGCGGGTGGTCGCCATCGGCGGACCGGCTAGCGGCCGAGCACCTGGTCGATCGCCGCCAGCGCGGCGTCGTCGAGATCGAGGTCCAAGGCTCCGGCGTTGCCCGCGACCTGCTCCGGTTTGGTGGCGCCGGCGATGATGCTCCCGACCGCGGGTTGGGCCGCCAACCACGACATGGCCACGCTCAGGATCGGGACGCCGGTCGCCTCGGCGCGCCCGATCAGCGCCTCGGCGCCGTCGACCTTCTCGTCGTTGAGGAATCGCTCGCCTTGGGGCGCGTCCTTCCACGCCGCCAGGCGGGAGCCCTCCGGGAGGTCCTCGCCCTTGCGGTACTTGCCCGTGAGCAGGCCCGACTCGAGCGGGAAGTACGGGACGAACGCCACATCCAACTCGGCGCACGCCTCGAGCACACCGTTGTCCTCGGGCTCACGGTGCAGGACGCTGTAGCGGTTCTGCACGCTGGCGAACATCGTCGTGCCGTCCGTCTCGGCGGCCGTAGCCGCGTCGCGCAGCATGTTGGCGGTGAAGTTGGAGCAGCCGAGCTCCCGGACTTTCCCGGCGTCGATCAGCGCCTGCAGAGCACCGAGCGTGTCGCCGATCGGCACGACCGGATCTGGAACGTGCAGCTGGTAGTGGTCGATGACGTCGATGCCGAGGCGGGCCAGGCTGGCGTCACAGGCGGCCTCGATCAGATCCGGCCGGCCAGGGCTCTCGCCCTCCCCCAGCATCGCCGGGTGCCCGAACTTGGTGGCCACGACCACCTGCTCGCGACGACCCGCGATCGCTCCACCCAACAGCTCCTCGGACTTCCCGCCACCGCCGTAAGCATTGGCGGTGTCGAAGTACGTCACACCTGCCGCGATGGCGGCGCCGACCACGGCGTCGGTCTGGGCCGCGTCGATGCGCATGCCGAAGTTGTTGCATCCGAGACCCAGGAGCGAGACGTCGAGTTTGCCGATCCGTCGTGTCTGCATCGCCCCTTCCTAGCCGAGGCGGGGCGGCGCCGGTTGCCTAGAAGTCGATCCTCGCGATCGCGTCGGGGTTGAACGTCCAGGTGGTGGTGGGTCCGACGTTCATGCCACCTGTCGAGGCCCACCCGTCACGGAGGTCGCGGGCCGCCACGACCCGATTCGTCGCCGGGTCGACACGAGCGATGCCGGTGCCGTTGTCGTGGTGATACCTGACCCAGATCGTCCGGTCGGCGAAGTGGATGCCACCCAGGCGGACGTCCACGCCGATCGCTGCGGACATGTCGATCGTCGCCGCGACGCTGTTCGTCTCGGGATCGACCCTGATGAGCTCGCTCCCGAACGGCGCCCACACCGCCTCTGGACTCGTCATCATCGCACCGTTCGCGAACGAGCCGGTGTCGACGGACGCGACCAGGTCCCCGGTGACGGGATCGAGCCGGTAGACGGAGCCGTCCAGACCCTTGACCCAAACGCCATGCGCCTCCTCCTTGACGGCCCCGGGCTCCGCTCCGATGCCGGTCGCGATCGCCACCTCGTTCGTGGCAGGATCGATCGCGACGACTCGACGGCCCAGCCGGTCGCCGACCCACACGAACGACGAGCCGGGTTGCATCCAGGACAGGGCGCCGGCCCCGACCTCGATCGTCGCAACCACGGTCCCGGAGTCCGGATCGAAGCGCGACACCGTGCCGTCGTTGTGGGTGATCCACACCGAGCCGAATCCGAACTGCGTGACCCGCGCTCCGGCCGGGATCGGTGTCTCCGCCACCACACGGTCGGTCGCCAGGTCGATCGTGGCCAGCGCGGTCTCGGCCTGGGATGCCACCCAGGCGAAGTCCTCGTTCGAGCCGACAGGCCCTGCCGCGCTGACGTCGATGTACGTCACCGAGAAGTCCCATTCCGACCCCTCGCCCACCCACACGACGGGCGCCTCGGGCGCAGGCTGAGCGGTCGGCTCCGCCACGGGCTCGGCCGTCGGCTCGGGATCCTCGCTCTGGGTCGGCTCGGGCTCAGCGGTCGGCTGAGCCTCGGCGGTCTCGGTCGGGACGGGCGTCGACGTCGGGTCCCCGGTAACGACGTTCCCTTCATCGTCGGAATCGTTCAACACCACAATGCCCACGATCACGAGGACGACGGCCGCCGCGCTCCCGACGAGCCAGGCGCGAACGCGCCGAGGGTCGGGTTCCTTCTTCTGCAACATGATGACCTCCATCTCCGGTTGGTTCGCCTGGTCGGCGACCCGTTGCTGGATCGCTTGCCATGCGTCTGGTGATGGAGTCGCTCCTTCAGCGATACGGCCGAGGCCCTGTTCGAGTCGATCGTCAAACCGGCTCATGGCTCGAGCTCCTTCCGTAGCGCAGTGAGACCTCGCTTGAGGTGTGATCGAACCGTGGCTGCGGGCATGTCCATGATCTCGGCGATCTCGGATGCTCGGTACCGGCCGTAGTACTTGAGCACCACGGCCAGTCGCTGGTCCTCGGTGAGCTGGTGCAGCACGTCCCAGAGCACGCGATCCTCGGGCTCGAGCTCGGTCGGTGGCTCCGGCGGATGGGCCTGGATCACCCGCCTGCGGCGCAACAACGACCGACACCTGAGCACGACCGTCGTTCTGAGGTACGCACCTGGAGCGCGTATTTCATCCCACCGCCTGAGGACCTCGGCAAAGCTGTCCTGGACCTGCTCTTCGGCTTCGGCGTTGTTGCCGATCAGCGTGTAGGCGAGCCTCACCATCGGCTCGTACTCGATCCGAAACAAAGCCTCGATCGAGTCGATCGTCGTCCCGCGCCGAGACGCCAATGCAGCCCGCATCTCCTCCATCATCCCCCACGACGATGAGCGCGCCCGGTGTGTTGCGCGCGTCGCGCGAATTCTTCGGGCGCGCCCGGCCGACGTGCTGGACGCGCTGGTTCAGACCAGAACCGCGTCGGGTCCGAGCAGGACCCGGAGCTCGGCGACGAGACCGTTCTGAGCGTCGACGCAGAAGTCCTGTGGGAGACGCATGACCTTGGTGGTTCCGAGGTGGAGGAAGACCTCGGACTCGCCTGGGTGTTCCGACAGCAGGGCCTTGAGTTCCACCACCTTGTTGGCGGCAAGGCCGGTCATCGGTACCCGGACCCGGACCGGTGGCGACTCGACCACGTCGTCGGTGTCGAACAGGTCGATGTCCATGCAGATCAGCTTGGGCGTGTCGTCGCGCTTGTCGAACCGGCTGCGCAACAGGATGACCCGGTCGTCCTCGAGTTTGTGGCCGACCTCCTGCATCGTCTTGGGGAAGACCATGCACTCGATGCTGCCCTGCAGGTCCTCGAGGACGAAGACGGCCATCAGGTCGCCCTTCTTCGTCCACTTCTTCTGCAGGTTGGTGATGACGCCGCCGACGCTGCGGACCGCGCCGTCCTCGAGGGTCTCGGCGTCGGCGATGGTGGCGTCGGCCTTGCGCTTGAGGGCCGCCTCGACCCCGAGCAGCGGGTGGTCGGAGATGTAGAGACCCAGCATCTCCTTCTCGTACGCGAGGCGCCGCGACTTGTCGAACTCGGTGATCGGGATGGCGATCTTCTCGTCGAAGACGTCATCGTCGGCGGCGTCGCCGAACAGCGTCATCACGCCCATGTCGCGCTCGCGGCGGCGAGCCACGGTCTGGTCGATGATCGCCTCGAAGACCGTGAGCAGCCCCTGGCGGGGGTGATCCATCGAGTCGAAGGCACCGCCCTTGATCAGCGCTTCGACGGTGCGCTTGTTGAGAACCTGGGTGTCGACGCGTTCGCAGAACTCGTAGAAGTCCTCGAACGGCCCGTTCTCGTCGCGCTCCTGCAGCAGGAGCTCGACCAGCCCCTCGCCCACGTTCCGGACCGCCGAGAGGCCGAAGATGATCGTGCCAAGCGAGTCACCTTCGCCCGTCAGGTTGGGCTGGGGCAGGAAGTC
>JBCCFK010000282.1:0-5532 GCA_039029775.1 Actinomycetota bacterium | reverse complement strand
GCACGAGTACTGTCGGCGCCATGGAGCGCACCATCTTCGACGACGAGCACGACCTCTTCCGCGACGGCTTCCGCCAGTTCGTCGACAAGGAGCTCGTCCCCCACAACGAGACGTGGGAGGCGGCAGGCATCGTCGAGCGAGAGATGTTCGCCGCCGCGGGCGCCGCCGGCTTCCTGGGCATGGCCGTCGACGAGCGGTACGGGGGCGGCGGAACCGCCGACTTCCGGTTCAACCAGATCATCACCGAGGAACTCGACATGGCGGGCGTGGCGGCCGCCGGGTCGGGCATCGGGCTGCACAACGACATCTGCCTCCCGTACTTCCTCGAGTACTGCAACGACGACCAGCGCGACCGGTGGCTCCCCGGCCTGTGCAGTGGAGAGCTGATCGCGGCCATCGCCATGTCCGAGCCCGGGGTCGGGTCCGACCTCGCCGGCATCGCCACCACCGCCGTACGCGACGGCGACGTCTATGTCGTGAACGGTTCGAAGACCTTCATCTCCAACGGGATCAACAGCGATGTCGTGATCACCGCGGTCAAGACGGACCCCGACGCCGGCCACCGCGGCATCACCCTCATGGTGCTGGAGCGCGGCATGGAGGGGTTCGAGCGCGGCCGCAACCTCGACAAGATCGGCCGACACAGCCAGGACACCGCGGAGCTGTTCTTCACCGACGTGCGGGTGCCGGTCGACAACGTCCTCGGCGAGGAGGGCAAGGGGTTCTACCTGATGATGTTCAACCTCCCCCAGGAGCGGTTGAACATCGCCATCTCCGCGGTCGCCGGCAGCCAGTACGCGTTCGATCTCACGCTCGACTACGTCAAGGAGCGCAAGGCCTTCGGACAACCGATCGGGAGCTTCCAGAACTCGAAGTTCAAGATGGCCGAGATGGCCACCGAGCTGGAGATCGCCTGGGCGTTCATCGATCGATGCGTGACCGCCCACAACGACCAGGCGTTCACCGCGGACGAGGCCGCCATGGCCAAGTGGTGGACGACCGAACTCCAGAAGCGCGTCACCGACACCTGCCTCCAGCTCCACGGCGGCTACGGCTACATGGACGAGTACCCGATCTCGCGACTCTGGCGCGACGGTCGCGTCCAGTCGATCTACGGCGGAACGACCGAGATCATGAAGGAGATCGTCGGCCGCAGCCTCGGCCTCTGAGCACGCGCCAGGACTGGAGCTCTCGACATGCGCCGGCTCCGATGGTGGGCGGTCATCGCCGCACTCGCGTCGATCCTCGGCGCCGCGCTGATGCCGACCGGCGAGTCGTCGGACCCCACCGTGCCCGGCCGTCTCGCGGTCGCCGCGACACCACAGGGCGCCCTCGAGGTCGCCCGGACCACCGCCGACGGCGTCGAGCTGTCGGGATGGGTCGGGGGCGAGGTCGCCGCGTCCGTGCTCCACGTCAGGGTCGCCGACCGGACGATCGGGACCACCATCGCCGACGGGCTCCGCCCCGACCTCGCCGTCGTGGACCCCGCGGCCCGAACGTTCCGGATCACCGTCGCGGCACCCGAGGATGCCCACACCGTGTGTGTCGACCTACCGGCGCCCGACGACGAGTTCGTCCGGCTCGGATGCGCCCCCGCCGACGTCGCGGCCGCCGATGCGGCTCACCTCGCGCTCGAGGGTCGCGTCGAGGAGCTCGGCCGGGCGATCGAGGAGCGGATCCCGGGGGTCCGCGTGGGAATCGCCGTCGTGCCCTTCGACACCGGGCGGCTCGCAGGCTGGCGTCCCGACCGGTTGTTCATCTCGGCATCGACGGCGAAGAGCTGGTGGGTCGCCGCCGCCCTGGCGGCCGGGCAGGCCGACGAGGTGGCCGAGATCGTGGAACCGATCTTCGAGGTGTCCAGCGACGAGCTGTCCGGCTTCGCGATCGACCTCGCGGGCGGGATCGATGCCGTCAACGCCTTCACCGAGAGCGCCGGCATGGCCGACACAGGGGCCATGAAGTGGGTCAAGAGCGGCATCCGGCGGTTCGCGACGAGCTTCCCGGGCCCACTCAACGGCTCGAACCACGTCGATGCCAGCGACGCTGCCGAGTTCTTCTATCGCCTCGGGACGAACCAGATCCTGCCGCCCGACGAGGCCGACCTCCTCGCGTCCTGGATGCGGCTCTCGCCCCGGGATCGATCGACCGGCGAGTCGGAGGCGTCGATGATGACCGACGGGCTCCCCCGGCGCGTGGCGAATGCCACCGAGCACAAGGCGGGCTGGCTCGAACCCGAAGTGTGGACGGTCGACCCACACCTGCTGGACACGGGCATCGTGCGCCCGCGGGCAGGGTCACCGTATGCGCTGGCCCTGATGGCCTCGGGCGACGTCGACGCGAGCGACTACGCCCGACTCCAACAGGAGCTCCGGGACGCGAGCTGCGAGATCTACCGGCACATCGTCGACTCGGGCTGGGACTGCTGACCGGCAGCGCGAGAGGCGGTGGGACTACTCGGTGAAGAACCCGCCGTCCGGGTGCAGGATCTCGCCGCTGAAGTACGAGGACTCGTCGCTGCAGAGGAACAAGGCGGTGTTGGCGATCTCGAGCGGGACCCCTTTGCGACCCAGCGGGATCTGGGCGTAGAAGTCGACCCGTCGCTGTTCGTCCGGGATCATGTCGATCACCTTCGTCATGTGGGTGTCGATGAACCCGGGACCGATGGCGTTCACCCGAATGCCGACCGGCCCGAGCATGCGAGCGGCCTTCTTGGTCAACATCCAGACCCCGGCCTTGGACGTCGTGTAGGCGAGCGGGCCGGCGTCCGGGTGCTTCGCTGCGATGCTGGCGATCGTGACCACGGTCCCGCCGTGTCCGGCCTCGAGCATCCGGGCCACGCATGCCTGCATGCTGAGCAGGGTTCCCTTGACGTTGACCGCCATCACGGTGTCCCACTCGTCGGGGTCCTGTTCCACGAAGTCCCAGCCCGGGCGCTCGAGGTAGTCGAGCTGGCGGGTCATCCGCTTGACCTCGGCCTCGAGGTCCCCCGAGACGTAGCCGGCGTGACTGATGCCCGCCGCGGTGACGACGGCGTCGATCCTGCCGTAGGTGCTCACGGCCAGCTCGGCCATCGCCTCGTTGTCGGCGCCCGCCGTCACGTCGACCGCGATCGGGGTGGCCCGCCCGCCGGCATCGGTGACCAACGAGACCGTCTCGGCGGCCGGCTCCTCCTGGAGGTCGGCCACGACGATCGCCGCACCCTCCTCGGCCAGGCGCAGCGCGCACGCACGGCCGATGCCGTTGCCACCTCCGGTGATCACCGCCACCTTGCCGTCCATCCGTCCCGTCATGGATTCCCTCCCTCGATTCGCGCGGAGCGTCCCGGCACCGGCGCGTGGGCCAGCCTCGCACATCGGCGCGGCGCAGCGGCGCTCCGCGCGCCGTCGGACCCACGACGCCGATCACGGGGGAGATCCACCCGGATCCTCACCACGAGTGGCGCCGACTCACGCAGGGTGTCCATCCGGCGGCGCCGCCGACCCAGCGGCGGAATTGGCCCTACCGGTGGTGAGAGCCGCTTTGTAGTGTCGGAAAACGGCAGACAACGCAAGGCCAATGGAAGGGCGGACATGACCGAGATTCTGACGGGCAAACAGCTGCGTGACCGGGCCGAGGCGTGCCTGGACCAGCGACGCCCAGACAAGGAAACGCTTCGCAACTGGATCCGTCGCGGCGCCGACCGGATCGACAAGCTGGGCAAAGAGGTGCAGCGGCTGGAACAGGCGCTCGAATCGGGCGGCAGCGAGGCCGCACTGATGATGCTCGAGGACGCCCGCGTCGCTGCGGACAACACGCTCGACCGGGTGAAGGGCATGGAAGAAGAGGCCGAGAAGGCGCTGAACAAGGCGCGTTCGGAGGCCGACAAGGTCAAGAACGACATCATCGGGACCGCGCACGCCGAGGCCGCGGAGATCATCGCGTCCGGTCGTGAGACGGCCAAGGAGCACATGGCGAAGACCGAAGCCGTCTGCCAGAACCGGCTCGACAAGGCCGTGGCCCAGGCCGAGCGCGTCGACCGCGGCTGCCGCCAGCTGGTCGACCGAGCGCAGAACCTCGAGCGGACCTACCGCAAGCGAGTCGCCGACATCCGGGCCGAGGCCAAGGCCATGGTCGGCCTCATGGACCGATTCGACACGCTCGCCGTGGCGATGGACGAGGACGACCTCAGCAGCGAGGACACCGTCGACGAACTCCTCGCCGAGATCGTCGAGCTGAACGTCCGGGGCGAGGACGGCGAAGGCGACGCCGGCGACGAGGACGAGGTCGAAGCAGTCGAAGAGGTCGAAGAGGTCGGCTGACCCGACGCGGAACCGCCAGGGGACGGAGCGATGCCCGGCTGCTGAGCAGCCGGGCATCGTCGCGTTCGGCATCGGGCGGAACGCGCCACTCCGAGTCGGACGTCGCCGATTGTTCGACCACGCTGAGCGCGAGCCCCGCTCGGAGGGTCGTCGCATCGGCGACGGCGTGGGTCGGCGGGACCGGGCAAAGCTGCCACCCCCTTTTTGCCACGAAGACACCCCCAGCTACTGTTGCGGCATACCGGGTAACGAAGGAGCGCGGCGGTGACTGAAAACACCACCAACAGCAATGAACTGCGGCAGTTCGCTGCCGACAACGCCGGCCGGCGGAAGATCGACGTGGAAGCCACGTTGGACCTTCACCGGCGGGCGGCGAACCAGATCGATGCGTTGAGCGAGCACGTGAACGACCTGCGCCAGCGGGTCGCCAGCGGTGACATCGCCCCCGCGGCGGCCCCAGTGGCCCCCACGGTCGGCGAGGAGCCCTCACAGAGTGCGCTGCTGATCCTGAGGAATGCGCAGGAGACCGCCGACCAGACGATCGCCGAGGCCAACCATGTCCTCGCCGACGCCGAGCGGACCCGCCGCGAGGCCGACGCGATGGCCCAGGCCAAGGCCGACACCGCCGTCGCCAAGGCTCGCGTCGAGGGCGCCTCGATCATCGAGGCCGCGGAGGTCCGGGCGAACGAGATCGCTGCGGCATCGATCGTGGCCGCCGAGCGCGCCACCGATGCGCAACGCGCCTACCACTCCAAGGCGAGCTCGCTGCGCGCCGACGCCGAAGGCGTCCTCGCGCTGGCCCGCTCGATGGAGACCGTGGCGGGCGAGGACCTCCCCGAGGCCCTCACAGCCGAGCCGTTCACCGAACCGATCCAGCGCGACGAGATCGCCGCGGCACCGGCTCCGGCCCCTGTTCCGGCACCCGTTCCGGAGCCGACGCCTGTCCCCGAGGCTGCAGCCCCGGCACCGGCCCCCGTCGAGGACGTGACCCCGGCCCCCGAGGTCGCAGCACCGGCCCCCGAGGTCGCTGCGCCGGCCCCTGTCGAGGATGCCGCGCCGGCACCGGCCCAGGCCGACCTGCCGCCCCCGCCGGCCCCCGAGGTCGCCGTGGCGACGGAGCTGCCGCCGCCGCCGGCCGCCGAGGTCCTCCCGCCGCCGCCGGCTGCAGAGGTCCTGCCTCCGCCGCCCGCACCCGTCGCGACCGACGCCGAGCTCATCGACCTCACCGAGGCCG
>JBCCFK010000281.1:0-5542 GCA_039029775.1 Actinomycetota bacterium | reverse complement strand
GTCGGTTCCGGAGGGCTCCGGCATGTCGAGCGAGACCCTGCTGTTCGACGGAACCTGGGGTGGCGACAGCCATCAGCTGGTCGCCCGGCTCGCCCCGACTGCCCAGGACACGCCGGTGTTCCGCTCCTACGACCTCGAGATGCAGTTCCGGATCCTGCGGTTGGTCGGGTCGGCGTCGGCGGTTCCCGTGCCCGATGCGAGATGGCTGGAGCTCGATCCCGAACCGATCGGCTCGCCGTTCTTCGTCATGGACCGCGTGTCGGGGCGAGTGCCCAGGGACATCCCGCCCTATCTGTTCGAGGGGTGGCTGCTCGACGCATCGCCCGGCGATCAGGAAGCGCTCCAACGAGCGTCGGTCGGGATCCTGGCCGATCTGCACGGCATCGATCCGGCCGAGCACGACACGGCGTTCCTCGAGGTCGAGGCACCAGGCGACTCGGCGCTTCGTCGCCACGTCAACGACCAGAAGACGTACTACGAGTGGGTCCGCGGCGATCGGGTCCACCCGATCATCGACGACGGCCTCGCCTGGCTGGACGAACACTGGCCCGACGAGGGCCCGACAGTCATCACCTGGGGCGACGCCCGGATCGGCAACGTCATGTACGCGGAGGACGGGTTCGACCCGGTCGCCGTCTTCGACTGGGAGATGGCGTCGTTGGGCCCGGCCGAGCTCGACATCGGCTGGATGTGCTTCCTCCACTCGTTCTTCCAGAACATCGCCGACGTGCTCGAGGTCCCGGGCATGCCCGACTTCATGCGGGCCGACGACGTCGCGGCCATGTACACCGAGCACTGCGGGCGCCCGGTCCGTGACCTCCGTTGGTTCGAGGTGTACTCGGCCGTCCGCCACGCGATCATCATGAGCCGCATCACCGACCGGATGATCAGCTTCGGTGAACGCGACGGGTGGCCGGACGACATCGACGAGGTGATCCCGCACCGGAATCTGCTCCGGTCGATGCTCGACGCCTGAAACCGCGCCCACCCGCGTGGGCCGTTCGACCCATCGCGCGCCCCGCCTCGACGGGGTGTGTGACTCATGTCGTCGCTCCAGCTGCCGATCACCAAGGTGATCACCCGAGTTGGAAGAGGGGGCTCATGAGCGACGCGAAGTCGATCACCATCGTGTTGGCCGACGACGATCCCGACGATCGTCTCCTGGCCCGTGAAGCGCTGGAGGAGAGCCGGCTCGCCAACGAGCTGGTCACCGTCGAGGACGGTGCCGAGTTGCTCGATTACCTGCTCCGCCAGGGTGAGTACGCGGACCGTGAGCCCGGCAACCCGGGCCTGGTCCTGCTCGACCTCAACATGCCGCGGATGGACGGCCGGGAAGCGCTCGCGGCCATCAAGGCGCACGAGAGCCTCCGGTCGATCCCGGTCGTGGTGCTGACCACCTCGAAGGCCGAGGAGGACATCCTGCGCACCTACGACCTGGGTGTGAACTCCTTCATCACCAAGCCGGTCTCCTTCGAGGAACTCGTGACCGTCATGCGCGACCTGGGCCGCTACTGGCTCGAGATCGTCGAGCTCCCCACGCCGATGTCATGAACCAGCCGGCCCGCACGGTTCGCGTGCTGCTGGTGGAGGACGACGAGGACGACTACCTCCTCACCACGGACCTTCTCGCGTCGGTTCCCGACACGTCCTACGACGTGACGTGGGTCGCCAACGCCGATCAGGGACTCGAGTTCATCGAGGCCGGCGACCACGACGTCGCACTGCTGGACTTCCACCTGGGCGCCCGCACCGGGCTGGAGATCCTTCAAGCGGTCCACGGTCGGACGCGGATGCCCTGCGTGCTGTTGACCGGTGAGTCGGCCCCCGAGACCGACCACGCGGCGATGGCCGCAGGAGCCGTCGACTACCTGGTCAAGGGCGAGCTGGACGAGCGAGTGCTGGAGCGGACGATCCGCTACGCGCTCGGCCACGCCCGCGCCCTGCGATCGGTCCGCGAGTCCGAGGAACGTTTCCGCTCCGTCGTCGAGGCGGCGACCGACGGGATCGCCCTGCTCGACATGAAGGGTCGGATCGTCACCTGCAACGCGGCGATGGAGAAGGTCTTCGGCGCCCACCTGGACGAGCTCGACGGGATCTGCTTCTTTGACCTGGTCAAGACCGAGGGCGATGAGCTGCCCGCCTTGCTGGCCAACCCCGAGCCGGGCATCAACGCCACCGACGCCGAGGGCACCGGACGCGATCGCGAGGGCCGCAGGTTTCCCGTGGAGATGTCGTTGTCGACCTGGGTCGACGACGAGGGCTCACGGTTCTGGAGCGCCATCGTCCGCGACGTCACCGAACGCAAGCAGCTGGCCGACCAGCTCGTCCATCAGGCCTTCCACGACCCATTGACCGGGCTGGCCAACCGCACCCTCCTGCGCGAGCGGGTCGACAAGGCGATCGCGTCGCTCGACCGCGCGCCCGGCTCGGTCGCGCTCTTGTTCCTCGACCTCGACGACTTCAAGCGCATCAACGACACCTTCGGTCACGAGGTCGGCGACGAGCTGCTGACGAGCGTCGCCAGCCGTCTGCTCGGCTGCATCCGCGGCGGCGAGATCGTGGCTCGGCTCGGCGGCGACGAGTTCGCGGTCTGCGTGGACAACCTCGACGACCCCCGAGGCGTGCTCCGGCTCGCGGATCGGATTGTCCACGCCATGTCACACGCGTTCAACCTGCGGGACAAGCCGATCGCCGCCACGTCCTCGATCGGCATCGCGATCACCAGCGATCCCTTCAGCGACGCGGACGAGCTGCTGCGCCACGCCGACGTCGCGATGTACGCCGCCAAGGGCAAGGGCAAGAATTGTTACGAGGTGTTCGAGGACTCCATGCACGGCGAGATCGTCGAACGCATGCACCTCGAGACCGACCTGCGCGACGCGCTGGCCGGCGACGCGATCGAGGTCGAGTACCAGCCCGTCGTCCAGCTCGGCAGCCTCCGCATCGTCGGATTCGAGGCTCTGGCCCGCTGGCGCCATCCCGAACGAGGCGACATCTCGCCGGCCGTGTTCATCTCGGTCGCCGAGGAGTGCGGTCTCATCCACAAGCTCGGTCGCCGCGTGCTCGAGCGGGCGATCCACCAGGGCGCGGAGTGGCAGCGTGCGTTCACCGAGCGACCCCCGGTCACGATCTCGGTCAACCTCTCCAGCCGCCAGCTCGGCGACCCCGACCTGGTCACGATCGTGGGCGATCTCCTGGAGGCGACCGGGATGCGTCCCGAGACGCTGGCGCTCGAGATCACCGAGTCGGTCATGTTGGGCGATGTCGACCGGGCGATCGGTGTGCTCCAGAAGTTCCGTGAGCTCGGGATCCGACTCGCACTCGACGACTTCGGCACCGGCTACTCGTCGCTCAGCTACCTCCACCTGCTGCCGCTGGACGCCGTGAAGGTGGACCGGTCCTTCATCGCCCGCGTCGAGGAGCAGGAGGGCGCGGCGATGGCGAACGCGATCTCGGCCATCGCCGACGGCCTCGGCCTGCAACTGGTGGCAGAGGGCATCGAGACCGGCGCACAGCGCAAGTTCCTGACCCAGGCCGGCTATCGCTACGGCCAGGGGTTCCTGTTCTCCAAGTCCCTCCAGCCCGAGGCCGCGACGGTCCTGCTGCAGCGGGACATGGCGCGTGCGAGGAAGAAGTGAGTGCCGCGATGAACGATCAGGTCTCGATGGCCGACGACGCGGTCCTCGTGGCCGCCATGGTCGACAGTTCCCCTGATCCGGTGTTCGCCATCCGGCCCAGCGGTCGCCTCGTCTTCGCGAACGCCGCGCTGCGGGGAATCCTCGGGATCGAGCGCTCCGACGTCGGCTCCGTGAACGTGTTCGACCACCTGCCGCCCCAGGCGGTGGCGGTCGTCCGTCCGATGCTCGACGAGATGCTCACCAGGCCGCCCGGGGAGGCGATGTACGACGAGATGAGCTCGCGCTCGCTGGGCTGGTTCAGCATCGGCGCGAAGTCGCACCCGGCCCCCGACGGGAGCATCGGCGTCATCGCCGGCAGCGTCCGCGACATCACGGTCCAGAAGCGTCAACAGGAGGAGCTCGAGGCCGCGCAGAAGCGGCTGCTCGAGTCCAACCGCGATCTCCAGGACTTCGCGTACGTCGCCTCGCACGATCTGCAGGAGCCGCTCCGCAAGATCATGGCCTTCGGCGACCGACTGGCCCACAAGTACGAGGACGAACTCGACGAGCAGGCCAAGGACTACCTGGGGCGCATGCAGAACGCGGCGGGCCGGATGCAGGTCCTCATCGACGACCTCCTGATGTTCTCCCGAGTCAGCACCCGGGGTGGCGAGTCGGAACCGACCGATCTCGGCGAGGTCGTGCGGGGGGTGTTGGGCGATCTCGAGATCGCGATCGCCGAGTCCGGGGCGCGCATCGAACTCGGCGAGCTGCCGGTGCTGCCGGCCGACCCGTCCCAGATGCGACAGCTGTTCCAGAACCTGATCGGAAACGCGCTGAAGTTCCGTCGGGCCGAGGTCGCTCCCGTGGTCCGCGTCTCCGCGTCTTCGCAGGGGCCGTCGTGGCGGATCGTCGTGATGGACAACGGCATCGGCTTCGACCAGCAGTACGCCGAGAAGATCTTCACCGTGTTCCAACGACTCCACGGTCGCAGCGAGTACGACGGTTCCGGCATCGGTCTGTCGGTCTGTCGCAGGATCGTCGAGCGTCACGAGGGCACCATCGCCGCTTCGAGCGTGGACGGCGAGGGCGCGGTCTTCACCATCACCCTTCCCGACGCATAGCCCCCCGACCGACCCGGGTCGACCGGGTAGGTTGTGGCCGGCGCGACGGCGAGTGACCGCGCGGCACCGGGGAGATCACCATGGCCGACTGGAGCTCAGCGCGCCTGTTCAGCACCGACGGCATCGAGTCCAAGGCCGATGCCCGGCGGCGCTCGACCGAGGCGTTGATGGCCGCGATGGCTGCTGCGCCCACGGCCGGTCGAGCGCTCCTCGGCGCGCTCGGTGTCCGCGCCGACGGTCGGACGTCGATCGAGTCCTACGTGAACGTGCCGTTGGGCCGTATCCGAGCCGATGGGCTGGTCGTCGCCCGCAAGAGCCGCAGCGAGGTGAAGGTGGCGTTCGTCGTGCGCGCGGCCAACGAGCGGCTGACCGCTGCAGCGGTCAAGAAGGTCCGCGATGCGGCGGCCGACAACGGCGTCGACGCGCTCGTCACGATCACCGGCGAGTCGACCGGTCCGGACCTCGGGCGGGGGCGGTCGCCGATCCCGGTCGGGCACTGGCCGTGGGGGAACGTGCTCACGGCGCTCGTCGACCAGAAGGTCAGAGATCCCGAGCAGGCGCGCATCCTGGGAGATCTCGTGGCGTTCCTGCAGCATCCCGACGTCGGCGTGGCGTCGGGGTCCTCGGACATGGGTCCCGACTGGGCCGACGTCCTCAAGACCGCCAGGACGTCACGCCTGTCGGCGCGCAACGCCGGTGTGGCCGACGTGGCGCGACGATGGGACCAGGTGGCGCGCACGGTCGGGACTGCCCTGGGCACCGCGATCGACCTCGACGTCCAGCTGTCACTGCCGGCTCGCG
>JBCCFK010000280.1:0-5603 GCA_039029775.1 Actinomycetota bacterium | reverse complement strand
CCGTCGTCGCCGCCGTCGCCCTCGTCCTCCCCGCCGCCGTCCTCGCCGCCATCGTCCTCGCCGCCCCCCTCGGGGGTCGGGGTCGGCACCGGCGTCGGGGTGGGGTTGGTCGGTTCGCCGTCGCAGCCGATCCCGTCGCGGGGCTGGTAGAAGGCCCGGAACGTGTCGACCTCCTCGGTGCCGTCCTCGTACTCCCGGATCCGATCGGTCTCGATGACCGTGCACTGACCGGAGAAGTACTCGCGCTGCTCGAGGACGTCGGTCTCGGTCCACTGGATGGAGTAGACGCTGACGGTGAGCGAGGTGTCGGTGTAACTCGGCCAGATCATCACGCGATACGGCGTGTTGTTCGTGAACTGCACGTCGGGCTCGGGGAACGAGATCGTGCTCTCGATGCCGCGTCGACCGGCGAAGTCGAGGTAGCGGTTGAACCAGAGGGTGTGGGCCTGGTAGCGGTCGATGTCGATGCCGCCGTAGAACATCGCCTGGAAGATGGTGGTGGCGAACTGCGAGATGCCGCCGCCGACGTCGCTCGACAGTTCGCCTCGACTGATCACACCCGCGGGCACGAACCCCTTCTCGGTCGTGCGGCGGCCCACGTGGTCGTTGAGCGAGATCGACTCGCCGGGTTCGAGCACCACGCCCGTCATCAGGTCCGCGAACAGCTGGATGTTGGTGACCCGGCTCTGGCAGCAGTCGTAGGGGGTGGTGGCCTGCCCGACCAGATCGAAGATCCCGTACCGGCGGAGGATGTCCTCCTCGGACTCGTCGACCGGTTCGAGGACCAGGGCAGCGCTGGTCCGGCCCTCGGTGATCGCGCGCTGGATCCGTTCGTGCGAGTCCAGCGTGCAACAGCGCGTGGGGATGAAGCCCACCAGCCGGGGTCGGCCGTCGATCACCTCGATCACGCTCTCGTCGGGTTGCTCCGGCTCGCCGTAGCGCTCTGTCAACGACGTCCGCACGGCATCCTGGTCCAACGCGTACGTGAACTCCTCGCCCGTGTCGGTGAACCGCATCCAGCTGCGGACGGTGGCCGCGTCGAAGGCCTCGTCGTCGCCGACCGCGGACGTCGTGAATCCGCCTTCGGTCAGCGCGTTGAACTCGTCGGCCCAGACCTGGGCCTCGTCGTCGGTCATCGACGGGTTGAGCTCGAGCGAGCCGGCCTCGACCAGGATCGGGCTCTCGCCGGCGCGCGCCGCAGCGACCACGTCGTCTCGGATGTTGCTGAGGTCGAAGGTCTGGACCGGACGGCCCGGCACGACGACCACGCGGCCGTCCTCGTATCCCAGGCCTGGCTCGACCGGCTCGGGCTGGCCGGCGTTGACCACGGCCTCCAGCGTGGCCGGATCGCCCGCGCCCAGGCGCACAGCGGTGGTCGCCGAGCGGGAACCGAAGAGGCCGCCGAACCAGGAGAAGGGCCGACCGACAGTGCTGCCTCGGCCGATCTCCATGACGTTGTCGGCCGTCACCATCGGGTCGAGTTCGAGGCCGACGACCCCGGCCGTCGTGGTCACCTCGCCATCGGCGGTGCGGATGACGACTTGGGTGTCGGCGTAGCCGGCTGCGACCTCGGTGAGCGCCTGCTCGAGCTCTTCTCGATCGAGCCCACCGACATCGGTGCCGGCCACGGTGACGTTGCGCGCTGAGTTCCCGTTGTTCAGGCCGGAGTCGATCGCCCAGCCGACGACGAGCAGGAGGAGGGCGGAGATGGGCAGAAGGACCGGGATCAGGACGCGCGGGCGCGTCAGCCGAGCCCGCCAGCTCGGGGGCTTCTTCTGCGGCCTGGCCCGCTTGGGGCCGGCGCGCGAAGGCGATCGTCCTGGGGAGCTGATCCGGACAGGGTAGTGGTGCCCGAATTCGATCCGATGTCACCGTCAGGGGCGTTCGACCCACCTGATGTCCCGGCCCACAGACCTGGGTGAGCGGAGGCCCTGGCCGACCGGAGGGCCCGAGATCAGAACAGTTTGGTCTGGCTGCTCTCGATGCCCCGGAGTTCGTCGTAGTCGACCTCGACCCAGTCGATGCCGCGATCGGTCGCCAGGACCTTGGCCTGAGGCTTGATCTCCTGGGCCACGAACACGCCTCGGACGGGCCGGAGGTTCGGGTCCCGGTTGAGGAACTCCAGGTATCTCGTGAGCTGTTCCACGCCGTCGATCTCGCCGCGCCGCTTCACCTCCACGGCCACGGCCTTGCCGTCGCCGTCGCGGCACATGAGGTCCACCGGGCCGATGTCGGTCGGGAACTCGCGACGCACGAGCAGGAAGCCGTCCTCGATGGACTCCGGGTCCGCGGCCAGCAGCTCTTGCAGGTGTGCCTCGACGCCGTCCTTCTGGAGTCCCGGGTCGGTGCCCAGGTCGTGGGCGGTGTCGCTCAGGATCTCCTCGATCCGGATGATGAGCTTCTCGCCCTTCGGGTTGGTCACCGTCCATTCGTCGTCGGCGGTGACGAGCCGGTTCGGCGCGTTCATCCAGTTGAGTGGCTTGTAGGCGCCACCGTCGGCGTGGATGGCGACGCACCCGTCGGCCTTCACCATGATCAGGCGTTCGGCCATGGGCAGATGGGCGCTCAGTCGGCCGTCGTAGTCCACCGAGCACCGGGCGATCACCAGACGCATTGCCGGCACACTATCGGCGGTGCCGACGCGCGGGGGGATGGTCCGAGGCGGGGGCGGCGAGCGCTCAGACGCCGCTCGTCAGCCGGTCGCGGAGGCCCCCGAACGCCGCGCGACCGTCACTGCTCGCGAGCCATGACACGTAGTCCGGCCGGCCGCGCTCCCGGAAGATCGGGGATGAGAAGACGTCAGCCCACCAGGCGACGGGCCGCAGCATGCGTTCGGCGATCTCGGGCTCGTAGCCCGACCAGTTCGTGGCGTGCTCTTCCGACCGGAAGAGGTTCATGCTGGCTCAACGGAACGGTCGCGTGGATGCGTCGCCCCCGACCTCGGCGCTGGTGTATCCGACGATCCCCTCGGGCTCGATGCGCAGGAACTCCTCGTCGCGCATCTCGACCACCATCGGGTCACCACAGCAGAGGCAGGGCGCCTCGACGCGGATCGTCTTCCCGGGGAAGAGCCAGCGCACGGCCAGCGACTCGAATCCTCACTGGCCGTACCAGCCGTTCTTGCCGTCGACCGAGATCCGGTACTGCGTGGGTTGGACGTTGAACGGCGGGAACGAGGCGATGTAGTCGGTGCCCGGGTGCATCCACCCCGGCGTGAGCTCCATGAGGCGATGCACGATCGCCTTGCCGTCCTCGACCGGCACATCGAGCGACCGCGCGACCTCGGTGAAGTGCGGGCCGGTGCCGGTTTCGACGATGGTGGCCATGATCGACTCGTACGCCTCGTCGAGGCGGACCGCGAGCTGGTCGGGGAGTGCTGACATGGATCGAGCTTGTGTCCGCCTGGCGCGGGTGTCAATCGACCCGGGTATCTCAGCCGGGATCGCGCGGCGATGCCACCGTCACCGCGCCGGCCTGTGCCACCCTGGCGGCATGCGTCCATTCGCCCCCCGATGGTCGCTCGTCGTGGTCCTTCTGGCCGTCCTGGCCGCAGGATGCGCCACCACGGTCGACATCCGCATCAACGACGAGGCCGGCTCGCCATCCGCGGACTCCGGCTCCGAGGACCCGCAGGGGGCGGCCGGCGTGACCGGCGAGTCCGAGCTCGCTGGTCGATTCGTCTGGGAGTCGGCAGCGTGTGAGTTCGTCGAACCATCCGACGTCGACACCACGTGCGGTTGGCTGACCGTCCCGGAGCGCTGGGATCTCGACAACGACGACGACACGATCCGTCTGCACGTCGGGATCTTCTCCACCGGTGCAACCGGGACGCCGGTCGTCTATCTCGAGGGCGGTCCGGGCGGCGATGCGCTTGCGAACGTCGACACGGGATTCGCGTCGCTGTGGGAGCTGATCGTCGCCGAGCACGACGTCGTCATCATCGGCCAGCGCGGGACCGGCTCGGCCGAACCGACGTTGCGCTGCGACGACGTGGTTCAGCTCGGGATCGACCTGCTGGACGACATCGCGTCGCCGACCGAGGAGAGCGCGGCCTACGAGGAGGCCTACGGCGCCTGCACCACCGGGTTCCGAGCCGACGGGGTCGATCTCGGCGCCTACAACTCGGTCCAGAACGCCACCGACGTGGAAGCGCTCAGGTTGGCGTTGGGCTTCGAGCAGTGGAACGTGGTCGGGATCTCCTACGGCACCCGACTCGGCCAGACGCTCATGCGGCTGTATCCCGACGGCATCCGTTCGGTGGTGCTCGACTCCGTGCTGCCCACCCGGCGCGGGTTCGGGTTCGACATTCCCACGGTGGCCCAACGCGCGTACGAGGTCTTGTTCGAGGAGTGTGCAGCCTCGGCCGTGTGCTCCGGCGCCTACCCGGATCTGCGACAGCGATTCTTCGCCCTGGTCGACCGTCTCGACGCCGAGCCGCTCGGCTTCGACGTCAGCGACTCGATCACCGGTCAGCAGTATCCCGCCCGGATCGACGGTGGCGACCTGATCGAGGTCGGGTTCCAGGCGCTCTACTCGAAGGAGGCGTTCGCCGGCCTCCCCGAGTTGGTGGCCCAGCTCGAGTCAGGAGAGACCGCCGGCATCGAGACCCTGGTCGGTCTCCAGGTGACCAACCTCCCCTTCGTCGCGGGCGGCATGTACTGGGCCGTGCAGTGTCACGAGGAGGTGCCGTTCGCCCGGCCGGGCGATGCCGAAGCCGGCCGCACCGGAAACCCGTACTACGACCGGATGGCGCCACCGGAGCTGGACGACTCGGCCACTCGGCTCTGCGAGTCCTTCGACGCCGGGGTGGCCGAGCCCGTCGAGGACGAACTCGTGGTGAGCGACCTGCCGACGCTGTTGATGGCGGGTCGATTCGACCCCATCACCCCGCCGGGGGACGCGGAGTCGCTCCGCGAGGGATTGTCCGACGCCACCTACGTCGAACTGCCCCACACGGGGCATGCCGCTCTCGTCGACACCTGCGGTCAGGAGATTGCGCTCGCGTTCCTGGCAGACCCCACGTCGCCCGTCGCGGTCGACTGCGTGGCCGACGTCGATCCGCCGGCGTGGACCATCGACCTGTTCACCGACGTGGCGTTCGAGCCCTTCTCCTACGACGGAGCCTTCGCCAACGGTCAGGGTGTCGCGCCCGTCGGGTGGGAGGAGGCCGGCGACGGCACCTTCGTGCGATCGGACAACCTGCTCCATCTCTCGGTGCTCCTGCAGCAGGCGGTGGCGGGCATCCCACCCGACTTCCTGATCGGGAACCTGGCCGACATCCTCGGCGCCGCGCCGACGGAGTTGGCCCCGGTGGAGGCAGGCGGGAAGTCCTGGAGTCACTGGGAGGTCGGCGTGCCCGGCAGCGTCGTCGACATCTTCGCGGTCGAGTCCGACGGGTCGACCCTGCTCGTCCTCTTCCAGCACGCCCCGGCCGACCGGGACCGGGCGCTCGCCGTCCTCGTCGATCCGATCCTCTCCGCCTTCGGCCCGGCATAGGAACCCGCCGCGGTCTCTGGGACCGCGGCAGGTCGGCGCCGGCGCTGCGCACGATGGGGGGGGACCCTGGAACCCGCCGCGGTCTCTGGGACCGCGGCAGGTCGGGG
>JBCCFK010000279.1:0-5612 GCA_039029775.1 Actinomycetota bacterium | reverse complement strand
GGGCAGATCGACCAGCACCGGCCCGGGACGGCCGCTGGTGGCGATGTGGAAGGCGTCGTGGATGACCTGCGGGATGTCCGCCGCTTCGGTCACCAGGAAGTTGTGCTTGGTCACGGCCATGGTGATGCCCGTGGTGTCGCACTCCTGGAAGTCGTCGGTGCCGATCGCCTGGGTGGCCACCTGGCCGGTGATGCACACCATGGGAACCGAATCGAGCATCGCGTCGGCGAGCGGGGTCACCACGTTGGTCGCGGCGGGGCCACTGGTCACCATGGCCACCCCGGGTCGGCCGGTGGCGTGTGCGTATCCCTCGGCCATGTGACCTGCGCCCTGTTCGTGGCGCACCAGGATGTGGCGGATCGGCGAATCGATCAGCGGGTCGTAGACGGGAAGAATCGCGCCACCGGGGAGGCCGAAGATCACATCGACGCCTTCGGCTTCGAGTGCCTTCATCAGTGCTTTGCCACCGTTGGTCTGCATGGTGTTCACCTGGTGATGTGGGACCCGCCCGAAGGCGGAGGTTTCGACGGATTGAAGCGTAGAGGGCGGTCGGCCGGACTCGGCGAGGCTCGAGCGGCACTCCAAAAACAAAGCGACCTCCCGGTTGGGAGGTCAAAAGCGCACGTGCAGGGGTGAGGAGACGTGCGCTAACGGAGTACTACGAGAATTTCGGCGAGTTCGGTGATCGGACCCATACTGGCGGTCAGTATGCCTGGTCGCGTGTCGAAAGACAATCCGGTTGCGGGTCACGACGGCCCGGGCGGCGGGCTCCGGTCGGCCCGGGGGATGCCCGCCGGTTTCGCCGTCGTGACGATCGGCAAGTGGCTCTCGAACGTCGCCTTCCGGCTCGTGTTTCCGTTCCTGCCCCGTATCGCGGCCGGCCTCGGCGTGAGCCTCAGCGCGATGGGCACCGCCCTGGCCGTCCGGGAACTGGCCGGGCTGACGAACCCGGCTCTCGGTCGCGCCGCGGACCGGCGAGGTCACGGCCGCGCCATGGTGACCGGGCTCATCGGACTGGCGCTCGCCCTGCTCCTGCACGGCGTGAGCACAGGGCTGGTCGTGTTCACCGTCGGGCTGATCCTGCTGAGCTTGGCCAAGTCGCTCTTCGACGTGGCTGCCGCGGCATGGGTCGGCGATGCCGTGCCGTTCCAGGTCCGGGGACGAGCCATCGGGATGCTCGAGACCTCTTGGGCGCTCGCGTTCGTCATCGGCATGCCGATCGCCGCGCTGCTCATCCGGGCCGGGACATGGCGCCTCCCGTTCGTGGTCACCGCGGGCGCGTGCGTGGCGATGGCGGCCGTCTCGGCGAGCCTTTTGCCGACCGAGCAACCCCGACGCGCCGGGGTCGGCACGGCGCCGCTCCGCGACGTCTGGACCCCGGTGGTGCGAGCCGCTGCGGCGACGTTCGTCTGCATCGGCGTCGCACACTCGATGATCCTCGTCACCTTCTCCTCCTGGCTCGAGGACACGCACGGCGTGTCGATCGGCGAGCTCGGACTGACCGCGTTCGTAATCGGCACCGCCGAACTCGCCGGCTCTGCGGGAACCGCCGCGTTCGGCGACCGGATCGGCCTCCACCGAGGCCTGGTCGTCGGCCTGGTCCTCAGCGGTGGGGCGTCGTTGCTCCTGCTCCTCGGCGACGTGGCGCTCTGGACCGCGCTGGTCACGATGGCGGTGTATTTCGCCGTCGTCGAGTACACGATCGTGGTTCTGCTGTCGCTGTTCAGCGAGATCGCGCCCAAGGCTCGGGGCACGGCGATGGGGATCGCCTTCGCCGCGTTCGCGATCGGCCATGCGGTGGGTGCGGTGCTGGGCACCCAGCTCTACGAACGGGTCGGCATGACGGAGAACCTGGTCGCGATGGCGGTGGCGCTCACCGTGGCCGTCATCCCGGCTCGGTCGGTGATCCCCGTCGAGGACGCCTGATGCGCGGCGTCTACCCCGGCACGTCCAATCCGCCGACGATCGGGCACCTCGCGATCTGTGAGGCGGCGATCGAACACCACGGCCTGACCGGTCTCGACCTGGTCGTGTCCCGAAATCCGCTGGCGAAGGCGGTGGTCGAGCGCCCCACGCTCGACGAGCGCGTCGACGTGATCGAGGCGTCGACCGCACACCTCGAGATCGTTCGGGTCGTCGTGACGGAATTGCGCTTGATCGCGGAGATCGCGGCCGGCTACGACGTGGTCGTCATGGGCGCCGACAAGTGGCACCAGGTCAACGATCCCGTCTTCTACGAGTCCGAGGACCACCGTGACAGTGCGATCGACAGCCTGCCCACGATCGCGGTCGCGAGACGCGGACAGGACCCGGTGCCGCCCGATCTCCGCCTCGAGGTCCCCGGTCACATCGACGAGGTCTCGAGCACCGGCGCCCGGACCGGCCGCTCCGACTGGATGACGGCGGAGGCCATCGCCGCCGGCCACTGGGACTGAACGTCCCAGGGTGTCTCTACGATTCGATCATGGAGACCGCAGCCGCCGTCGAGCTCACCGACACCACGACCCGGCGGATCGCTCACCGCGCGGCCACTGCCGACATGACGGCCCCGGCCGTCGGGCTCGGTCGTTGGCGGGTTCAGGACGTCGTCGCGCACCTCGGCGGCGTCCACGAGTGGGCCACGCGCGTCGTGCGAACCGGCACGATGGACGGGCCGGGATTCCGGAAGTCCAAGCTTCGCGGCCCCGAGCTCGCCGATTGGTACGGCCGCGTGGCGGCGGAACTCGTGGACACCCTCCGCGACGCCGACCCCTCGGAACCGTGCGACAACTTCAACCCCGGGTCAGCGTCGACGAACACCTTTTGGATCAGGCGTCAGCTCCACGAGAGCCTGATCCACGCCTATGACATCGATCGCGCGGTCGGCGATGTGGTCGCGATCCCCATCGAAGCCGCCGCCGACGGGATCGACGAGTACCTCGATGTCTTCGTGCGCACGCGCGGCAAACAGACCCTCTCGGCTCCTCTCGGCCTCAGGATCACCGACGGCGACCGCCGGTGGGCCCTGGCCCCTGCGGCGAAGCCGGGACGCATCGACGTCGACCCGATCGGCGCAGAGCCGGTCGCGACCATCGCGGGCCCGGCGATGGAACTCTCGCTGGTGCTCTGGAGCCGACTGACGGTCGCAGAGGCACAGCTCGAGGTCGTCGGCGACCCGGCGGTGGCCTCCAGCTTCCGCGAGTGACCGCCGACCGTGGTGCGTGTCCGACCGAGCGGGATCTGTGAACCCAAATGTGCGGATGCAGACGCACATTTGGGTTCACAGATCCTCGTCGTCAGGCGTCGAGACCAGGGCCGATGTCGGTGGGGGGCTCACCGACGCCGCCGCGGACGCACGGTGCTGCCTCGGGGCCCCGTCGGATGTAGGCGTCGATGAACGCTGCGATCCGAGGATCGTCGGCGTCGTCGGCGGTGATCTGCGCGCCCCATGCCGAGACCACCAGCGGCGACCCGAGGCCCTCGATCGGGCTCATGAGCATCCATTGGTCGCCCGCGACCACGGCCTCCAACGACGAGACGTCGACACCGGGCTGGTGGGCGATCCACACCGCGCCGTGCTCGAGGGAGTGCACGGCGCGCTCCGCAGGAATCTCCACCGTGTACTGCCCGCACTTCTGCCAGAAGGGGTTGTGATCGCCGCCCACCGGCGTCAGCGACGGGTACTCGAGCTCGCCGCGGGCGTGCCCGGCGGAGAGCCCTTCGCTGAGGACGAGACCGTCGATCTCGGCGGCGTCGACCTCGTCGGCCTCGACGTCGGCGTCCTCGGTCCCGACCTCTGCGCCGGCGTCGGCGGACGTCGCGTCGTCGTCATCTCCGCCGCAGCCGGCGGCGACGAGCAGGGCCACCGCGAGCGCGGCAGCGCGTCGGCGAGCGCTCATCCGAGCTGACTCACGTCGCGGACACCGCCACGGCTGGCCGATGTCGTCAGCGCGGCGTAGGCCATGAGCGCCTGCGAAACGACGCGGTCCCTGTTCTCGGGCTTCCAGCCCACCGAATCCTGTTCGGCCCGACGCTCGGCAAGCGTCGCCTCGTCGACGATCAGTTCGATCCGACGATTGGGGATGTCGATCTCGATGATGTCGCCGTCTCGCACCAATCCGATCGCGCCGCCGTCGGCGGCCTCGGGCGATGCGTGACCGATGGAGAGCCCGGACGTGCCACCGGAGAAGCGACCGTCGGTCAGGAGCGCACACTCCTTGCCGAGACCGCGGGACTTGATGTAGGTGGTCGGATACAGCATCTCCTGCATCCCGGGGCCTCCCTTCGGGCCCTCGTAACGCACGACCACGACCTCGCCGGCCTGGACCCCGTCCTCGTCGAGAATCCCCTCGACGGCGTCGTCCTGACTCTCGAACACCCGCGCCGGGCCCGAGAAGGTCCAGATCTCCTCGTCGACGCCGGCGGTCTTCACGATGCAGCCCTCCTCGGCGAGGTTGCCGTAGAGGATGGCCAGGCCGCCGTCGGCGCTGTAGGCGTGGTCGACCGAGCGGACGCAGCCGTGTTGGCGATCGTCGTCGAGCGTGTCCCACCGCGTCGCCTGGCTGAACGCCACCTGGGTGGGGATGCCGGCGGGCCCGGCCCGGAAGAATCGCTTGGCCTCGGCGGTGCAGGTGTCGCGGGTGATGTCCCACTGGGCGAGTGCCTGTTCGAGCGACTCCGAGTGGACGGTGGGCAGTGATGTGTCGATGAGCCCGGCCCGATCGAGCTCGCCGAGGATGCCCAGGATGCCGCCTGCGCGATGGACGTCCTCGACGTGGTACTGGTCGGTCGACGGCGCCACCTTGCAGATGTTCGGCACCTGGCGGCTCAGCGCGTCGATGTCGGACATCTTGAAGTCGAGCTCGGCCTCCTCTGCGGCGGCGAGGATGTGCAGGACGGTGTTGGTGGAACCGCCCATCGCGATGTCGAGCGCCATGGCGTTCTCGAACGCGCCGCGGCCCGCGATGTTGCGAGGCAGGACCGAATCGTCGCCCTTCTCGTAGTACTGCTTGGCGAGGTCGACCACTCGTCGGCCGGCCTCGAGGAACAGATGCTCGCGGTCGGCGTGGGTGGCGAGCGTCGTGCCGTTGCCGGGCAGGGAGAGCCCCAGCGCCTCGGTCAGGCAGTTCATCGAGTTGGCGGTGAACATGCCCGAGCACGACCCGCAGGTGGGGCACGCCGACCGTTCGACGGCCGCGACGTCCCCGTCGGAAACGTTCTTGTCGCCTGCGGTCATCATGGCCGAGATCAGATCGACCTTGACCTCGTTGCCGGCGAGGCGGGTCTTGCCGGCCTCCATCGGACCGCCCGACACGAAGATCGCCGGGACGTTCAGCCGCATCGCGGCCATGAGCATGCCGGGGGTGATCTTGTCGCAGTTCGAGATGCAGACCAGCGCGTCGGCACAGTGGGCATTCACCATGTATTCGATGGAGTCCGCAATCAACTCGCGCGAGGGCAGGCTGTAGAGCATTCCGGCATGTCCCATTGCAATGCCGTCATCTACCGCGATGGTGTTGAATTCCTTTGCGACGCCGCCAGCTTCTTCGATTTCGCGAGCAACGAGCTGGCCGAGATCCTTCAGGTGTACATGCCCAGGCACGAACTGCGTGAACGAGTTCGCAATCGCGATG
>JBCCFK010000278.1:0-5690 GCA_039029775.1 Actinomycetota bacterium | reverse complement strand
GGGTGTCGCGGTCGCAGACGATGGTGAGCAGTCCCGGCGTGAGTCCTGCCCCGTGGCCGCCTGCGGGCGGAGAGGTGAGAGCTTCCTTCAGGTTCACCTGCTCCTCATCGGCAGATCCGCCAGCTCGTTGAGGCCCTGCGTCGAGCGCGGTTCACCTCGCCCTGACCTGGCGTTCATCCCGTGTGGGTAGGGTGCGGAGGTG
Source organism: Actinomycetota bacterium (assembly GCA_039029775.1). GTDB lineage: Bacteria > Actinomycetota > Acidimicrobiia > Acidimicrobiales > UBA8592 > JBCCFK01. Next base: position 5,488 of record JBCCFK010000278.1, on the reverse strand, counting down.
CGCATCCTGGTGACGAACGACGACGGCATCGACTCGGTGGGGCTCCACGTCCTGGCCAGGGCCATGGTTCCCTTCGGCGAGGTGGTGGTCGGCGCGCCCGACAGCGAGTACAGCGGCGCCTCCGCAGCCTTCGGCGCCCTTCACCTGCTGCGGCCGGAGATGCACCGCGCCCACATCGACGGGATCGAGCAGGCCTGGGCGATCTCCGGACCGCCCGCACTCTGCGTGATGTTCGCCCGGCTGGGGGCGCTCGGCGATTCTTTCGACCTGGTCGTGTCGGGCATCAACCCGGGCGCCAACGTCGGACGCGCCGTCTACCACTCCGGAACCATCGGGGCGGCGGTCACGGCGCGGACCGGTGGGATCACCGGCGTGGCGGTGAGCCAGGCCGTGACGATGGGCGGTGTGCTCGGCCAGGGCTGGGACGAGATGATCAAGGGTCAGAAGTGGGAGACCGCGGCAGCGGTGGCCGCGGCGGCGGTCGAGAGCCTCGTCGCCGACCCCCTGCCCGAGGCCGCCACCCTCAACATCAACGTGCCGAACCTCGAACTCGACGAGATCAAGGGCGTGCGTCAGACCACCGTCGGCTCGCGGGTGCCCCGGACGATGACGACGGTCGATGTCGAGCCCAAGGAAGGACACGAGGACTCGTACTACCTGAAGTTCAACTGGGGGAAGATGGCGACCGACGACTACTCGATCGACGAGGACGTCGGCGCCGTCGAAGCCGGGTACGTGTCCAGCACCTGGTTGAGCAAGGTCACCGACGTGAGCGTCGACGGCGGGGTGCGCGCCGAGGACGCCATGGCCTCGTTCCTGGGCACCGATCTGGGCGCCTGAACACCGCGAGCTGCCGGCTCGATTCGTCGCGTCGTGTGGCCGAAAGCGTGGGGATGCTGGCGTTGACGCCATCCGGGCGAACGTACGACCATGGCCCCATGGCGTCGGCACCCCCGAACCCCCAGCAGGAACGCCACGTCGTGCTCGTGGTGCACCCCGGGCACCAGGTGCTCGACCTCGCCGGCCCGCACGAGGTCTTCGCCGCGGCGAACGAGCTGCTCCGCCACCGGGACGGACCGACGCCCTACCGCCTGACCGTCGCCAGCCGAAGCGGCGGCACGGTCGCCAGCGAGAGCGGCCTCGCGGTCGCCGACACCGTGCCGACGGCCGAGCTCGACCCGGCCGCGATCGACACCCTCATCGCCGCCGGCGGCAACGGCGTCCACGACGCGTGTTCGGACGAAGCCCTGGTCGGGTGGATCCGGGCCGTCGCACCGTCGTGCCGTCGCGTGGGGTCGGTGTGCAGCGGCACGTTCCTGTTGGCCGGCGCCGGACTGCTCAGCGGGCGACGCGTCACGACACACTGGGCTCGAGCGGGCCGCCTGGCCTCCCAGTACCCGGACGTGCGCGTCGACCCCGAGCCGATCCACATCCGGGACGGTGACGTGTGGACCTCGGCCGGCGTCACCGCGGGGATCGATCTGGCGCTCGCCCTGGTCGAGGACGACCATGGCGCCGACCTCGCCCAGAACGTCGCCCAGTGGCTCGTGATGTTCCTGCGCCGACCCGGCGGCCAGGCCCAGTTCGCCGCGCCGGTGTGGTCGGGCGCGGCGCACCACGACGGCATCCGTGACGCACTCGACGTGATCCACGCCGACCCGGGCGCCGACATCTCCGTCCCCGACCTCGCGGCCACCGCCGCCATGAGCACGCGGAACTTCACGCGGGTCTTCACCCGCGAGGTCGGCACGCCGCCCGGGAGATACCTCGAGCAGGTCCGTGTCGCCGCGGCCCGGCGACTCCTCGAGACCTCACCCGACACCACCGACGTGATCGCGGAACGCTGCGGTTTCGGGACGGCCGAGACCCTCCGTCGGGCGTTCCAACGGTGCGTCGGGACCTCACCCGGCGCGTACCGGCGCCGCTTCACCCACGACCGGGCCACCGCGCCCTGAGCACACGAGGAGACCCATGACCGACACCAACGGCGGACGCACATTCGGCGTCCTCGTCTTCGACGGCGCCGAGGAACTCGACTTCGTCGGGCCCTGGGAAGTCATCACCGCATCGGCCATGCTCCAGGAACGCGACGGCCGGCCCGCCGACCGCGCGCTCCTGGTCGCCGAGTCCGATCGTCCGGTCGTGTGCAACAAGGGCATGCGAGTGCTGCCCGACGCGACCTTCGCCCAGCACCCCGACATCGACGTGCTGCTCGTCCCGGGAGGCAACGGCACGCGCCGCGAGGCCACCAACCCGGGCCTGCTGGCATGGATCGCCGGCGTCGGAGCCTCCGCGGAGTGGATCACCAGCGTCTGCACCGGCTCCCTGCTGCTCGTCGCGTCCGGGGTCGCCGCCGGCCGCAACGTCGCGACGCACTGGGCGTTTGAGGACACCCTTGCCGCCCGCGGGGACTGCACCGTGATCCGAGACCAGCGCTGGGTCCGCGACGGCAACATCGTCACCAGCCAGGGCGTCTCTGCCGGCATCGACATGGCGCTGTGGCTGATCGGCGAGCTGTACGGGCCCGATCACGCCCGCTCGACGCAGCGCTACATCCAGTACGACCCGGCCCCGCCCTATTGATTGCGGTTCTCGTCGCCTCGACCGCGGGCCTCGGCCCACGTCGACCCGCGATCCCGGCGCCCTCGACCACGCTGGCCGTCGCCTCGGCCGCTGGCCTCGGCCCACGTCGACCCGCGATCCCGGCGGACCGATCCCTCGCTCGCTCCGCTCCCGTCCGCCGACCACCCCCACGCCGTCGACCACGCTGGCCGTCGCCTCGGCCGCGGGCCTCGGCCCACGTCGACCCGCGATCCCGGCGCCCTCGACCACGCTGGCCGTCGCCTCGGCCGCGGGCCTCGGCCCACGTCGACCCGCGAACCCGGCGGGGCCTCGGCCGCCGGCCAGTCTCCGAACCGTTGTACCGGGCACTTCGTCCTGGGGTGAAGGCGTGGAGCTAGGATCGCGGGATCATGAACGTTGCAGTCCTCTACCAGAGTCTCCGTGGCGGCACCGAGCGTGCAGCAGAGAAGATCGCCGAAGAGTTCGTCGTGCAGGGCGCGAACGCCGGGGCCTACCCGGTCACGAATTTCGACGCCCAGTTCGTCCTGAAGGCCGACCTCATCGTCATCGGCACCTGGACCGACGGCCTGTTCGGCCTCGCGGCCCGACCGGCTCAGCTCGGGAAGCTGGCCACGCTGCCGTCGATCGCTCACAAGCCGACTTCGGTGTTCGTGACCTACGAGATCAGCGCCAAGCAGTCGCTGGCGAAGCTGGCCGACTGGGCCGAGCGCCAGGGTGCCGACGTCGTGGCCCGCGCCGGCATTCACCGCCGCCGGCTCAACGAAGGGGTGGCGGACTTCGTCAGCGAGTCCCTCGAGGCGCTCGACACCGCCGACGCCTAGAACCGCTCGCCAGTCACCGACGGCGAACCCGCGATTGCGGAACCACAGCGAATCAGCGCCTGCGCAGCCGCAGAGCGGGCCGAGCCGTCACCGACGGCGAACCCGCGATTGCGGAAGGAATCAGTCGAAGCGCATCCCGCCGTCGACGTTGAGCGTCTGGCCGGTGATGTAGCTCGCATCATCACTGGCGAGGAACGCGACCGCGGCCGCCTGCTCCTCGGGCCGACCCTGCCTGCCCATCGGCAGACGGGGCCCGATGCCGGCCTTGACCTTCTCGAAGCTGACCCCCGCCACCTCGGCGTTGCGGCGGAAGGTCGAGTCCATCATGTCGGTGTCGGTCGAGCCGGGGCAGATGCAGTTGACACGGATCCCGTCGCCCGCCAGCTCCAACGCCAGCTGTTGGGTCATCCCCACCATCGCCCACTTCGTGGCGCAGTACGCGCCGTAGGCGGCCAGCCCGACCCGTCCCGCCGCGGACGAGATGTTGACGATGCACCCACCGTCTCCCCCGTCGCGCATCAGCCTCCCGAAGCCCCGGGTGACCAGGTAGAGGCCGTTCAGGTTGACGTCGACGGTCCGAAACCATGTCTCGTCCTCCATGTCGAGGATCGGGGCCTTGCCGGCCTCGCTCGGCAGCGCCGCGTTGTTCACCAAGACGTCACAGCGCCCGAACCGGTCCTGTGCGGCCGCCACCATGGCGTCCACGTCTGCGCCGACCGCGACGTCGCCCTCAACGGCGAGGGCGCCGCGACCGATCTCCTCGATCTCCTCGGCCACCGAGGCCACGCCACGCCAGCCGACATCGCGCTCGTGCTCGGGGTAGCTGGACGGATCGCGGGGGTACCCGGTGACCACGACGTCGCACCCCTCCTCGGCGAGCCGCAAGGCGATCGAGCGCCCGATGCCGCGTTGGCGGCCGGCCCCTGTGACCACCGCGACCTTTCCGTCCAGCCCTCGCATCCTCGACCCCCTACTGTCTGCGGACGTGACCGACCCGCACGCTAGCCCCGCCCGCCTCGGCCCGAACGACCTCGTCTGGGACCACATGAGTCGCCCGCCCGACGATGACCCGGTGGCACGCGTCCGCGCCGCTGCGGCCGCCGGCTTCTCCGCCATCGGCCTCTTCGTCCGCCACTGGCAGACCATTCGCTCCGATCCGTCGCACGTGGAGCGCCTGGAACAGGCGCTGGCCGACACCGGGCTGCGCATCTGGGGTATGGAGGTCGCGGGTGCCTGGGAAGCCGACGGGACCGTGACCGACGAGCAGGCGGCGTTCGAGGCCGCGGCCTGGGATCTCTCCGAGCGCTTCGGCTGCGTCTACCTCCAGGCGATCGGGCGCAACGTCGGGGGACCGGAGCAGGCCGCCCCGGGGTTCGCCGCGCTGTGCGATCGCGCGGCCGACCACGGGATCGACATCGCGCTGGAGTGGGTGCCCGACATGACCGACATCGAGTCCGCAGCCGACGCGCTCGAGCTCGTCGAGCGGGTCGATCGGCCGAACGCGGGCTTCTGCGTCGACAGCTGGCACCTCACCCGGTCCACCAACGATCCAGCCGACATCCTGACCCTGCCCGGCGACCGGATCTTCTGCATCCAGCTCAACGACGGGCCCGTCCTGCCCGACGAACCCGACTATTACACCGACACCCTCGCCAACCGGGTCGCTCCGGGCTCGGGCGAGTTCGACCTCGTGCAGATCGTCAGGAACCTCGACGCCATCGGGGCGTCGTGTCCGATCAGCCTGGAGGTGTGTTCGCGCGTCCTGTGGGCCGCTCCGGTGGAGGATGCGGCCAAGGCCGTCCACGACGGCATGCGATCGGTGCTCGAGACCGCCCGCGCCTGAACCGTGGATTCGGTGCGGCTCGCTCTCCTCGTCGTCTTCGCGCTCGTCGTCGCCGCCTGCTCCTCCGGTGGTCAGGATGCAGCCGAGGCCGACCCTCCCCCAGCGACCGTCGGCGCCACCCCGACGCCGGAGCCGACCGCTCCCCCCAACGCGCCACCACCGGGCCGCTTGCCGTGCGGGACTTCACGAGAAGCGTTTCGAGCTGTGCGACCCGCTCGCGCAGCTTCGTGCGCGTGCGAAT
>JBCCFK010000277.1:0-5717 GCA_039029775.1 Actinomycetota bacterium | reverse complement strand
CGCACCGCGCCGGCCTGGCACTCGGCGCCGGGCTCAACGCCCGCGGCGCGCTCGAGATCGTGATCGGCACGGTCGCCCTCACCCTCGGCGTCTTCAACACGACGTCGTTCACCGTGATCGTCCTGGTTCCGGTGGTCACGTCGATCTTCGCGTCGGTCAGCCTGCGGTGGATCGTGCGCGACTACGCGGGGACCGACGACGAGATCGCGCGGCTCGAGCGAGAAAAGGCGCTCAGCGAGAACCTGGTGGTCCGCAACTCCCGCTTGCTGCTGCCGAGTCGCGGGGGTCCGGCGTCGATCGCGATGGCCCAGGTGCTGCACTTCGCGTGGCCCGACGAGGCGGGAGCCACGGTGTTCGCCGTCGACCCTCCCGACGACGTCGACTTCACGCCGCTGGAGAATGTGCTGCACGGACGGGAGCTCGAGATCCGCAACCTCGGCGACGGCGACCCGACCGAGCTGATCCTCGCCGAGGCCAACCTCGGGTTCGGGGTGATCGGACTCGGCGCCGATGCGCACGAGTCGGGTGGGGTGATCTCCTCGCTGGTCGACGGGATCCTCTCCGAGAGTCCGGTACCCGTCGTGATCGTGCGTCGAGCGCGCAACCTGGAACGGCCGTTGCCGGGCGCGTTCACCCGAGCGGTGGTACCTGTCGGCCGGTCGGCCGGCTCGAGGGCGGCCCACGAGATCGCCTTCAACCTCTCGGCCAACCTCGGCACCGAGATCCAGCTCGCCCACGTGGTCACCGAGGACGGGCCGAGCCACCGGTGGATGCCGTTCCTGGGCTCCAACGTCGCGGTCGACAACGTGCCGGCCGAGGTCGGCACCCGATTGCTGTGGCAGGCGGTCGACCAGGCTCGTGAGCTGGGCGTGGAGGCGCACCCGAATTCCCTCACGGCCCAGGCTGCGGCGCCCGAGCTCCTGCGCTTCGTCGAGGACATCGAGGCCGACATGGTGATCATGGGCGCCGTCCTGCGTCGTCTCGACGATCGCCCGTCGCTCGGCGCGACCGTGGAGTCGGTCCTGCGCAATTGCGACGCCACGGTCGTGGTGGTCGTGGTCCCCGTCGACCTCTAGCGACTAGTCGCCGAGCATCTCGAGGAGCTCGTCGCCGTAGCGCTCGATCTTCACTGGGCCGAGGCCCGGCACCTCGGCCAGCTGATCCCGCGTCGCCGGCCGACTGGCCACGAGGACGTCAAGCGTCCGATCCGGGAACACCACGTAAGCCGGGACCCCGGCGGCGCGCGCGGTGCGGCTCCGCCATGCTCGGATGTCCTCGCGGAGGTCCGGCGTCTCGTCCTCATCGTCGGCCACACCCAGTCGGGCTCGGAGCTCTCTGACTCGCATGACGTTCCGGCTGGCACCGACCTGTTGCGCGGCCTCGGCCGCACCGGCACGGGCCAGTGCGTCGAGGTACGGAGAGGGCGACCGGTCGCGCACGCGCTCGCCGAAGCGTCGGCTGGCGCACCAGGAGGCGTGGAGTTCGTCCTCGGCGCGGGTCACGGCCACGTAGAAGAGTCGCCGTTCCTCGGCGAGGGCCGCCTCGCCGATCGCCCGCCCGATGGGAACCAGCCCGTCCTCGACCCCGGCGAGATGCACGACGGGCCACTCGAGGCCCTTGGACGCGTGGAAGGTGACCACCTCGACCGCATCGTCGCCCAACGAGGCGTCGTCGCTGACGGTGGCCCGGACCCAGGTGGCGAAGTCGGTGGATGTCGCCTCGGGGTGGACCGACACATGGTCCACCGCCAGGGCCACGAGCGACTCGAGGACGTGGCGTTCGTCGCCGTCGGACGCCTCGGCGGCATCGAGCCGGAGATCGGCGAGCGCGGTTGTCAGCGGGACGGTGGTTTCGGCCAACTCGCGAACGCGATCGGCCGCCGTCGGGTCGTCGAGCAGGCTCGCTCCCGCCCGAATCGCCACCGGCACGTCGGCGCTTCGGAGCGCGTCCGCGATCAAGGTCGTCTGGGCATTGGTGCGGACGAGCACCGCCTGGCGGGACCAGCGGGCCCCCGGGACGTGTCGGTCTCGGACCCGTCGGGCGATGGCGCGGGCCTCGTGGTGCTCGTCGTCGCACCGCTGCACGCCGGGGAAGGGTCCGTCGGGCCGGTGCGCTTCGAGCGGTTCGGTCTCGAGCACTGCCGCCGCCGCCCGCAGGATCTGGGGCGTGGACCGGAAGTTGGTGGTGAGCTCGACCGTCTCCGACGGTGAGAAGAACTCCTCGAATCGATCGAGGTACACGGCGTCGGCGCCGTTCCATGCATAGATCGCCTGGTTGGGGTCGCCGACGACGCAGAGGGTCGACTCCGGTCCGAGCCAGGCCTTCAACAGATCGAACTGCAGCGGGTTGACGTCTTGGAACTCGTCGACGAGGAGATGGCGGAAACGCCAGTGTTGGGCCCGGGCGTACTCCGGGTCGGACAGGTCCCGGATCGCGAGCTCGAGGAGGTCGTCGAAGTCGACGAGGCGTTGCCGACGCTTGCGCTCCTCGTACGCGGCGAACGTCTCCGACACCAGGTCGACGCCGACGACCGTGGAACGCCCCGCTCGGGATGCCGCGGCGCCGTAGGACTCCGGCGTCACCCGCCGGGCCCGAGCCCAGTCGACCTCGGCCATGACTGCGAGCTTGTCGGTCCGGCTCAGATCGCGCGGGAGCAGTGGGAACAGCACGCGGCCGCGACGGTCGAGCAGCTCCGGTGGCTTCGTGCCGGTGTCGGCCCAGCGACTCCGCAGCTGTGCGAACGCCTGGGCGTGGAACGTCCCGGCGGTGACGGAGTCGGTGAGCCCCAGCTTGCGGAGGCGGGCACGCAGTTCACCCGCCGCCTTGCGCGTGAACGTGAGGGTGAGCGTGCGGTTCGGCTCGATTCGTTGGGCCCGCGCGCCGTGGGCGATGCGCCGCGTGAGCACCCGGGTCTTGCCGCTCCCGGCGCCCGCGAGGATTCGGAGCCTGGCCGCGGTGGTGGTCACCGCCGCGCGCTGTTGCTCGGTGAGTCCGTCGAGCAGCCGGTCCGCTTCCTGCACCTCGAGCACGTTACCGTCGGCCACCGACGACCTGAAGGGCCGAGCATGTGCGATGCGCCAGTAGCGTGAGCGGATGCTGCAGGTGCCGCCGCAACGCTTCGAGGGACTCGTCGCCGATGCCCTCGACGACATCCCCGAGGGTCTGGCGCAGCTCATGGACAACGTGGTCGTCATGATCGAGGACGAACCCCCCGAGGAGGGCCTCCTCGGCCTCTACGAGGGCATCCCGCTGACCGAACGCGATCAGTACGGCGGCTTCGCCATGCCGGATCGGGTGACGGTCTACCGGTTGCCGCTGCTCGAGATGTGCACGAGTGAGGAGGACCTCGTCGACCAGGTCACGATCACCGTCATCCACGAGCTCGCACACCACTTCGGCATCGACGACGACACGCTCCACGACCTGGGGTGGGGCTGAGCGCACACACCCTGGTCCCGCCGACGCCGGGTTGTAGAGTCGGCGCGTGGCCTTCCCGACGAAACTCCTGAATCAGGGTGAAGAGATCATCCTCGACCTGCGTCCGCACTGGTGGCGCATCTTCCCGGCGTCCGCGGCGCTCGCCGCGGCCGTGATCATCGGGATCATCACCCTCGTGTACGACAACGACGCCCTGCGGATCCTCGCCGGGATCCTGGTGCTGGCGGCCCTCGTCTGGTTCGTGCAGAACTACATCAAGTGGACGAGCGAGAACTTCGTGGTCACGACCGATCGCGTCATCCACCGGTCGGGCATCCTGGCCAAGAGCGGCATCGAGATCCCCCTGGACCGGATCAACACCGTGTTCTTCAACCAGTCGCTCTTCGAGCGTGTGCTCGGCGCCGGCGACCTCGGGGTCGAGTCGGCGGGTGAGGGCGGACAGCAGACGTTCGAGGCGGTCCGCAAGCCCAACCTCGTCCAGCAGGAGATCTACCGGGCCATGGAGGCGGGGGAGGCGAAGAACTTCCGCCGGATGGGTGAGGCCACCGCCTCAGCCATGGGTGGCGCAGCTGAGGCCGCCCCCACCATTCCCGAGCAGATCGAGCAGCTCGATGCGCTCCGCCGCGCCGGCACGATCACCGACGAGGAGTTCGAGGCCAAGAAGCGCGAGCTGCTGGACCGGATGTGATGGCTCGCGCCTCCTCCGGTGACATCGAGATCGAATACGAGGTCCAGGGCTTCTACGACGACGACCCGCCGCTGGTGCTGATCGCCGGCCTGGGTGCACAGCTGATCTTCTTCGAGGACGAGTTCGTGCAGGGCCTGATCGATCGTGCGTTCCGTGTGATCCGTCTCGACAACCGCGACGTTGGGTTGTCCTCCTGGCTCGACGACCATCCGGTCGACCTGGGCGAGGTGTCCGCTGCCGTCGCAGCCGGTGAGCAGCCGGATGTGCCCTACACGCTGAGCGACATGGCGGCCGACGTCGTCGCCGTGCTCGACGACGCAGGGATCGATCGAGCGCACGTGCTCGGGGTGTCACTCGGCGGCATGATCGCCCAGACGTTGGCCATCGAGTTCCCCGACCGGGTGCAGAGCCTGTCGTTGCTCAGCTCCACGACCGGCGCCCCCGACGTGGGGCAGCCGTCGCCGGAGGCGCTCGAGGCGATCCTGGCGCCCGCCCCGGAGGACCAGAGTCGCGATGCGATCGTCGAGGCCGACGTGGCGGCGCGGACCATCTGGTCGACGGCCGGCCACTTCGACGAGGAGTGGACCCGCGAGTACTTCGCAGCGTCCTTCGACCGCGGACATCACCCGTCGGGCCAGACCCGTCAGATGGCCGCCATCCTCACGGCGCCGGACCGCGAGCCAGACCTCGCCGGTCTCGACGTCCCGACGGTGATCCTCCACGGCACCGCCGACACGCTGGTCGCTCCCGACGGTGGGGCTCGCCTCGCCGAGCTCATCCCCGGCGCGGAGCTGGTCGAGCTCGACGGCATGGGCCACGATCTCCCACCGCACTACTGGGCGCCGATCATCGAGGCGATCACCCAGCTGGCCGTGTCCGCGGCGCACGGCTGAGCGCATCGTTCAGGCGGCGCCAGCCACGAGGTTGCAGGCGAACGGGATCGTCAGCCCGTCGTCGGTCAGCCACTGTGAGAGCACCGGCCGGAGTTCGTCCACGATCGCCGTCCGATCGTCGTCCTCGATCCTGTCGCCCAGCGGTGTGGCGTCGAGTTCGGTGTCGACGAAGGCCTCGATCGATCCGAAGTGCGCAACCCCCACGGGCGTGGTCGCTGCCACGTGTTTCCAACCGGCCCCCGTGGCGAGAGCCGCGAATGCGCCGATGTCGCCGCAGTTCCAGTACGTGCTCAGCATCGAACGCGCCGCCTCGCCGGTCCGGCGAACGACGACGTCGACGAACGGGCCGTAGGCGGCCTGGGCTTCGATGGCCGCGGGGACCAGCACTGCGAGACGGCCGGAGGGCCGGACGACCCGCGCCATCTCGGCCAGCGCAGCCGAGCGGTCGGGGAAGAACATGAAGGCCATCTGGCAGGTCGCCGCGTCGTAGCTGTCGTCGTCGACGGGCAGCCGGCCGACGTCGCCCTCGATCCACTCGATGGCCGGTTCGATGCGTCGAGCGACGGTCAGCATCGCCCGGTTGAGGTCGACACCGGCCACCTCGACGCCTTCGCCGGCGCCGTGTGCCGTCCGGGCGACGATGCCGGTGCCGCAGGCCAGGTCGAGCCGGCGATCGCCCGGCCGCAGCGCCACGGCAT
>JBCCFK010000276.1:0-5766 GCA_039029775.1 Actinomycetota bacterium | reverse complement strand
GCCGGCATCGCCTACATGGAGGCCAACGTCGCACCGCGTTCATGGGCACAGCTGGGCGACGAGGGTCGAGCGTTCTTCGGGCAACTCCGCTCCGACGCCGGGGAGCGGATGGCGCTGGTGGACAACGTGTTCATCGAGCGCGGCCTCCCGGGCGGCGTGATCCGCGAGCTCACCGACGACGAGATGGCCGAGTACCGCAGACCGTTCGCCGCCCCGGGCGAGGGGCGCCGCCCCACGCTGACCTGGCCTCGCGAGATCCCGTTCGACGGCGAGCCGGCGGACGTGCACGAGATCGTCGCCGCCTACGCCGAGTGGCTGTCGTCGTCGGCCGTGCCGAAACTGCTGATCGACGTGTCCGACGGCGACACCCTCACCGGCGACCTGCTCGCGTTCGCTCGCCGGTGGCCCAACCAGACCGAGGTCTCGGTGGTCGGGCGGCACTTCGCCCAGGAGGACTCACCGGACGACATCGGCGCGGCGCTCGCCGCGTGGATCCCCACCCTGGGGAGGTAGCAATCCCGCTGGTGAAGTGCGAGGGCGTCGCTAGGGTCGGGCCATGGCACTCGAGTGGGAGCAGGTCACGGTCGCGGCGAGCGACCCGATCGCGCTGGGTCGGTGGTGGTGCGAGGCGCTGGGCTGGGTGGTCGTCGATGACGGGCCCGTCGTCTTCGAGATCCAGCCGGAGGCCGGCCGCACGCCAGGACTGCTCTTCCTCCCCGTCGGGGACCCCAAGGCGGGCCAGAACCGGCTCCACCTCGACCTGCGGCCCGATGACCAGGACGCCGAGGTGGAACGCCTCCTCGACCTCGGCGCGACCCGGATCGACGTGGGCCAGGGTGACGTCCCCTGGGTGGTCATGGCCGACCCGGAGGGCAACGAATTCTGCGTGCTCGGGGCGCGTCAGTCGTCGGCCTGACCGCCTTCCGTCCGGCGCACACGGGCGCTCGGAGGATTTTCTTCGGCGGATCGTGTCGATTCCGCGGTCCGCCGGAGTGATACGGGTGAGGCGCAAGAGTTGCGCCCGACACAGGGGAGGAATCTCACCATGGACTACCTGATCATCAACCACTCCGTCGAGGTCGAGGGCGAGGGTCCGGCGCCGGGAACGCCAGAGTTCCAGGAGATGATGGGTCGCTGGATGGCGTACAACCAGATGCTGATCGACAACGGCCACTGGATCGGGGGTGCCTCGCTCACCCCGAGCGCAGCCGCGACCTCGGTGGCGAAGTCCGGCGAGTCGGTCACGGTCACCGACGGCCCGTTCGCGGAGACCAAGGAACAGATCGGCGGCTACTACGTGATCAAGGCGGACGACCTCGACGAGGCGATCCGGCTGGCCACGGCCATGCCTGCCGACGACGTCGTCTTCGAGATCCGCCCGATCGCCTTCCGGCCCGACGCCTAGGGCCGGCAACCCGGTGTTGCAGCTCTCGTGACCGACGACCGGATGACGCCCCGACGCGACGACACGGTCGAGGACCACCTCGACCGGGCGATGCGCGAGGACGCTCCGCGGATCCTCTCGGTCCTGGCGTCTCGCTTCGGCGACCTCGACCTCGCCGACGAGGCCGTCCAGGACGCGATGGTCGAGGCGGCGAGGACCTGGCCCGACGACGGCGTGCCGCCGAACGTCGGCGGTTGGCTGATGACGACGGCGCGCCGTCGGGCCCAGGACCGGCTCAGATCGACGAGGCGGGCCCAAGATCGCCTTGCGTCGTCCGCGACGCACCTCGAAGAGCTGCGCGAGGCACCGGACGTGCGGTTGACCGACATGATCGACGAACCGGACAACGATGACACGGCCGATGAACGCCTCCGGCTGCTCCTGCTGTGTTGCCATCCGGCGCTGAACGTCGATGCCCAGGTCGCCCTGACGCTTCGGCTGATCGGCGGCCTGACGACGCCCGAGATCGCCGCGGCCTTCCTGATCCCCGAGGCCACCCTGGCGCAGCGGATCGTGCGAGCGAAGGGCAAGATCCGAACCGCCGGCATCCCCCTCAGCCTCCCCGACGAGCTCACGGATCGCCTGAGTGCCGTCCTCGCCGTCCTGTACCTGATCTTCAACGAGGGCTACCTGGCCCATGACGAGGCGAAGGGCTCGATCCGCACCGACCTGGTCGACGAAGCCATCCGCCTCACCCGTCTCGTCGGTCGACTCGCGCCGGGCGAGCCGGAGCCGGCGGGCCTGTTGGCCTTGGAGCTCTTCCATCGGAGCCGGCAGGCCTCGCGGGTCGACGCTCTCGGCGACCTGGTGTTGCTCGACGACCAGGACCGCACGTCCTGGGACCGGCACGCCATCGCGGAGGCGAACCGGGTGCTCGCACAGGCGATGGCGCTGATGCGGCCCGGCCCTTACCAGGTGCAGGCGATGATCGCCTCTCACCATGCCAATGCACCGACCGCCCAGGACACCGACTGGCTGATGATCTCGTCGCTGTACGCACAGCTCGACGCCATGGTCGACTCGTCGGTCGTCCGCCTGAACCGGGCGGTGGCGGTGGCGATGACCGACGGCCCGCTCGCGGGCCTGGAAATGCTCGGCCACATCACCGATCTCGAGGACTACCACCTGTTCTGGGCCACCAGAGGTGAGCTGTCTCGGCGGGCGAAGCGTGACGACGACGCCCGCGATGCCTTCGGACGCGCGCTCGATCTCGTCCCGAACGCCGCGGAACGCCGGCACCTCGAGCGCCGCCTGGCCGCGCTCGGCTAGCCGACGCCTGGTGGGACGGCGACCCGGAGGTGACGCTGCCCGTGAACTCGACTGCGGCGCCCGGTGCTACCTTCGCCGCGGTGGAAGGGCTGCGGGGCATCCGACGACGAATCCGGCGCAGCAGCCCGCGCCGACGGCGCACGCGGGCATGACGAGCGAAGGGACAGACGGGAGTTCGTCGGTCACACCGGTGGACCTCGGCGACGCGCTCGCCGGTCTCGCATTCCTGCTCGACCCGACCACCGCGCCCGCACTCGACGCACCGGAGCCGTCGTTTGTCCGCCTGGGCGAGCTCGAGGGCCGGGGGCTGTTCGTGTCCACCTTCGCCGGCGACACCCCCTGGGAGCGTCACCGAGCGGATGAGCTGCTCCTGATACTCGAGGGTGAGGCGACGCTGGTGGTGCTCGCCGACGGCCAGGAACGACCGACCCGACTGGCGCAGGGTCAGTTCCTCGTGGTGCCCGAAGACACCTGGCATCGGTTCGAGACCCCGGGGATCCGCATCCTCGGACTCACGCCGCAACCGACCGAGACGTGCCCGCTCGATCAACGGCCGGGCTAGCGCACCGATCCGTCGCGTCAACCAGGCGCGAGGATCCCGTCGAGAACGAGGCTGATCGACTCGTCGAAGACCACGTCGCGGTCCGGCGTGAAGTCGGGGGCGAGGCGACGAACCAGGTCGGTGCTGGTGTGCATCGAGGCATGTGATTCGGCGAAGGGAGCGATGCCGCGGCGGTGGTGCCGCTCGACGGCGGCCTGTTGGAGGGCGAGCGCGGTCGTGGCCGTCATGAGCAACGAGTACGACCGCGCCGTCCGTTCGATGCCCACCCCCGCGGCGAGCAGGACGGTGGCGACGCGATCGACCGTCGTCATGCTGGCGCCGGTGGGTCCGTGCGCGAGGAGGTGTTCGGCGACGCCCGGGTGAGCGAGGAGGCGGGCGCGGATCTGGTGCGCCACCGCCACGAGCCACTCGCGTTCGCCGCCCGGTGTCGGAAGTGGAGGCAGGGGGTCGGAGGCCGACACGTGTTCGACGACGAGTCGTTCGAGCGTGGCGCGGTTCTCGACGTGGTGGTAAAGGCTCATCGCCGTGCAGTCGAGACGCTCGGCGAGGGTCTGGAGGGAGAAGTCGGTGAGCCCGACCTCGGCGGTGAGCTTCGTCGCCGCGGCGACGATCTGGTCGCGATCGAGGCGTGGTGGCCGGCCACGGCGTGCCCGGGGTGGCGGGTCGGGTGACGCCTCCATGGGTTCGGCTGTAGCGCCTCGGTCGCGTGCCATTGCCAAGAGTCTAGACGGCTCGTAGTCTTTATTTTATGACATACGAAAATTCGCCTGTCGGGCGCCGAATCGGCCCCGCAGGCCCGCCGTCGACGGGTCCACGGTGACGGAGGATCCGACAGCGGCAGCGCCCCCGGTGCTCGTCGACGTCTCGGGCGTGGATGGTGTGCCAGAGACGATGTTGTGGACGCTGCGCAACCGTGCGATCGAGTCGGCGCGCCCGGACTCGGCGTTCGACGACCCGCTGGCGGAAGACCTGTACGCCAGAATCGGCGACCACGCCGACTTCGGGGACCCGAGTGAGAGTCACCCGCTCCGTGCGGTCGCCTTCGACCGTGTGACCCGCGAGTTCCTGGCCGAGCACCCCGACGGCACCGTGGTCGCCCTCGGCGAGGGGCTGCAGACCAGCTATTGGCGGCTGGGCCGGCCGTCCGTCCGTTGGGTGAGCGTCGACGTCGCGGAGGCCGTTGCGCTCCGTGAACGACTCCTGCCCGCCGAGGTCGGCATGGAGCACCTCGCCTGCTCGGCCCTCGACCGGTCGTGGATGGCCACCGTCGAACCCGACGACGGCGTACTCGTCACCGCCGAGGGCCTCCTGATGTACTTCCAACCGGACGAGGTCCGGTCGCTGATCGCCGACTGCGCCGTTCGCTTCCCCGGCGGAGCGATGGTGTTCGACAGCATCCCGGTCTGGTTCAGCGACCAGACCCTCGACGGTCACGACGTCTCGGCGACCTACACCGCGCCGCCGATGCCGTTCGGCCTGGATGTCGATCATGCCCTCGCACTGGGCGAGTCGATCCCCGGCGTTCGCTCGGCGACCGACATCCCGCTCCCCGCAGGCCGAGCGTTGTGGAAACCGGAGCTCATCGACCAGCTCGGTCACGCACGACCCTCCATCACGCTCCTCGACTTCGACACCGCCGACCCGACAGGACCCACATGACCCCCGACGACGACAGCACCGCCGCTTCCCGGGCTCCATTCGACATCGACGCCACGTACCTGCTCGTCGCCGACGACGGCACGATGTCGACCGTCGACAAGACCGGGCCACCGCCTCGCATCGACGGGCTCACGCTCGGCGTGCACCACCTGCACAGCGATTCCGCTCACGACGGCGAACTGCACACCGACGGCGATGAACTCATCATCGTCCTGGCGGGCCGCGCCGCGGTCGAACTCGTCGACGCCGACGAGGGGACACACCGGACCGATGTCGCCGCCGGGCAGGGGTGCATCGTGCCCCAGGGACACTGGCATCGCCTGTTGATCGACGAGCCGTCCACGATCCTGCACGTCACCCCAGGGCCGGCTTTCGACATCCGGTGGGCGCAGCCCTCCGGATCGTCGGAACCCGGCGCGTGACGCGAAGCTGTCCGGCGGGCCGAGTCGGGTCGGTCGAGGCCGCGCGTCACGTCGAGGTCGACGCCGGCCCTCGATGCCGAGCGATCAGCTCCGCGTCCGGGCGCTTTCCGCGGCGACCTTCATCAGGATGTCGGTGAGCCGAGCTCGTTCATCGCTGCTGAGGGCGGAGAACATGGTCTGCCCGCTCCAGAGCTTGTCCGGCACGGTCTTCTGGAACCTTCGCCCCTTGGCGGTCAGCACGAGGTTCTTCACCCGGCGATCCGTCGGGTGGGGCTGACGCTCGATGAGCCCCAGTTCCTCGAGGCGATCGGCGACCAGCGTCACATAGGAAGGATCGATGTCCATGCAGGTAGCGAGGTGCTTCCTCGGCATCGGGCCGTCGACGCTGCGGAGTGCCCAGACGTCGGTGG
>JBCCFK010000275.1:0-5833 GCA_039029775.1 Actinomycetota bacterium | reverse complement strand
TCGTCGAAGCGGGCGGCGAACTCGCGCGCCGGCTCGTCCGACCTCGGCAGCGGCGGCGGCTCCGGCGTGGAGAGCGGGTCGCCGTTCTCGTCGACCGCGCCTGGCTCGGGTTCCTCGACGATCTGGCTGGCGTAGCCGTCCTCGAGACCGACGAAGCCCTGGTCGACGATGGCACCGCCGAGGGCGCCGAGCAGCGCGGCGTCGAGCAGCTCGCCCGGGACGCTGATGGGCGCTCGCTCGTTGTCGTAGCGGGTCTCGTCGACGCGTACGCCGCCGGAGATGTCGGCGATGTTGGTGGCCACGGTCTGATCGGCCATCTGCTCGACGCTGGTGTGGACGTCGCTGAACCCCTCGGGCAGCAGCGCGAGATAGGCGTCGCTGCGCAGCAGGGGGTCGCCGCCGCCGATGATGTAGAGATCGCCGCTGAGGAAGCCGTTCTCGTCCGGCCGTTGCAGCGCGGCGACACGGGTCTCGAACGTGTAGTCGACACCGAGCGCCTGGAGCGCGGCCACGGCGGTCAGGATCTTCATGTTCGACGCGGGCGTGAGTGGCAGGTCCGCCTGGTGCGAGTAGATGACGTCGGCACCCGAGGAGACGACGAAGCAGCTGTTGGGCGGCAACGTCGCCACCCAGCCGTCCAATGAGGAGTTGAGGTCCTCGACGGCTCGCTCCGACGTGAGCAGGTCGGGAGCCCTCCGGATCGAGAACACCGGTGTGTCAGGCCGCTGGACGTCGACGCCGGTGCTCGCCTCGGGGATCGGGTCGTTGCCGAGACGGTCCGTCGCGATGGTGGCCCCGATCACGGCGGCCAACAGGATCACCGGAATGACGAGACGCTGCAGGACGGCGATCACCGGCACATCGTAACCAGGGTGGGGCGACCAGAAGAATCAGGCCGCGCGGGGTCAGCCGCGACGGGCGCGGTACATGGCATCGAGGGCCGCCACGCCGGCCTGGGGCGACGCGAAGCACGGCCATCCGAGATCCCGGAGGGTCGCGACACCGGGGTTGTCCGGATCCCCGATCCCCAGTTCCGAGGCCACCACGACCGGCTTGCCCGAGGCCCGGGAGGCCTCGACCGCCGCGGTCGCGTAGACGACCTCCTGGCGTTCGTGGAACGACGCCATGCGGTCCATGCCCTCGTCCAGGTACGGGCTCTCTCGGTAGGCCCGGGCCACGTTCCCCTGGATGCCAATGCCGAGGTAGATGACCGCGTCGACGTCGGGGTGCGACGTGATGAGGTCGAGGACCTTGGGGATCGTCTCGCGGGTCTCGCCGCCGGCGAGGTCGATCGGGTTGTTCCTCGACCACCGTGGTGGGACGAGCTCGCCGATCGCATCGTGGAGATCCTGTGGGAGCGCGATCAGCTCGAGCGACGACGCAGCGATGGCGTCGCTCGTGAGGACACCCCAGCCGCCGACCGTGGTGAGCACGACGGTCCGTGGTCCCGGTGCCATGGGCATCGACGCGAAGCCGGCGGCGAGGGTGAAGGCCTCGTCGATGCCTCGGGCCCGGATGGCGCCCGCCTGGCTCAGCATCCCGTCGAACACGCGGTCGTTGGTCGCGAGTGACCCGGTGTGGCTGGCCGCCGCCCGCGCGCCGTCCTCGGACACGCCACCCTTGACGATGATGACCGGCTTGCGGGCCGTGGTCGACCGGAGCGCTTCGTAGAACCGCCGGCCGTCCGGCACGCCCTCGACGTAGGAGACGATCACCCGGGTCTCGTCGTCGTCCGCCATGTACTCCAGGTAGTCGGCGATCTCGACCTGGCCCTGGTTGCCGGCGCTCACGGCGCGGCTGACGCCGACGTTCGCCTGGCGAGCCAGGTTCATCAGCGTCGAGACCAGGTTGCCCGACTGGCTCACGATGCCGATGTGACCCGTCGGCGGGTACGGGGCCACGATCTGGGACCAGAGCTTCTGTGGCGTCGACACCAGCCCCTGACCGTTCGGGCCCGCGACGACCATGCCGAGCTCGTCGGCGAGGGCGACGATCTCCTGCTCGAGTGCCGCACCCTCCTCCCCCGCCTCGCGGAAACCGCCGGACACGATGAAGCCAGCGCGGATGCCCTTGGCCGCACTCTCACGCAGCACATCGGGGATGATGCGGCCAGGGGTGCAGATCATCACGAGGTCGGCGGCCCCGTCGGGGAGGTCCGCGATCGCGGCCTCGCACTGGACGCCGAGGATCTCGGGGCGCTCGGGGTTGGTGGCGAAGACCGGGCCCTCGTAGCCCGCGGCGAGCACGTTGTGGAGTGCCACGAAGCCGAACTTCCCCGGATGGGTGGATGCGCCGGCGACGACGACGCCCTTGGGCTCGAACAGCGGCGTCAGGTCGAGGCGGCTCATCGGAGGACCACCAGCGCGTCAACCGCCACCGGACTCCCGCCGGCCACGATCAGCGGGTTGACGTCGATGGAAGCGATGTCGTCACGTGATCCGGCGCACGCGGCGAGGCCGGACAACGCGGCGACCAGCTCCTCGCGATCGACGGCGGGCTCGCCACGGAACTCGTCGAGGATGTCGGGGTTCGCCAGATCGTCGAGCATGGACTCGATGTCCTCGACGCTCGCCGGCAGGAGTCGGAAGACCACGTCGGCGAGTAGTTCGGCGAATATGCCGCCCACGCCGAACATCAGCGTCGGTCCGAACTGCGGGTCTTCGGTCACCCCGGCGATCAGCTCGCGGTTGCCGCTGACCTGTTCGGCCACCAGCAGCTCGGCGCCGTCGGGACCGGCATCGAGCAGCTCGGCCGCGGCTGCCGCGACGGCGTCGTCACCGACGAGGCCGAGCCGGACGCCACCGATCTCGGTCTTGTGCATGATCTCGGCGCCGCTCAGCTTGAGGACCGTTGGGTGGCCGATCTCGGATGCCGCGGCCACGGCCTCCTCCGCGGTGGCCACCACCCGCTCCCTGCTCACCCGGACCCCGAAGCCGGCCAGCAGCTGTTTGGCGTCGTATTCGCTCAGCGCTCGTGCGTCGTTCACGGGCGGGAGGATAGATCGCGTAACCAAGGGCCGGTCGAGCTGGTCAGACAAGCAACGGCGGGCACCGACCGATCCCGCCGCGACTCCCGGAGACATACGCCCATGCTCACCACTGCGATTCTCGTCGTCGTGACCGCGTTCGTGGTCACACAGATCGCGATCTTCACGACGACGATCTACCTGCACCGCGCCCTCACCCACAAAGGGGTGACCTTCAAGGCGCCGGTCAACGCCACGTTCAAGTTCATCACGTGGATCACGACCGGCATCCGCCCCCGCCAGTGGGTCGCCGTGCATCGCAAACACCACGCCCACACCGACACCGAGGAGGACCCGCACTCGCCGGCGATCCTCGGCTGGTGGACCGTCCAACTCAAGAACGTGTTCCTGTACCGGGCCGCTGCAGGCGATCCCGAGGTCGTGCGGAAATACGCTAAGGACCTGCCAGAGACCAGATGGGACCGGGCGATCTTCAACCACGCCCTGCTCGGACTCGGTGCGCTCGTCGCGATCCTGATGCTGCTCATCGGCGTCATCCCGGGCCTGATCGCGGGCGGGCTGCACTTCGTGATGTACCTCGCCCTGAGCGGCTCGGTGAACGGCCCCGGCCACCACTTCGGGCGCAAGACCTTCGAGGACAACAGCGCCACCAACCTGCGTTGGCTCACGCTGCTCACCGCGGGCGAGGGGCTCCACAACCACCATCACGCGGCCCCCACCTCGGCGAGGTTCGCCCGGAAGTGGTCCGACCTCGATCTCGGCTGGTGGGTCATCCGCGGCATCCGTGGCCTCGGGCTCGCCGAGGTGCGTCACAGCGACGTCGACGCGCTCGCGCGCAAGACATCCTCCGCCGCCGCTTAGGAGCGGCACGGCTCGGCTCGTGCGTGTATCCGGGCGGTAGCGTCGGGCCATGGACATCGTCGCTGCCGTCTTCATCGACGAGATCGAGCTCCGTCAGGTCGAGGGACCCTCGACCAGGATCGATCTCAAGGGCATTCAGTTCTCGGCGGCTGCGCCCCACCCGGTGCCGCTGACCTGGGCTCCCCACCTCGTCGTGCTCGTGCGCTGCGCGCCCGACGAGGACGGGACCGGCGCCCTCGAGGTGGTCTACCTCCGCGACGGCGAGCAGGTCGCGCGCAACGTGCAACCGCTCCAGGTGGAGCCGGGGAAGTTCTCCTACCGACTCGTTCGCGGCGAGATCGACTTCGAGGACTACGGGACCGTCGAGGCCCACTGCCGCGTCGACGCAGGCCACACGGTGGTCGTGCCATACACCCTGCTGCCACCGGTCGACGCCGACGACGCCGAGTGACGAGCTGATGGGCCGTTTCGGCGCTGCGGTATCGGAACACCCGCTGCTGAGCCACGCCACCGGCGAGGTCGTCGGGCAGGTCCTCGACGCCGTCGGAGAGGAGCCGGACCTGGCCGTGGTCTTCCTGACCGGTCCGACCATCGCCTCCGCCGACGAAGTGCTGGCCGCGATCCGTTCGCTGCTGCGACCGCGGCTCCTGGTCGGGTGCACCGCCGTGTCGGTCATGGGCAACGAGCGCGAGGTCGAGGACGTCGCCGCCGTCAGCTTGTGGGCCGGTCGCCTCGACGACGTCGTCGGCGTCCGCCTCGAAGCCGAGCGCACCGCGGACGGCTGGGCGATCGGCGGCTTCCCGAACGAGGTCGACGGCGGGACGTTGGTGCTGGTGGCCGACCCCTTCTCCTTCCCCGTCGACGGCCTGCTGCACGAACTCGCCGAACAGACGCCCCAGCTGCGCGTCGTCGGTGGCCTCGCCTCGGCCTCGGCGGCACCCGGGGGGAACCGCCTCGTGCTCGACGACGTCACCTACAGCGACGGCGCCGTCGGATTCCTCCTCCCCGAGGGCGCCGCATCCACGCTGGTCTCACAGGGCTGTCGCCCCGTCGGCGAGCCGTTCACCGTCACCGAAGTCGAACACAACCTCGTGGCCGGCCTCGGCGGCCGGCCCGCCGTCGAACGCCTCCAGGACGTCGTCGCCGAGGCCGACGATGCCACCAAGCAACTCCTGCAGGCCGGCCTGCACATCGGGATCGTGGTCAACGAACACCAGGTGGACTTCCGTCGCGGCGACTTCCTGATCCGGGGCGTCATGGGCGTCGACCGCACGACCGGCGCCGTCGCCGTCGGTGACCGTGTGGGACTCGGCCAGACCGTCCAGTTCCAGGTCCGAGACGCCGACACCGCCGACGAGGACCTCCGGGAACTGCTCGACGGCCGAACCGCTGAAGGCGCGCTCGTCTTCACCTGCAACGGACGAGGAACACATCTCTTCGGCGAGCCCGACCACGACGCCTCCACGATCTACGAGGCCCTTCGCGCGCCGCTCGCCGGCATGTTCTGCGCCGGCGAGATCGGACCCGTCGGCGACCGAAACCACATGCACGGCTTCACCGCCAGCGTCGTGCTTTTTTCCTAGCCGTCAATCGGCGGTTCGTCGCTGTGCTCCTCGGCCGCCTCTGCGGAGTGCCGGTGGCCCCGTTTCGGCCGCCGGGCGCAGCCCGTCGACCTCCGGTGGTCGTAGCCGTCAATCGCGGCTTCCTCGCTTCGCTCTCCAACTTCAGTTTCTCCTTCAAACACTTTGACACCCTTGGATATATCCACGCTGGCTGTGGGATAGAGTCTGGTGCCAATGGTTTGTGCTAGCTACATTCTTGCATGCACAAACAGTCCACAGTCAGATCAGGTGCCTTTGAGGAGACCGTGAATCAACTTGAAATGTCAGTCTTCGTCCGAGAGGAGATCTTGGCCTTGGAAAACAAATCCAGGTGTTCCATTGTTTTCTGATCTTCCTTGTTTGTTTGCAGTCCAAGTCTTCCGAC